>NZ_JBWKOU010000004.1:406029-483727 GCF_059416245.1 Curvibacter sp. GW821-FHT09D12 | reverse complement strand
GCGGGAAAAGAGTCTCGAACTCTCGACCTCAACCTTGGCAAGGTTGCGCTCTACCAACTGAGCTATTCCCGCGTTTTCGACAGAGGGCCTGATGACCTCCTGATCGTGGGGATCCGAAGACCACCAGAAACTGGAGCGGGAAAAGAGTCTCGAACTCTCGACCTCAACCTTGGCAAGGTTGCGCTCTACCAACTGAGCTATTCCCGCATTTTCACCGTGTCTGCTGATCAACTTGCGTTGCTCTGCGTATCCAGCGAAGCCTCGAATTATACATATTTTTTGCCCGACTCAAGACAGTCCCAAAAAGTTTTCGCCTGCCTGCGATCGGCACCGCCGGCGACAGGGCGGCGCGAATTCCACGATACTCTGCGCTCAAGCAGACCCTCGAAGCCACCATGAAAATTGCCACCTGGAACGTCAACTCCCTCTCGGTTCGCCTGCCGCAGGTGCTGGAATGGCTCAGCACCCACCCGGTGGACGCGCTGTGCCTGCAGGAACTCAAGCTGAGCGATGACAAGTTTCCGGCCGCTGCGCTGCAAGAAGCCGGCTACCACAGCGCCTTCATGGGCCAGAAGACCTACAACGGCGTGGCCATCCTGAGCCGCACCCCGGTGACCGACGTGGTGAAGAACATTCCCGGTTTTGCAGATGAGCAGTCGCGCGTGATTGCGGGCACGCTGCACACCGACGCCGGACCTGTGCGCCTGGTCAATGGCTACTTCGTCAATGGGCAAGAGCCCGGCTCGGACAAGTTTGACTACAAGATGCGCTGGCTGCAGGCGCTGCAGGACTGGCTCAAGGAGCAGCTTCAAAGCCACCCCCGACTGGTACTGGTGGGTGACTTCAACATCACCGCCGATGACCGCGACACCTGGGACCCCGACGGCCTGCGCGAGGCCATTCACCACACGACGGCCGAACGCGATCATTTCAAGGCCCTGCTGGCCTTGGGGCTGCACGACGCCTTCCGCCTGTTTGAACAGGCCGAGAAGAGCTTTTCTTGGTGGGATTACCGCGACTTCGCCTTCCGACGCAACCGCGGGCTGCGCATCGATTACACCCTGGTCAGCGATGCGCTCAAGCCCCAGGTCAGCGCCTGCGAGATCGACAGGAACACGCGCAAGAACGAGCGCCCAAGCGACCATGCCCCCGTGATCGTCACGATCTGAACGGCCTCAGGCCCAAAGGCCGCAGAGGGCACGCCCCAATGGGCAACCCCCTCCGCGGACCCGGACTCACTCCAGGCCGAGTTCCTGAATCTTGCGGGTGATGGTGTTGCGACCAATGCCCAGCTTCTGAGCGGCCTCGATGCGGCGGCCACGCGTGTTGGCCAGCGCGGTCAGGATCAGCTTGGACTCGAAACGGCGGGTCAGTTCGTCCCACACATCGTGGCGGCCGCTGGCCAACAGCTCCAACGCCTCCAGCTCCAGCCCCTGCTCCCAGGCGGCCGAGCGCCCCAGGCCAGAAGAGACTGACGCAGCAACAGACTCGCCACGCGCTGGATCAGACCCCATCATGTCCGCCGCCGGGATCGCAATCGGCTGTGCCAACACCGATGCCGGCATCACGTGAGCAGAGGGCGAGGCATACGCCATGGGCTCAGCCACAGGCTCCGACTCCAGTACCGGCGCCGCAGGATGGAAGCTGGTGCTGTTGATGGCCCCCGCAGCACCCTGCATGCCAAGCACTTCCGGGGGCAGGTCCTTGGCCTCGATCACCTGGGCCGGCGCCATCACCGTGAGCCAGTGGCAGATGTTCTCCAACTGCCGCACGTTGCCCGGAAAGTTGAAGCCCCCCAACTGGGCCAGGGCGTTGTCGGCAATGCGCTTGGGCTCCACACCCAGTTGCTTGGCGCTTTGCTGCAGGAAATGCCGGGTCAGCATCGGCACGTCTTCCTTGCGCTCGCGCAGCGCCGGCAGACGCAGGCGGATCACATTGAGGCGGTGGAACAAGTCCTCCCGGAACACGCCGTCCTTCACGCGCTGCTCCAGGTCCTGATGGGTGGCTGCAATCACACGCACATTGGCCTTCACGGCGTTGTGCCCACCGACCCGGTAGAAATGACCGTCCGACAAAACACGCAGCAGGCGCGTCTGCAGATCAAAAGGCATGTCGCCAATTTCATCGAGGAACAGCGTGCCGCCCTCGGCCTGCTCAAAGCGGCCACGGCGCATGGTCTGTGCGCCGGTGAAGGCACCGCGCTCATGACCGAACAGCTCCGACTCCAGCAGATCCTTGGGAATGGCCGCCGTGTTGATGGCCACGAAAGGGCCATTGGCACGTGGCGAATGCTTGTGCAGCGCCCGGGCCACCAGCTCTTTGCCGGAGCCCGACTCGCCGGTGATCATCACCGTCACATTGCTCTGGCTCAGCCGCCCGATGGCGCGGAACACATCCTGCATGGCCGGCGCCTGGCCCAGCATCTCGGGCGTGGCAGCCATGCGCTCTTCGGCCACTTCTTCGCGCTGGCTTTCTTCCACCGCGCGACGAATCAACTCCACCGCCTTGGGCAGGTCAAAGGGCTTGGGCAAGTATTCAAACGCGCCGCCCTGGAAGGCCGACACGGCACTGTCCAGGTCCGAGAAGGCCGTCATGATGATGACCGGCAAACCCGGGTGGCGCTCTTTCACCTTGGCCAGCAGATCCAGGCCCGAACCGCCAGGCATGCGAATGTCACTCACCAGAACCTGAGGCCCCTGGTTGTCGACGTCTTCGTCACCGATCTCATCCAGTGCCGCCAGCACCTCGCGGGGGTTGGTGAAGCTGCGGGTCGGCAGCTCTTCCCGCAACAGCGCTTTTTCGAGCACAAAGCGGATCGATTGATCGTCATCTACTATCCAGATCGGCTTCATGTGCAAATACCACCTCAGGTCAAATTGTTGTCAATCACACTCAGGGCAACGGAATCAACATCTTGAAGTCCGTCCTCCCTGGCACGCTATCGCACTCGATCAAGCCATGGTGTTGCTGAACAAAGGTTTGCGCCAAAGTCAGCCCCAGCCCTGAACCACCATCCCGCCCCGACACCAGCGGGTAGAAGATGCGGTCCTTGATCGAGTCCGGCACGCCGGGCCCGTTGTCGATGACATGCAATTCCAATGCCAATCGGTAGCGTTGCTTGCCAAAAGTAACCTGTCGCGCAATCCGCGAACGGAAAGTGATTTGCGCATCCCCCGCAGCCACCCTGTCCGCCAGAGCCTGGGCCGCGTTGTGGGCGATGTTGAGCACTGCCTGGATGAGTTGCTCGCGGTCGCCGCGGAACTCAGGAATCGAGGTGTCGTAGTCGCGGATCACGCGCAGGCCCCGCGGAAACTCCGCCAGGATCAGCGAGCGCACACGCTCACACACTTCGTGGATGTTCACGTCGCCCACCACGTGCGGGCGACGGTGCGGCGCCAGCAGTCGATCGACCAGGGTCTGCAGACGATCCGCCTCGTGGATGATGACCTGGGTGTACTCAATCAGGTCGCGCGACTCGATCTCCATCTGAAGCAGCTGCGCCGCCCCCCGGATGCCCCCCAGCGGGTTCTTGATCTCGTGGGCCAGATTGCGGATCAACTCCTTGTTGGCCTGCGCCTGATCGATCAGTCGCTCCTCGCGGTCCTGTCGGGCCTGCTGCTCCAGGGGCAGCAACTCGATGATCACCTCGCCCGGCTGATCGGTCTGCGCCACGATCACGTGGACCAGCACCGGGTCATGGGTGAAGCGCTTCAACCAGGCGTCGTAGCGCAACGCTGCGAACTCGTTGCTACCGGCGCCATCCAGGGCATTGCGCAGGATCTGGGGCTCAGAGAAGAAATCGGCAAATTGCGAGCCTTCAATGGTTCGGCGCGAGGTGCCGATGGCATCTTCCAGCGCCGCGTTGGCAAAGATCACCGTGCCATCGATGCGGACCACCGCCACCAGCGTGGCCAGCAGGTCATAGGCATGAAAGGCTTCTGCGACCGGGTCTGTCAGGGTGAGGCGGTTCATTTGAGACGCGCGATTTCACGCTTGATACCGGCCACATCGGCCTCGGCGCGCGCCACGGCCTCCTTGAGTGCAGCCACCCGATCCAGGTATTTCTGGTAATTCTTGGCCTCGCCCCCCTGCTTCTCGGGCTCGCCGTTGTTGTATTCCTTCTGCAGCTCGGCCAGCCGTGCCTCGGCCTTGCGCAATTCGGATTCCAGAATGGCGCGCGCATCGGCATCGCGCGCCTTCTGCTCGCTGTTGTCCACCTTGGGCGAGCCCGCAGGCGCCGTGACCACCTTGGACGCATCGCCGCCGGCAGGGGCCTGGGCGGCCGGCCGGGTGCCCGGCACCACGGTCACATTGCCGCCTTCAATCAGCTTGCATTCCTTGGCCCGGTTGGCCGGGACCGTGTTGGTGTATTCGTTGCCGCAACGGTAGATGCGGTCTTGCGCCATCGCGGCGCAGCAGGTCAGGGTCAGCAGGGAAATCAGTACAACGTGTTTCATACATCCAGTTCAGCACCCCTTCGGGCGGCGAGCCAAGTATCTCCGAATCGGCTGGTGAGGCAAAGGCAAAGCCCACCCGGGTCGCACCGGCACCGGGCCGGCAGCAAGAAAAAAGGGCAGCCGAAGCTGCCCTTTGGGTAGACATTGCCTAGTCCCGCATCACAGCGAGTAGTACATGTCGAATTCGACCGGGTGCACCGACATGCGGTAACGGGTCACTTCCTGCATCTTCAGATCAATGTAGGCATCGATCATGCTGTCGGTGAACACGCCACCCTTGGTCAGGAAGGCACGGTCCTTGTCCAGGGCTTCGAGGGCCTGGTCCAGGCTGTGGCAGACGGTCGGCACCAATGCGTCCTCTTCGGGCGGCAGATGGTACAGATCCTTGGTGGCAGCTTCGCCCGGATGGATCTTGTTTTCCACGCCGTCCAGACCCGCCATCAGCAGGGCGGCAAAGCCCAGGTAGGGGTTCATCAGCGGATCGGGGAAGCGGGCTTCCACGCGACGGCCCTTCGGGTTGGCCACGAAGGGGATGCGGATCGAGGCCGAACGGTTCTTGGCCGAGTAGGCCAGCTTCACCGGGGCTTCGAAGTGCGGCACCAGGCGCTTGTAGCTGTTGGTGCCGGGGTTGGTGATGGCGTTCAGGGCACGTGCGTGCTTGATGATGCCGCCGATGTAGTACAGAGCGAAGTCCGACAGACCGGCATAGCCGTCGCCAGCGAACAGGTTCTTGCCGTCCTTCCAGACCGACTGGTGCACGTGCATGCCCGAGCCGTTGTCGCCATGGTAGGGCTTGGGCATGAAGGTGGCGGTCTTGCCGTAGGCATTGGCCACGTTGTGCACCACGTACTTCTGCAGGATGGTCCAGTCAGCGCGTTCCACCAGGGTGCTGAAACGGGTGCCGATCTCGTTCTGGCCAGCGCCCGCCACTTCGTGGTGGAACACTTCGACCGGGATGCCCAGCGATTCAAGGATCAGGGACATCTCAGCGCGCATGTCTTGCGTGCTGTCGACCGGGGGCACCGGGAAGTAGCCGCCCTTGACGGTTGGACGGTGGCCGCGGTTGCCGCCTTCGAGCTTGGCACCGGTGTTCCACGGGGCTTCGTACTCTTCGATCTCGTAGAAGGTGTTTTGCGGGTCGGTGCTCCAACGGATGCCGTCGAAGATGAAGAATTCAGGTTCCGGACCGAAGAAGGCGGTGTCGCCCAGGCCCGAGGCCTTCAGGTAGGCTTCAGCGCGCTTGGCGATCGAACGCGGGTCGCGGTCATAGGCCTTGCCGTCGGCGGGTTCCACCACGTCGCAGGTCAGGATCAGGGTGGTCTCTTCGAAGAAGGGATCGATGTTGGCCGAGCTTGGGTCCGGCACCAGCAGCATGTCCGAGGCTTCGATGCCCTTCCAGCCGGCAATCGAAGAACCGTCAAAAGCATGCCCCGACGTGAACTTGTCTTCGTCAAAGTGGGACACGGGAACCGTGGTGTGCTGTTGCTTGCCACGGGTATCGGTGAAGCGGAAATCAACGAACTTGACTTCGTTTTCCTTCACCAACTTCATCACGTCTGCGACGGTCTTTGCCATCAGGATCTCCTGTTCGAGGCTGGTTAAAAATTCAATGACGCCGGGAGGAATGCAGTTTTTATGCCAATCCTTGGTGCATGGCACCAGACGCCGACTACCGTATTTTGCCCTGCCTGAGCGGCGTTGCAGCCAGTTTGCCGGCTCTGAAATGCACTCAAGCGGGGATTTTTCGCCGCCAGCATCAGTGCACCAATTCGATGCATCAGGTTGCGCATCAAATTGGTGCAATTCATCAACGCACCAATTCGGGGCCCAGCTTGAGATCGAAGCGATGCAGGCCGGCCAGCAAGGCCGGGTAGGCCGCCAGCACCAGGGTGGGGTCACCCTTCACCCCCAGTTCAATGTGCCGGCCATACTGCGGGTGATCCACGCTGGGCAGGCTGAACACCTTGACGCCGGCATGCTCGCGCTCGATGGCCTCCATCAGCGGCGTCAGCATGGCCTCCATCGAGCCAAACACAATGACCGACTTCTCCACATGGGCCACCCGGTTGAACAGATGGGCGTAATGCGTGTCCAGCACCCACTCGACCATCGGCCAGGCCATCACCGGGAAGCCCGGCACAAAGTGCACCGCTCCGCCCCCCTGCCCCACGCAGCTGAAGCCCGGGATTTTGTTATAGGGGTTTGGAATGATCTGCGCCGAGGCCGGAAACACCCCCATGTTGAGGCGGTGCACGTTGTCGTCGCGCTCGGGCTCATAAGCCAGGCCATTCTCGCGAGCCACATCCTGCATGCGCTCACGGATCAGTTCGGCAGCACGCGGGTGCAGTTGCAGGGGCTCGCCCAGGGCGCGTGCGGCGCACTGGCGGGTGTGGTCGTCGGGGGTGGCCCCGATGCCGCCACACGAGAAAACCGCATCCCCTGAGGCAAAAGCCCGCGCCAGCGTGGCCTCGATGCGCTCGGGCGAATCACCCACATAGTCGGCCCACGACAGCTGCAGCCCGCGGGCGCCCAACACTTCGATGACCTTGGGCATGTGCTTGTCAGCACGCTTGCCCGACATGATCTCGTCACCGACGATGATCAGCCCGAAATTTCGAGGGGCTTCAGGGATGGGGCGGAGGCTCGAGGCCGCCTGGGGTGTTGGGGAGGTGGGTGTTGCGCTCATCCTGCCATCCTACCGGCACCGACTCGGAAACCACGGTGGTGGCGGCAGAAACCGACTCGGCCCGCAGCCTTTCCAGCGCCGCCAGGCAATAGTGGGCAAACCACAGCGAAGAAAATGCAAAGACCAAGGTGTAGATCCAGATCGCCACCGGCACCAGGATCACAAACGCGGCGGCAAACAAGGCCCCCGAGGCCCACACCAGGCTGGGCGCGGCGCCCAGATAACCCGTCATCACCCCGATGGCCAGCAAAGACAGGCGGTGCCGCTTGAACAGCAGCTGTCGCTCGGCCTTGCTGGCATGCACGGCCAGGGCGTCGTAGGCCATCACCCGGTAGGTCAGCCAACCCCAGATCAGCGGGGGCAGGATCAAAATCAGAGGCGGCACCAGCCACAGGGGAATGGAGGCCACCAAGGCCACCAACGCCAGCAGCACCGAGCCCAGCGACCAGGCCAGGCTGCCCAGCGTGGAGCCACCGCGCAGGCGCTGCAGCCCGGAAAAACGCCGTTCACCCACCATCGACACCAGCGACGGCGCCATCAACACCGCCACCACCAGCAGCGACACCACCACCAGCACGGGTGTGACCACGGCGATCACGATCAGCGGCGCCACCACGGTCTTGAGCTGCCCCACCCCGGCGCCCTGCAGCCAGGCCCAGAATGAGTTCAGCAGATCGGACGACTCCAGCATCTGCCGCACGCCGTCCACCGCCGGTTCCCAATAAAAATACCCCAGCCCCAGGGCCATGCCCACCAGCAGCAGCAGGGGCAGAAACGACAGGGCAATCACCCGGGGGTGCAGGCAATACACCACCGAGCGCCAGAAAGAATCAAGCAAAAGCGTCATGCCGGCAGCATAACGCCACCGCAGGCCCGGCGGACAGCCACCGGCCCCCGGGCATCAGGCGCGGCCGAACAGCCTTTTCAAGCCCAGCCACTGCTGGGCCAGAAAGCCCTGGCCGTAATCACGCAGCCCCTGCGGCCCGGGCTCCACCTGATCACGCACCCCGGTCGGCTCGAAGCGCAACTCAAAATTGGCGGTGCCGAACAGCATGTCCCACCAGGGCAGCAGCACCCCGAAATTGCAGCCCCCCAGCACGGGCCGGCCCGTTCGGCCCCTGAACTCGTGCCCGATGCCGATGGCGTGGTGCATGCGGTGAAAGCGCGGACTCACCCACAGCCGCTCGCCCCAACGGCCAAACCAGCAGCGCAGGTTGGCATGCTGAAAATTCTCGCTGAGCTGGGTGATGGCCACCACGGCCACAAATTGCCCTGGCGCAATGCCGATCAATTGGGACACCACCACCAGAATGCAATCGCCCAGCAGGTCGTCCAGCAAGTGGTTGCGGTTGTCCGTCCACATCGTCATCTGGCGCTGGGAATGGTGCAGCGAGTGCAGGCGCCACCACAGCTCCGACTGGTGCTGGGCACGGTGCACCCAGTAACCGACAAAATCAAACGCCACCAGGTACAGCGCCAGGCTCACCCAGGGCAGGTCGGTGATGCCGGGCCACAGCTCGTCCAGGTGAAAGGTCTGCCAGCCCGCCACCCGCAAATGGCCGAACAGCTCATCAAACAGCGGGTCGACCAGGAAGAACAGCGCCACCCGCACCAGGCCCAGGCGGTGCAACAAGGTGTAGAGGATGTCGGTGCGCACGGCGGCGCGGTCACGCAACGGTTCGGCCGGCCACAGCCGCTGCAAGGGACCAAACACCGCCACCATCACCAACAGCTGGATCAGCCCCACCAGCAACCAGCCGGTGCCATTGAAGCCGTCTTCCAGAAAGTTGCCCAGGCCGGCGTGGAACATCAAAGGCTGCACCACCGCCTCGAACAGGCCGGTCTGCGCCTGGCCAAACCAATCAATCAAACTGTCCATCATCATTGGAACGGGTCTCAACGCCCGTTGCGGGCCAGCCAATCCCGATAGGCCGGGTGCTCGCGCAAGGTTTCAAAACAAAAACCCTTGGCCTTCAGGCCCTGGATCAGCGGCTCCAGCACCGCGGGCGCCCAGGGGTCGCGGCGCGACCAGATGCCCAGGTGGGCCATCAGGATGTCACCCGCACGCAGGTTCTTCAGGGCACGCTCCAGCAACTGGGCGTTGCTGAAGCGATCGCTGGGCAGCTCGTCGCCCAGAAAGCCCGCGGGCGCCCAATCCACGTGGGCATAGCCACACTGGCGGGCCGCCGCCAGCAACTGGGGCGAGGTCTTGCCACCCGGCGCACGGAACAAGGGCAAAGGCGCCTGTCCGGTCAGGGTCTGCAGGCGCTGCGAAGATCGGTCCAGCTGTGCGCAATAGGCCGGGCCATCGATCACGGCCTCCCGCCCGGCATCGGGGCCGGCCGAGGGCTTGACCCGGAAGCGCCACTGCCCCGGCGGCGCCGGCAGATCGGCGCGCCAGTAGACATGGTCGTAGGTGTGACTGGCAAAGGTGTGGCCCTCGGCCGCACGCTCGCGCCACCAAGAGGCCCAGTATTCGCCCAGCGTGCCGTCGCCCTGCTGGGTGGGCTCGTTGGCGGCAAAAAAGGTCACCCGCACCTGCTGACGCTTGAGCACCTCGGCAATCAGGGGCGCCACGCCCATGTGGCCGGTGTCAAAGGTCAGGTAAAGCGGCTTGGCGCAGGTGCCCGCTGCCTGGGCGGCGCCGAAGGCCAGCCCCAACAGCAGCCCGGCCGCCAGGCCAGACCACCGGCGGGCCGGGTCAGCGCGGCGCGTGATCAAGGGTCCAGACCCCATGCGGAGACTTGCCCACGCTGACCTGGCGCAGCACCTTGCGGGTTTCGGTGTCGATCACCGTCATCTTGCGACCCCAGCGCGAACTGAGCAGGATCAGCCGGCCATCGGCCGACACGTCCATGCAGTCCGGCCCGGTGGGGCCCGGCAGTTGGGCCACCACGGACTGGGTCTGCATGTCGATCTTGCTCAGGGTGTTGGCCACCCGGTTGCTCACGTAGATGTGGCGGCGGTCACCCGCGCCACGGAAGGCGTGGGCCCCCTTGCCGGTGGGGATGGTCTTGACCAGGCGGGCTTCCTTGCCCCCGCTGACGTCGTACACCTCCACCCCCTCGCCACCGGTCAGGCCGATGAACAAGGTCTTGTCGTCGGGGCTGCCATACACATCGGCCGGCAACGAGCCGGTCTTGACGCGCCATTTCAAGGTCTGGGTGTTCAGGTCGATGGCCACCAGTTCGTCACTGTCTTGCATGGTCGAGTAGACGATGCTGCTGGTGCTGTCGATCCAAAGGTGGCTGGGGGTCTTGCCGGTGGAGATGCGCTTGGACAGCGTCACGTCCTTGCCGTCCCAGCGGTAGATGTCGACGTGGTTCAGGCGGTTGCCGGCCGTCACCATCCACTTCATGTCGGGCGAGAAGCGCAGCTGATAGGGGTCGATGATGCCGCGCACCGTGCGCTGCACCTCGGCCGTGCGGGGGTCCAGAAAGGTCAGCGAATCACCCAGCGCATTGGCCACGATCAGCGACTTCTCGTCGGGCGTCAGGTACAGGTGATGGGGCTCTTTGCCGGTGGGGATGCGCTTGGTTTCGGTCCAGGTCTGCGGGTCGATCACGCTGATGGTGGCGTCCAGCGAGTTCAGCACAAAGATCGGGTGGGTCAGGCCACCGTTGCTGGAGGCCGCTGCCGCAGCAGCACCGGCAACTGGTGCGGCCGTGCTCGCCGGGGTGCCGGATGCCGCCGTTGCAGCAGTGGCAGCGCCTGCGGTGGCCGCGGCGGCAACCGCCGCCTCCGCCTTGGCGGGTCGCTTGGGGTCGGCTTTTGCGTCGGCCTGTGCCTTGGCGGCAGGCTTGCTGCCGTGGGTGGCACTGGGCTTGGCTGCCGGCTTGGCCTTGGGCTTGACGCTTTCAGTCACCGGCGGCTTGGTCGCCTCAGGGCTGGCAGCGACAGGGTTGGACGCCTCGCCGGCGGTACCGGCTGGCGCCTGGGCCCAGGCGGGTGCCGTGGCGGCCCCCAAAAGCAACGAAGCGGCAATCAAGGCATGCCCACTGGCATGCGAAAAGCTGGAGACACGGCGGCGGGCAAACGACTTCACAAACATCCACTTTCAGATCAGGCCGCCAGTGTAGCCGGGGCTCGGCTGAGGCCTGTTACATCGACACACACAGGTAAGCGATTCGCTCAGGCCTTGAGCAGTTCAAGGTCGGCCGGGCTCAGAAAGCGCCATTGGCCCGGTGCCAGGTCTTCGGGCAGCGCCAGGCCGCCGATGCGCGAGCGGTGCAGGCCTTCCACCCGGTTGCCCACGGCAGCCACCATGCGCTTGACCTGGTGGTACTTGCCCTCCAGCAGGGTCAGGCGAAGGTGCAGCGGGCTGGGGGCCTCGCAGGCGGCGGCACGCACGGGCTTGGGGTCGTCGTCCAACACCACGCCGGCCAGCAGGCGCTGCACCTGGCTGTCATCGATCGGGTGCTTGGTCACCACCTCGTACACCTTGGGCACGTGCTTTTTGGGCGAGCTCATGCGGTGGATGAACTGGCCGTCGTCGCTCAGCAGCAACAGGCCCGTGGTGTCCTGGTCCAGCCGGCCCACGGCCTGCACACCCTGCACGGCGCTCTTGCTGGGGCGCTGGCGCAGGGCCGCGGGCAGCAGGGTGTAGATGCTGGGCCAGGCCGAGGGCTTTTGCGAGCACTCGGTCCCCGCCGGCTTGTGCAGCATCACGTAGGCCTTCTCGTGGTAGGCCCAGGGCACGCCCTGGACATTGAAGCGCAGGCCCTCGGGCACGAAGTCGCGGGCCGATTCGGTGACCGTCACCGCGGTGTCGGAAGACGCCGACTCGAAGACCTCGACCAGGCCCTGTTGAACCAGGCCCGCGCAGACGCGGCGCGTGCCGAAGCCTTGTGAAAAAAGAATATCCTGCAGTTGCATGGGCCCGATTGTTCCAGAAGTCGCGGGGGCCCCGATGCAGCGCCGGGCCAGTCGGCCGCCCGCTGGCGTTAGGATGGCGCCCGGAAGCCGTGCCGCCCACGCCCGGCTGCTTGCACTGACCCGCCCCACCCCACCCACCCCTCACGCCTCTGCCCATGCGCATCCTGCTGGTCGAAGACAACCGCACCCTGTCAGAGTGGCTGGCCCGCACCCTGCAAAAAGACCGCTACGTGATCGAATGTGCCTACGACGGCGCCGACGCCCACGCCCGCCTGCTCAGCGAGCGCTACGACCTGGTGATCCTGGACCTGGAGCTGCCCGGCCTCGCGGGCGACGAAGTGCTGCGCCGCCTGCGCGCCCGCGACAACAACGTGCCGGTGCTGATCCTGAGTGCCCGCGACACCCTGGCCGGGCGCGTGGCCGGGCTGGACAGCGGTGCCGACGACTACATGGGCAAGCCTTTCGAGGTGGCCGAGCTGGAGGCCCGCATCCGCGTGCTGCTGCGCCGCCACGCCAACCACAAAAACCCCGTGCTGCGCTGCGGCGCACTGGGCTACGACAGCAACACGCGCCTGTTCAGCCTGGGCGAGGGCACGGCCGCCGCACCGCTGTCGCTCACCCCGCGTGAGCACGCCCTGCTGGAGGCGCTGTTGCTCAAACAAGGGCAGACCGTGAGCAAACAGGCCCTGAGCGAGGCCTTGTTCACCCTGGACGACAACGTCTCGCCCGACGCAGTGGAAATCTATGTGCACCGGGTGCGCAAAAAGCTGCAGGGCAGCGATGTGGCCATCATCACCCTGCGGGGTCTGGGCTACCTGCTGAAGTCCCAGGCCCCCTGAGGCTGCCCATGCCCGCCATCGATCTGCCCCGCCGCTCCAGCCTGCTGCGCCAGTTGATGGGCTGGCTGCTGCTGCCCCTGGCCCTGCTGGCCGCGCTGGACCTGTGGATCACCTACCGCGATGCACGCCACACCGCCACCCTGGTGCAGCAACGCATGCTGCTGGGCGCCGCCCGCATGATCGGGCAGCAGATCGAGATCCAGGACGGCCAGCCCAGCGTGGTGCTGCCACCCGCCGCACTGGAGCTGTTTGCCTCGCCCCACGCCGACCGGGTGTATTACCGCATCACACGCGCCGGCGGCGAACTGCTGCTGGGCTACCCCGAACTGCCGCCGCCCCCACACCCCCCTGCCCCCGATGAGGCCGTGTACTTCGATGCCTGGCAAAACCAGCAGGCCGTGCATGCCGTGGCCTTCAGTCAGCCGGTGCTCAGTGCGCCTGCACAGACCACGCTGCTGATCGAGGTGGCCCAGACCCTGGTCGGGCGCGATGCCTTGGCCGGCGAAATCTGGCGCACAGCGCTGTGGCGCCAGTTGGGCCTGTTGACCGGGGTGGCCTTGTTGCTGGGGCTGGGGCTGCGCCGGGGCTTGCGGCCCGTCACCGGCCTGCGGGATCAGGTGCTGGCGCGCCAGCCCGGCGCGCTGGAACCCCTGCCCTCGCGCCACCTGCCCACCGAGCTGGCACCGCTGGCCGACGCCATGAACGACTACGCCACCCGGCTGGACCACCACATGTCGGCCCACAGCCGCTTCATTGCGGATGCCGCCCACCAGCTGCGCACCCCCTTGACCGTACTGAACACCCAACTGGTGTTTGCCCTGAGGCAAGGCGACGAAGCAGCACGCCAGGAGGCCCTGCAAGCCGCCCAGACCACCCTGCAGCACGGCATGCGCCTGGTGCAACAGTTGCTCACCTTCTCGGTGGCCGAGGCCGGCCGGGGCCGCACCGACGAACAGGGCCCGGTCGACCTGGGCCAGACCGCCCGTGAGGTGCTGGAGCAACTGGCCTTGCTGGCCGCACAACGCGACATTGACCTGGGCTTCGAGGCCGAGGGCGATGTGGGGCCGGTGGGTGAGCGCTTTCAGGTCACAGGCTCGGCCCGCCTGCTGCACGAGCTGTGCGCCAACCTGATCGACAACGCCCTGCGCTACACCCCACCCGGCGGCGCCGTCACCCTGCGCCTGCGCCGCACGGCAGAGCAGGTGCTGCTGGAGGTCGAGGACAACGGCCCCGGCATTCCGCCCGAACTGCGCGAACAGGTGTTCGAACGCTTCTTCAGATTGGACAACCAGCACTCGGACGGCTGCGGCCTGGGGCTGGCCATCGTGCGCGAAATCGCCCAGGCCCACGGCGCCCGTGTGCAATTGGGCGATGGCCCGCAGGGGCAGGGCCTTCGCGTCACGGTGGCGTTTGCCGGCCGCACCGTCAAGACAGCCGGGCCCACAGGCTGAGTTCAGGGCGAGGCCAGCGGCCCCAGGCTGGTGTTGGCCTGCTGAACAAAGGAGTTGGTGAAGGTGCGCCCCAGGTCCAGCCGCCGTTCGCGTTGGGCGCGGTTGACCTGCGCGGCCAGGCGCAGCACCTGCTGCGGCCCGCCCTCGGGCATCAGCCCATCGGCCGAGAACATGGCCCGGCTTTCGCTCAAGGCCTTGATGTAGATCGCGGCATCGTCACCCGCCAGGCCCAGTGCCGCCGCCACCTCGGCCGGGGGGCGCTGCTGGATGAAGCGCAGCGCCCGCACCAGCGCCGTGACCAGGCGCTGCACCTCACCTGGGTGGCTGTTCACCCAGGCCGTCTGCATGTACAGCGAGGCAAACGGGTAGCTCTGGCCCAGCGCCTTCTGGGCCGCCTCGGGGCTGCGCAGGTCGACCAGCAGGCGGGCGTCGCCACTCTGGATCAGGCTGCTGGCCACGGGCTCGGTGCTCATGCCGGCATCGATGCGGCCCTGCCGCAGGGCCGCCGCAAATGCAGCCCCGCTGCCCACGGGCAACACGGTGTAGTCCTGGGGCTTCAGCCCATGGCGCTGGGCCAGGGCGTGGGTGAGCAGATGCGTGGCCGAGCTCAGGCCGGTCACCCCCAGGCGCCGGCCTTTCCAGTCGGCTGGGCTGTTGATCACCCCGGCCAGGCGGGTGGCCACCAGTTCCACCTCACCTGGGGCCAGCGTGAACAGAACCACCGACTGCACGGCCTTGCCACGCGATTGCAGGTCCAGCGTGTGGTGGTACGCCCCGACCACCCCTTGTGCGCCGCCCACCAACAGCACGTCTTCGGCATTGGCGCCCGAGGGCTCGGTCAGCAGATCCACCTCCAGCCCCTGCTCGCGGAAATAGCCCAGGTGGGCTGCCAGCCGCACCGGCAGGTAGATCTGTTTCTCCAGCCCGGCCACGATCAGCGCCACCCGCTCGCCTGATCGCTCGGCAGCCCATGCCGGTGTCGATGCGGGCGCCAGCCAGGCGCATCCGAGCAGCAGGCACAGCCAGCAACGCAACAGCTTCATCGGGCAGGTCTCCTTGACGGGGCTCTTCGGGCCCCGGTAAAAGCATGGATTGTCGGGCATCTGGTGCAAACCCTGACCGCACTGAAAGCAGACTGAAAGCCTGCGCACGCTAGAGTCACGCCATCCAAGTGCCCCGACCCTGTCAGGGGCTCGAACAACGAGACAGACAAAGGAAGACAAGCATGAAACGCCGCACCCTGCTCCAACTCGCTGGCGCCGCCAGCCTGCCCGGCCTGAGCCATCTGGCCTTGGCCGACGACAAATACCCCAGCAAAGCCATCACCTGGATCTGCCCCTACGCCGCCGGCGGCAACGCCGACATCCGCTCGCGCCAGGTCGCCAAGGTCATGAGCAGCCTGCTGGGCCAGCCCATCATCATCGACAACAAGGCCGGCGCCGGCGGCAACATCGGCACCGAGGCGATTGCCCGCGGCAAGCCCGATGGCTACACCCTGGGCATGGGCAACCTGGCCCCGCTGTCGGTGAACCACGCGCTGTTCAAGAAGCTCAACTTCGACCCCTTCAACGACATCACGCCCATCCTGCTGATCGAGAAGGGCCCGCTGATCCTGATGGTGCGCAACGATTCGCCCTACAAAACCCTGAAAGACCTGGTGGCGGCCGCCAAGGCCAACCCGGGCAAGATCATCTACGCCTCGGGCGGCATCGGGGGCTCGCACCACCTGAGCGGCTCGCTGTTCGAGCACGCCGTGGGGGTGGACATGATCCACGCGCCCTACAAGAGCGGCTCGGCCGCGGCCACCGACCTCATGGGCGGTCAGGTCGACTTCATGTTCGAGCAGATGTACGCCGCCATGCCCTCGATCAAGGCCGGCAAGATGCGCGCCCTGGGCATCACCAGCAAGACCCGCTCCACCCTGCTGCCCGATCTGCCGACCATGACCGAGCAAGGCTTTGCGGCCGTCGAAGTGCTCAACTGGCAAGGCCTGGTGGGCCCCAAGGGCATGCCGGCCGATCTGGTCAAGCAGCTCAATGCCGTGGGCAACAAGGCCCTGCAAGACGCCGACCTGCGCCAGAAGATCACCAGCCAGGGCAACGAAGTGGGCGGTGGCACGCCAGAAGCCTTTGCCGCCCTGATCAAGGCCGAGGCCCCGCGCTGGGCCAAGGTGGTGCGCGACGCGAAGATCGAACCCGAATGATCGACAGAGCCTGATCCAGCACGCTGGATCCCCCGCCTCACAACGGCCCGCCTTGGCGGGCCGTGTCGTTTCAGGCAAAGCTGAAGGCCGCGCTCAGGTCCCCCGGCGGGCGCTCGCCCCGGGCGCGGAAGGCCGCATCGCGGGCCGCCAGGCCCTCCAGCAGCGGCAGCCCGTGCAGCCGGGTGATGAAGCGCAGGATCGAGGTGGTGTCGTAGAAGGTGTGGTCCACATGGCCCTTTTTGACATGCGGCGACACCAGCAGGGCCGGCACGCGCGAGCCCGGGCCCCAGCGGTCGCCGGGCGGCGGGGCCACCGGGTCCCACCAGCCGCCGTTTTCGTCAAAGGTCACCACCACCAGCATGTGGGGCCAATGCGGGCTCTTTTTCAGGTGCTCGATCACATTGGCCACGTGCTGGTCGCCCGACTCCACGTCCGAATACCCGGCATGCAGGTTCAGATTGCCCTGCGGCTTGTAGAAGGTGACCGCAGGCAAGCGGCCGGCCACCACATCGGCCAGAAAGTGGTTGGAGATGGGGCTGTCACCGGTGCCGCCATCGCGCAGGTGCAGCACGCGCTCGGCCGTGCCCGGGCCGAACTGCTTGAAGTAATTGAGGGGCTGGTGGTGGTACTGGAAGTTGGGCCGCTCGCCCCCGCCCTTGTGGTCCACGGCGGCTTGCCAGGCGCCGCCGTACCAGGCCCAGCTCACGCCCTTGCGCGACAGCAGGTCGCCGATGGTGTCGTAGGTCTGGGGCGGCAGGGTGCGCGCGTCGTCGGGGTCGGCCAGGGCCGGGTCGCCGCCCGGGGCCGGCTTGATGTAACTGGGCTGGAACGGCGGCGCCATGGTGTTGACGGCATAGCCGTCGGGGGTGATGGCGCCGTCGTTCACGTACTTGGGCTTGCCGTCCAGGGCCGAGGCCGGGCTGTCGGGCGCCAGGGCCAGGCGGGCGCCGGTGGGGCCGCCCTCGGTCACGGCGATGCGGCTGCGTGCCGCAGTGTTGGCGGCATTGAAGTACTCGGGCGTGCGCCCCGACACCAAAAACTGGTGGTTCAGGTACGAGCCCCCAAAGGCCGCCATGAAAAAGCGATCGCACAAGGTGTACTGCTGGGCCAGCTTCCACAAGCCCAGTTGCTGGCGTGAGGCACCGTAGTAGCCCATCACCAGCCCGCCCGCATCGGACCAAGCCACGAACTCGTCGTTCTTGCCGCCATGGATCTGCATCTGGTTCTGATAGAACAGGTGGCACAGATCGCGGGTGATCACCGACTCGGGCAGGGGCTGCCCTTCGGCATCCTTGAGCACGTAGGGCGCATTGGGCAGCCCGCTGATCTTGCTCTCGTCGATCATGTAGGTCTTGCCGCCCAGGCTCTGGCTGCGCGGCACCATGCCGCCCCACACCTTGGGCAGGCTGGGCAGGGGCTGCCCATTGCGGTCACGCTGCAGCACCCGCTCGGCGGGCAGGCTGGACAAGGGCTCCAGCGTGCCCGGGAAGTCGGCAAACAGGTTGTTGAAGCTGCGGTTTTCCAGGTAGATGACCACCACATGCTGGATGTGGCGCTGCAGCTGTTGCTGCAACGAGCGCGCCGGCGCCGGCTTGGCGGCCACGGGCTGACCAGCCGCCTGCGCCGGGCTGGCGGCCAGGCCACCGGCGGCCGCGGCGCCCGCCCCGGCCTGCAACAGGCGCCGCCGCGAGGGGCTGCTGGGTGAATCTGAATCGGGCTCAGACAGGCGGGCGGCGCGGCCCTGCGGCTGATCGGATGCTTGGCTCATGAAGGTCCCCTGGTGGCAATGCCCACCACCGGACGGCGGGCCGGCCGCCATTTTGACGCAAGCGCCAGGGGCTGCCACCCGGCACCCGGGCTCGGGATCAGTCGTCGCGGCGCCGGATGGCCCAGGCCCCGGCCAGCACCGTGAAGGTGATCACAATGCCCACGATCACCGCAAAGCCATGGGGATGGTCGGCCAACGGAATGCCGCCCACGTTCATGCCCAGCAGGCCGGCCACCAGGTTGATGGGCAGGGCCAGCACGGTGACCATGGTCAGGGTGAACACGCTGCGGTTGGTCTGCTCGCCCACCTGGGCCTCGATTTCTTCCTGCAGCAGGCGGATGCGCTCTTGCAACTCGGCCGCGTCGCGGATCACCAGCGAGAACTCTTCGGTGGCCTGGCGCAGTTCCTCCAGGTCTTCGGGCGTGATCCAGGGCGGTGGGCGGCGCAGCAGGCGAAACAAGGCCCCTGGCTCGGGCGCCAGCAGTCGCTGCAGCCGCACCAGCACGCGACGCAGCTGGCCCAGCTCGGCCCGCTTGCGTTGCAGGCGGCCCAGCAGCAACTGGTCTTCCACATGGTCCACCTGCAGGGTGGCCTGGCGCACGATGCGCAGCAGCACATCGCCCTGGTCGTGCATGAGGCGGTTCAAGAAGGCCACCGACGAGCCGAACACATGGCCATCACGCACCGACTGGCGCAACACGTCGATGGTGCGCAACGGGTGCAGGCGCGCGGTCACGGCCAGGTGCGGGCCCACGTGCACCCACAGGGTCTCGATGTCGGAGGGGTCGAAAGAAAACTCGTAGGCCACATCGTTGACCACCGCCACCAGGGTGTCGTCGGCGTCTTCGATGCGGGTGGAGCGCGAGCCCTCGTGCAGGGCCTCAAAGAATTCGGGCACCACCGGCAGGTGCTTGCGGATCCAGGTCTCGGCCGCCGCATCGCTGAGCTTGAAATGCAGCCAGACAAATTCGCCCGGGGCACGCGGGCCGGGCGCGGCCAGCCATTCCAGGGCCTCGTCCAAACCCAGCTCTTGCCCACGGGCACCAGCCTCAAAGCGGTAGCCGCAGATCAGGCCGTTGCGCGAGGCGCTGTGGGGCGGCTTCATGGGGCGCCCCACCGGCGGCAGGCCCTGGCCCGTGCTGCCCATGCCATGGCTCAGTACACCTGGGGCACGATCATGTCGGCAGGCACGGGGTTGCGCAGGTAGTCTTCGTGGCGCTGGCGCTGGGGCAGCTCGATGGTGGGGTGCTGCACCTCTTCGTAGGGCATCTGGCTCAGCAGGTGGCTGATGCAATTGAGGCGGGCCTTCTTTTTGTCGTCGGCCTGCACGATCCACCAGGGCGCTTCGGGGATGTGGGTGCGCTCCAGCATGGTCTCTTTGGCCTTGGTGTAGTCCTCCCAGCGGCGGCGCGACTCCAGGTCCATGGGGCTGAGCTTCCATTGCTTGAGCGGGTCGTGGATGCGGCCCAGAAAGCGCAGGCGCTGCTCGTCGTCCGAGATCGAGAACCAGTACTTGATCAGCTGAATGCCCGAGCGCACCAGCATGCGTTCGAACTCGGGCGCCGAGCGGAAGAACTCTTCGTACTGGTCGTCATTGCAGAAGCCCATCACGCGCTCCACCCCGGCGCGGTTGTACCAGCTGCGGTCAAACAGCACCATCTCGCCCGCGGCCGGCAGGTGGGCCGTGTAGCGCTGAAAGTACCACTGGGTGCGCTCGCGGTCGTTGGGGGCCGGCAGGGCCGCCACTCGGCACACGCGCGGGTTCAGGCGCTGGGTGATGCGCTTGATCACGCCGCCCTTGCCGGCGGCGTCGCGCCCCTCGAACACGATCACCACCTTGTGGCCGCTGGCCACCACCCAGTCCTGCAGCTTGACCAGTTCGGCCTGCAGGCGGAACAGCTCGCGAAAGTACAGCCGGCGCAACTCGCGGTACTCGCTGGTCTGCACCGACTCGGCGCCGCCGGTGTACTGGTCGATGTCGCGGTCTTCGAGTTCGAGTTCAAGCTCTTCGTCGTAGCTGTCGTGGGCTTCCTGATGGATGCGGCGGATGAGTTCGTCGTCAGAGATCAAAGCGGGACCTTATGAAGCAAAGCCCCGATAACGTACCCACCCTGTGTGTCCGCTTCATGACAAAGCTGGCACAGCTCAGCCCCCTCAGCCCCCGTCAGCCCCCCTCAGCCCATTACCGCGTGGGCCACCTGCATGTAGAACGGCACCCCCAGCAGCACGTTGAGCGGAAAGGTCAGGCCCAGCGACAACCCGAAATACAGCGCCTGATTGGCTTCGGGCACGGCATAGCGCAGCACGGCCGGCACAGCGATGTACGAAGCGCTGCCCGCCAACACCATCAACAGGCCGGCATCGCCCGCCGGCAAACCGGCCAGCCAGGCCAGGCCCAGGCCCAGAAAGGCGTGGGTGAACGGCCCCAGCACGGCATACAACAGCACCCAGGACGATTGCCCGCGCAACTGGGGCAGTTGGCGCGCCGCGTTCAAGCCCATGTCGAGCATGAAGAAGGCCAGCATGCCCTTGAACAGATCGCCCGAGAAAGGTTGCATGGCGGCCTTGCCGGCATCGCCCGACACCAGGCCCACCACCATGGCCCCCAGCAACAGCAACTGGGCGCCATCGGTGAAAGACTCGTGCAGCAGGTGGCCGATGCGATGGCCCGGTGCCCCACCCTGGCCGCCCCAGCCCCCCGCGCTGAGGCTGGCGGTACCGCCCCCATTGAGCTGCACCGTGGCGGCGGTGCGGCCTTGGCGCAGGTGGTTGGCCATCAGCACGGCCAACACGATGGCCGGCGACTCCATCAAGGCCATGGCGGCGGCCATGTGGCCGCCATAGGGCAGGCCATTGCGCTCCAGGTAGGCCACGGCGGTGATGAAGGTCACCGCGCTGACCGAACCATAGGTGCTGGCCACGGCCAGGGCATCAAAGGGCTTCAGCAGGCGGCGCAACACCAGGTAGCCGAGCGCCGGCACGGCCAGGGCCAGCAGCACGGCACTGAGCAGGCTGGCCAGCACCTCGCCACTGAAGCCCGAGTGGGCCAGCGCGAAGCCGCCCTTCAGGCCCAAGGCCATCAGCAGGTAAAGCGACAGAAAACGCGACACCGCCGCCGGGATCTCCAGATTGGAGCGCACCAGGCCGGCCATCACCCCGAAGACAAAAAACAGAATGGCTGGATCCAACAGGTTTTGCATGAATGACTCCTCAATGCAGCGATGTTAGAAAAGCCAACCCATTAAGTAAAATCAGTTTTAAGGCCATCAACCATCGATAAAACCCTATGCATGTCAGCTTTCGGCAGCTTCAATTGTTCTTGGCCCTGGCCGAGCAGGGCAGCATCAGCGCCGCCGCCCGGGCCTGCCATGTGACCCAGCCCACGGTGTCGATGCAGCTCAAGGAGCTGAGCGAATCGCTGGGCCTGCCCTTGTACGAACAGGTGGGCAAACGCCTGTTTCTGACCCAGGCCGGCGAAGAGCTGGCGCGCAGCGCGCGCAACATGGTGGATGAGTGGAGCGGCCTGACCCAGCGCATCGACGCCATGAAAGGCCTGCAGCGCGGGCGCCTGCGCGTGTCGGTGGTGAGCACCGCCAAGTACTTTGTGCCGCGCATGCTGGGCGCCTTCTGCCAGCGCCACCCCGACATCGACATCGCCCTGCAGGTGCTGAACCGGGACGGCGTGCTGCAGCGCCTGCGCGACAACCTGGACGACCTGTGCATCATGTCGATGCCGCCCACCGACCTGGACATCGAACAGCAGGTGTTCATGCCCAACCCCCTGGTGGTGATTGCCCCGGCCTCGCACCGGCTGGCTGGCGTGAAACGGATCGAACTGAGCGAACTGGCCCACGAGCGCTTCATCTTGCGCGAGCGCGGCTCGGGCACCCGCCTGGCCGGCGACGCCCACCTGAGCCGGCTGGGCTTTCAGCCCCAGGTGCGGCTGGAGCTGGGCAGCAACGAGGCCATCATGCAGGCCGTGGCCGGCGGGCTGGGCCTGGCCCTGGTGTCGGAACACGCCCTGGGCGAACACCGGGTGGACGAGGCCCTGACCGTGCTGGACGTGAACGGCTTCCCGATGCACGCGCACTGGTACATGGTCTACCTGAAGGGCAAGCGCCTGTCGCCGCTGGCAGCCGCATTCCACAGCTACCTGGGCGCCCAGGCCGCGGCGCAGCGCGCCGCGCAAGCCGGTAGCGCGCCAGGCGCTGTGGCCGCAGGCGAGATTTCGTCGCCTTCTTGACGGTTCGGGCTGGCAAGTGTCACGCAAGACTGGTAATTTGAGACCGATAGCCGTTCAATTAACACCTTTAACCGCTCGTACCTCTGATGACCTTGAAACACATTCCCGATCCGACCGACACCCGCAGCCAGCGCATGGTTTACGCGCTCAAGCAATTGCTGCAGTTCAAGCCGGCCCAAGAACGCGAAATGGCCATCCATGTGCTGAGCGGCGTGGTCGTGACCCCGCTGGACGACCCCCAGCGCGAAGGCCACGGCCTGCTGAACCTGAGCTTTCCGGGCGGGCGCAGCGAAGCCGTGATGGGCGACGCCTACCTGAAGCTGCAGATGATCGAGCACTGCCGGCTCGAACGTGACGGCCTGGAGGGTGAAGGCCCGGTGGCCGCGCGTGTGCAAGACCTGGCCCAGAAGCTGGCCCAGATCTACGAACTGGGCTGAGCCCCGGCCGGCCCTGCCCGGCCCGCGCCCAACCGCATCCCCCCAACTGACCGGAGCCCGACCATGAGCCAGCCACTGTCAATCGACGACATGCTCAAGATGCCCAATACCTTGCTGTACGACCCGGTGAGTGAGGTGGGCGCCGCCTACGACGGCCTGCACCGCCTGATCACAGAAAAAGCCAGCCACGCACTGGTGCACTACGCCCTCAACGACGGCTATCAGGATGCCCCCTGGGACCCCGCCAAACACGACCCGAACGGCGACTGGAACCCCCTGCCCTCGTGGCTGCAAGGCGAGGCGCTGCACCGCTGCGTGCTGTACTGGATCAAGAGCGGTGACGAAACCGACGAAGACCTGCTGAAGATCCCCGCGGCTTGAAACGCCCGCGTGAAGTGACCGCGTGAGGTGACCGCGTGAAACGATCGATCGGCAGCCCGCTCAGGGCTTGCCGACCGCCACCGGGGCCATGGTGACCCGGGGCATGGGCTTGAAGTCTTCCAGAGCCGTGACGCTGAACCCCACCCGGCCGTTGTCCCAACCCCGGTTGGGCGTGAAGCCCACACGGGTGACACGGCCCAGGTTGCCGATCACCTTGGGCGGTACATCCACCAGGCGGTCGTAATCCACAAAGGCATAGGCCCGCCAGGTCATGCCGGCCTTGGGCAAGGGCTCGTTGGACAGGTTTTCGGCCACCCAGGCATCCTGCACCCAGCATTGGGGCCCGGGGCGGATGGGGTCGATGATCTCGGTGACCACCTGCATCTCATCGCGTTTTTCACGCTCTTCCTTGAGCGTGCGGGCCGTCGTGAAGCGGATCACACCATCCAGCACCAGCGTGCCGCGCGCATCGGGCCCGACCGGCGTGTTGGCATCACGGCACAGGCGCACCTGGCCCGACTCGCCCCGCGCCTGCACGCCACCGGCCGCCAACAGGGCCGACACACACACCACACCGATCAGAAACTTCATGGGAACCCCTCAGCGGCCTGGGCCTGCCCCCGTCTTGATCAGGGGCCCAGCCTGGCACATCGATTATTTGTAACTGGCTGGCATTTCATCACAAATCGCCCAGGCAGAGCCACCGCTGCAACGCCCAGGGCGGACTTGTTGCACATGAGCGGGGGAGAAATTTCAGGCCAGGCCCCAGCGCCTGCTCTCAGCCCCCGACCGGCCGCAGCCGGGCCGGTGACAGCATCTCGGCCGTCAAGCCAAACCCGGCCAGCCGCTCGGGCAAGGGCAGGCCCCGCGCCAGTGCCGCACAGGCCTCGCCCATGGCGGCCGAGGTTTGAATGCCATAGCCCCCCTGCGCCGCCACCCAGAAGAACCCCGGCAGCTGCGCATCAAAGCCGCCCACCAGATCGCCGTCGGCCACAAACGAGCGCAGCCCGGCCCAGGTGCGCGCCGGTCGGCGGATGCTCAGGGTGGTGGCCTCTTCGATGCGGTACAGCGCCAGGGCAATGTCCATCTCTTCGGGCTGCACGTCTTGCGGCGGCACCGGGTCGGCATTGGCCGGCGAGCCCAGCAACATGCCGGCATCGGGCTTGATGTACCAGTCTTCGCCGGCCCCGATCACCGCCGGCCAGGCCGCCACATGGGCACCCGCAGGCGCCGCAAAGGTAAAGGCCGAACGCCGGCGCGGCTCCAGCCCCAGGGGCTGCGCCCCCGCCAGGGCCCCCAGCACATCGGCCCAGGCGCCCGCGGCATTGAGCACCACCGGAGCCTGGTAGACCACGCCACTGGCGCGCACCTGCCACACCGAACCCACACGCTGCAACTGGTCCACCTCGGCGTTGCACACCAGCTGGCCGCCCGCCTGGCGCATGCTGCGCAGGTAGCCCTGGTGGATGGCGTGCACATCCATGTCGGCGGCATCGGGCTCGTAGACCGCACCCACCACCTGCTCGGGCCGCAGCGCGGGCACCATGGCACAGGCCTGCTCGGGGCTGAGCTGGCGCGCATTGGGCGCCATGGCCTGCAGCACCGCCCAATGCGCCGCCAGCTCAGCCTCTTGCCCCGGGGCCGCCACAAACAGCACGCCGCGCGGGCTGAGCAAGGGGTGCTCGCCAAACGCGGCCGGCGGCTGCTCAAAAAACGCCCGGCTGGCCAAGGTGAGCGCCCGCACCTGCGGCGTGCCATAGCTCTCCATGAACAAGGCCGCCGAGCGGCCGGTAGAGTGGTAGCCGGGCTGGTCTTCGCGCTCCAGCACGATCACCTTGCCATGCGGCGCCAGCCAATGCGCCACCGAGGCGCCCGCAATGCCGGCCCCCAGCACCAGAAAATCGGCATGCACCGGGGAGGAAGGGCTTGAGGACGATGAAGAAGTGGGGGTAGTCATGGCGCCCAGTCTAGGCATAAATTTGCATATACGCAAATTTTCAAGCCAAAGACAAGGCACAACGGCACCCACCGTGCACCACTAGCCCCTGGCAGAATCACCGCACAACCACCCCCACCCACCATGCCCGCCCCCGCACAACAAAACGCCCTGGACCGGGACACCTTTGGCCAACGCCTGCGCCAGGCCCGCAAACAAAAAGGCTGGACGCTGGCCCAGGTGGCAGAGCGATCGGGCGTGTCGATCACCACCATCTCGCGCGCCGAGCGCGGCCAACTGGCCCTGGGCTACGACAACTTTGCCGCCCTGGGCCAGGCCCTGCAGATGGACATGGGCTCGATGTTCTCAGACACCCAGCACCCGCCCCCCAGCCCCTTGCAACAAGGCCCCGTGCTGACCCGCGCCGGCCAGGGCGTGGTCTACCAGGGCCCCGCCTTTGCCTACGAGTTTCTGGGCACCCAGGCCGTGGGCAAAAAGATGATCCCCACCCTGGGCACCGTTCACGCCCGCCGCATCACCGGCCCGCAAGACTTTGCCCGCCACCCCGGCGAAGAGTTTGTCTACGTGCTCTCAGGCGCCATCGAAGTGCACTTTGAAGACGGCCAATGCCTGCCCCTGGGCCGCGGCGACTCGCTGTACTTCGACAGCCGCCTGGGCCACGCCTACATCAGCGTCAGCCGGCAACTGGCCAAGGTGATTGGGGTGGTGACGGATGAGAGTGGGTTGATGAGGGAGGCGCGGGGGGAGTGAGGGGCATTCGGCGCTCTCCACGGTGCTTTGAATCCCAGGCGACTCGGGGCAGAAGCCCTTTTGGAGAGACGCAGGAGGCGATTCCACCCGCTGCAGTGAGGCCGCCGGCATCCTGCTGGACAACGCCGCCGAAGGTACCTACCATTGATCATTACCATCAAGGAGCCCTTTATGGACACCGCACGCCTCTTTCAATCTGGCCGCAGCCAAGCCGTACGGCTCCCCAAGGCATACCGCTTCGCAGGCACCGAAGTCGTGGTAAAGCATTTTGGCAACGGGGTACTGCTGCTGCCCGCAGACGACCCCTGGCAAACCCTGCAAGCCGGGCTGGCCACGTTTGAGCCTGGCTTTGAACTTGTTCGGGAGCAGCCTGAAACCCAGCAGCGGGACGAGATTGGCCCATGATCCTGCTGGACACCAACATCTGTATCTACATCATCAACGCCAAGCCCCCTGCCGTATTGGCGCGTTTTCAGCAGTACCGCATGGGCGATGTCGGACTGTGCAGCGTGGTCGCGGCCGAACTGGCATTTGGTGTGGCCAAGAGCGGCTCGACCCGCAACCGCCAAGCGTTGGAGATGTTTTTGGCCCCACTCTCCATCCTGCCGTTTGACGACGCAGCGGTGTGGGCCTACGGCGATCTGCGTGCAGACCTCGAACGGCGTGGCACCCCCATTGGGGCGCTGGACACCATGATTGCCGCCCACGCCCTGAGCCAGCAGGCCCTGCTGGTCACCAACAACACCCGAGAATTTGCCAAAGTGCCAGGTCTGCAGCTAGACAACTGGGCCGCCGCCACCTGATTGTCAGATCGAGGTCGCCACAAGCCCCTCCGGGCACCGTGCAGGCCCGCCGCATCACCGGCCCGCAAGACTTTGCCCGCCACCCCGGCGAAGAGTTTGTGTACGTGCTCTCAGGCGCCATCGAGGTGCACTTTGAAGACGGCCAATGCCTGCCCCTGAACCGAGGCGACTCGCTGTACTTCGACAGCCGCCTGGGCCACGCCTACGTCAACGTGGGCCGGCGGCTGGCCAAGGTGATCGGGGTGGTGACGGATGAGAGCGGGTTGATGAGGGAGGCGCGGGTGGGGCAGAACCCAGCGCACCACGAGCACTGAAAGCTCGCAATATCGAGATTTTGGTAAGTTGCGAAAGCCACGGCGCGAGCCCAAACCGGGGATTGACAGCCCCAAAGCTGCGGACGCTCGATGCCGTCGTGATCTCCGGTGGGTTGGCCATAGGGCTATGAAACCGCTGCTGACTCCATTGCCATTTGCGAAATCAAACCCGCGTCCGCATTCAGTCAGGTGCAGCACTGCCATCGTCCGGTTGGGTGAGCCGCCGAATCGTCAAAGCGCAGCGCTGCTCAATCAAGACATTGATTTGCTCAACCACGGCGTTTCCGGCAAAACCGTGCCCAGAGTCAGACTGGAGCTTGCGTGCCATGGCTGGCAGCGACTTAGCCAACTCCAAAATGCGCCTTCTGGCCAGCGCTTTGGTCAGCCCGACGCTTTCAGCGAACCGCTCCCAATGCCTGGCCTGGATCTCGCTGAATTTGTATTTGCCTCCGATCTTCATCGCCATCTTGGGCGTCAGCGTTGGATATACCGCGGTCGAAAGTGTGTCGTAGAACGGTGCCAGAACAGGGGCCTTGCCTGAATACAGCAGCGAGAAGTTTTTGGCGTGCGCATCATGATTGCCGATCAACGCATTGAAAATCACGCAGTCGAGCAGTCGCAGGATCTGCGGCGCACTGGGCCGCGTCGCGCGGCGAACAAAATCAAAGCACTGGGCCAGATCCGGGCCCCCCTCATTCTGGTACTTCATCTCTGGCACCACCCCCAGTGCCTGGCAGAAATCCTCTTGATGAAGGCGTTGTCGGTACCCTTGGCCATCGATGAGTCGGTCGTAGCGCTCAACGAGCAGAAACGAGCGATCCAGCACCCGATGCACTTTTGATTTCGCTGGTTTGAGCTGCATGGCCTCAGCCAGTGCCATGCAGAATCCCTCGTTGATCACGCTATCTTGAACGGCGTGAATGGCGGGTTTCAGGATGTGAGAGCTGGGCGCGCCGCCCATCGGCAGCCCGATACGGGCACCATCAAAAACCACCGGCAGCTTGTCTTGGGCGCCAGCCAGTGAAAGTCGCAACCCGTCTTTGCCCGCCAGCATGGGGCGGCGAGGTAATTCATCCAGGATGGCAATGACTTCGTCGTCGCTCAGCCATTGAACGTCATCGTTACCCGTCGCCGCAGGCAAGGCCTGCCCGGGCTCAAGCAAGGTCACGGCTCCGGCGCACTCGCCGCCAATGTGGTCCAGCAAGGCAAAGTCGTTCTGGCCGGACACCCGTGCCGGGCAAGATCACCATATAGGCCAGCACCTCGAAGTCATTGGAGCCCGCGAACTCGCCCTTCATAGCGTGTGTGCCGCCCGGCGAAAACAGGCTGGCCACGGCGCGTTCTTCAGACTTGCCGACGATGGATGCCACGCTGGCGGACAACAGCTTTTGGGCGTGGCGCATGTCTTCGCCATACTTGGTGGCACGGTCGAATCGAGCGCAGGCAGAAGCGTCTGGAAGGTCGCGCCCCAAGGCCATGCGCTTGAGTCGGTCGAGCGTGGTTTTTGCCTGGGTGTAAGGCAGCAATACTATGCCTTCGTCACTGGCGTGCACCAAGTAGTGCGGGGCCAAGGGGTAGCTTGGGTCGATGGCCTTCTCGGCCGCAGCGTCTTCAGCGCGCAAGCAGAAGATCACGCCAGGTGGGATGTCCACATCGTTGCTCGTGGTAACGGCAAACGCACCCATGGGCAGGCCGCCGAGCTTGCCGGGGTGCAGTTTGTTGAACTCGGCCAAGTCGATGCGGAAGTCGGTCAGTGTCAGGTCGGTGATGGCTACGCCGCTGGAAAGGTCTTCCAAATCAATGACGCTGTCTTGCATCCTCAACAACTGGTTGCGGCGGTATTCCAGATCGTTCATCTGGTTGCCAGACTGTTGTTCGATGATGTTCTCTTCGCCAGTGGCTGAGATGTCCAAGAGCACCATGCGGCCACTAACGCGCTGCTCCAAGTTGATGTATTCCTCCAGCTCCATGTTGGGCCAGAAGTTCACCAGTTGAATGCAGGTGTTGCGCGAGCCGATGCGGTCAATGCGCCCGAACCGCTGGATGATGCGAACGGGGTTCCAGTGGATGTCGTAGTTCACCAGCCAGTCGCAGTCTTGAAGGTTCTGGCCTTCGCTGATGCAGTCGGTGGCTATCAGCAAGTCCAACTCGCCTTCGTGTGCCAAGTCTTGCGGGCGCTCCTTCGAGCGGGGGGAGAAGGCCGTCAAGATGCTGCTGAGGTCGCGGCGCAGTGGCAATGTCGATTGGTTGCGGCCCGAACCAGTGACCAAGGCACTTTCGATACCCAACTCAGACTTGGCCCAGCCAGACAGTTGCTCGTAGAGGTAAGTGGCCGTGTCTGCGAACGCGGTGAAGATGATGACCTTGCGGTTGCCCGCATTGATCGGGTTCCTGCACTTGTTGGCGATCAGGTCACGCAGGCGGAGCAGCTTGTCATCGCGCGCGGCGCTGACTTGTTCTGCAGCCGCATACAGGGTGGCAAGCCGGTTGCGGTCCTCGATGAGGTCTTGTTTCCAACGTACCAAGTCCACGTCACTGAGTAGCACCTTGACCTTACGGCCCACGAGCAAGGATTCAAAGGTGGGGTCGTCAACGTCCACATCGGCGATGTCAAGTTCTTCGATCTCTGCAGGGTGCGAATCGATGCGGGCCAAAGTGGCTTCCACATCTTCCAGCTGGCGATGTACCGTGAGTGCGAAAGACGAGACGGCGCTTTCCATGCGCTTAAGCACGTTGACGCGCAGCAGGTGAATCAAGCTCTCTTCACGGTCAACTTGCCGGAAAAAGCTTTCGCCACCGCGAATCTGGGTGCTGTACTTCTGGTCATAGGCCTCCTGCTTGTGTGGTAGCACGTAGCGCAGCGGAGCATATGCGGCAAGGTTGAGGCGGCGAATCTCAAGGTTGATTTCGCGGATGGATCGGAACTCGCCTGCGCGGTCCACGTCTGCCTTGATGTTGATGGGAGGCAGTCGATCCGGGAATCGGCCGGTTTCAGACGTGCCGTAGTACCGCTCGATGTGCCTGCGTGAACGGGCAATGGTCAGGTGGTCGAGCAAGGCGAAGTAATCGAAGCCCAGCATTTCGACCAATAGCGCGGGTGTCTTTTCTTCGTTGGGCAGCTCCAACCAGCGGTTGAAGGCCTTTTGTGCGCGGCGGGTGGTGCTGTCAATGCTGGCAATGCCGTGGTCAAACAAAGCGGTATCGTCGCCTTCTGTGACGAATGCAATCTGGTTCTTAAGGTCAGCCAGACGGTTGTTGACTGGGGTGGCTGACAGCATCAGCACACGGGTCTTCACGCCTTCGCGGATGATCTTGCGCATCAGGCGGTCATAGCGCGTTTCGGTGCCCTGGCGTGGGGATTTCTTATTGCGGAAGTTGTGGGATTCGTCGATGACCACCAGATCGTAATTGCCCCAGTTCACGTGGGACAGGTCGATGTCGCCTGACAAGCCGCCGTCTCGCGATAGGTCTGTGTGGTTTAGAACGTCGTAGTTAAAGCGGTCAGACGCCAGGACGTTGCGCTTGTCGTTGGCTTTATAGAGCGTCCAGTTATCGCGCAGGCGTTTGGGGCAGAGCACCAGCACGCGGTCATTGCGCAGCTCACAGTACTTGATGATGGCCAAGGCCTCGAAGGTCTTGCCCAGGCCAACACTGTCGGCAATGATGCAGCCGCCGAAGCGTTCCAGCTTATCGATGGCTCCGACCACGCCGTCACGCTGGAACTTGTACAACCTCTTCCAGACCACCGTGTTGCGGATGCCCGTGGCGGATTTGACGATGCGCTCTTCGTCCATACCTTCACCGTTAGAGGCAAAGAGATGCTGGAGCATGAGCGTGTAGACGCTGGTAGCATCCCGATGTGTGCTCAGCTCCTTGACCGATGCGATCAATGCGGTCTTGGCTTCGGGCTGGTCGTTGAGGGCTCCCCACTGAGTGTCGAACCATTGGCTCAGCATCTGGGCTTCTGCCGCGCTCTCGGAAGTCTGAATCAGGCTCAGCGGGTTGCCGGGCGTAATTCCAAGGCCTTCTGTGCTGAAGGCGAACGAGCCTAACACTGCTTGCTGTGCAGTACCTTGGTCATCGCGCAAGACCATGGTGCCTTGGGGAATGGCACCAGATGCATGCCGAACCTGTGCCTTGGCATCAAGCCAAGCAGCGAACTTACGGGCGAGCCACGGGGCCTGAAGCTTGTTGCGAGTGGCTCGGTCTGCCTTGCTGCCCAGCAGTTCCAGCTGTTCGTGAACACTGACCGAGCCTTCTTTGGGTCGATGCGCGGGAACGACCAAACGTGCATTGGCGAGGCGAGGCACGTCTGCGAGGATTTCGGCGAATGCGAACAGCGAGAAGGACGGCGACACCACATCCAATTGGTGGTTGGGCTTCAGCCAAGGGCGAACCAGGTCAACGACACGATCTGTGCCCGCATTACTGACGAACTTCATGTATCGATCCCCTCCCCGAAGCTTTTTACAACATTATCTGCGCCGAGCTACTCAATCATCCCGAGGGCAACGAAACTATTTGAGTGCGCCAACCGCATTGAATCCGAGTCAAAGAAAAACCGGGGATTCAACCACCTTCAGGACATATCGAATGACATGGGGTGTTTCGAGGAAAACATGCCGAGGACAAGGAGAACGATCACGGACAAATGCAGTAAAGCCAACCAGGCGGCCACGCAGTGATGCTGACACACACCGAATCGCCCCCATCGAGAGCAAACACAGGCCAAAAGAAAACGCCCGCCAAAGTGACAACTTTGGCGGGCGTTAGTGCATCTGGTGGAGCTGGGGGGAAGCGAACCCGCACCATCCACCCCAATAAAATCAATGACTTAGAGAGCTTTCTTGCACAAGACGGCACACCTGGACGGCACACCGCGACGGAAAGCCCGATCCTATCAGGTGCCGGTGTCATCTGCGGATTTGAACCCGCGTCCGCAACCTGAATCAGAGGTGCCGCGCAAGCTCATCAGCACGGCCCTTCCTCAGAACTGCTCGGGGCAGGTGTGGAGCGCTTAAGCGGTCTCCAACTCAGCGGGGTAACGCTTGAGGCGCTTAAGCACTCCGTCAGTCTTGACCCGATAGACAGCGAGGACACTGCTGACATTGCGCAGCACCACGTAGTCCTTTCCGGCCACCGTAGCCGGCCCGGACATGCTGGCCGGTTGCTCCGTGCCTCCAGTTTTCAAGTAAGCAGCAAATGCGCGACGTGTCAGGTCATCCATGTTTTTCTCCAATGTCAGCTTTAGAAGCTCATATTGTAGTGATCAGATTCTTATTTTGAGATCAGGCCAAGTGACATGCGCCGGTAGCCTGATCAGGGGTGCCGCGCAAGCTCAGAACGGCCTCACAACCGCCTGAACTGCTCGGGAAATGCTTGGGCACCGGGATGCCTCTTCAGGCGGTTTTGAGGGCTTCTGAGGCGCCCTGCCTGGCCCGGCGTGGCGCTCCTATAAGGTTCGCCAAAATTTCCCCAAAAATATTGAACGGTATCCCTTCGAGGGGTCGCGATTTTTCTAGGACTTCGATGTCTGAGGGGGGGGCTCATCCCGACCCGTTCACCTGGGCAACCTGGCGGAAGCCTGGTTGCCGGTGTCGTTCGTCATGGGGATGGTGTCATGCGGGCGCCGATGCGGCAGATTGGCAAGTCCGCTTCGCTGAAGCCGCTTGCGGCTTTGGCGCGGTCATGCCGTCTTGCCTCATGGCCTGTCTTTGGGTTGCGTCTCGACCTTGTGCATCAAGGCGAGCAGCGCGAGCCGTTGGCTTCGCTTCTTTCGTTTTGTATGCTCTGCTTCACCATGAAGTAGGTTACACATTCTGAAAGGTGAGTGCCCTTCCTCCTCATTATCAGAAGGTGCCCGCAAACCCGCATGAAACCTAGATTCTTGCAATTTCCGCGCACGCAAAAATGTTCCATTGCGCTCAGCGCGCCCAGGCCTTTGAAAGTTTCGCCAACCCAAGCCGAGCGGCTTCAGTCAGCGCCCGGTCTTGGACAACCGATGGCCGGTGTTCGTTGAGGCCCGGTCGGTATCGACCAACGGCCTTTGATGACCGGCGTCTGAACTGCCCTGGTGCGCCCAACTGGCGACCAGACCAGAAGCCGCGCTCATGGTTCAGCGCATGCGCAACCGCTGGGGGCAGATCGTCTCTGAGCTTCGCGAACCGGAACAACCGCGCCAGCGATCCGAACCCATCGGCGCACATCTGCTCGACCGATGACCAGGGCAGGCCCAAGCCCTGCAACGTCACCTCAAACCTTGCCCGCCACGCACTGGCCTTCAACTGCTCGGGTTGCCGGGTGAGTCGGCTCACTTGGTTGCTCACCTTGATGTAGGCGTGCGCCCTGACTGGCGGGTGCCTTGCCTTCTGAATGTCTGTCAGTTGCCAGCCGTCCGCAAGGCGGCGGCGCAGATCGCGCAGGCTCAAGCGGTCAGGGCTGAAGTCGGGGCCGTCCGTCACGGGCGCGTCTGCATTCAAGGCGAACGCGCCTTCACCTTGTCGGCGGTACAAGTGCCACGCGCCAGCGGGTTGAGCTTGCCAGAATCGGTACATATCGGCAGCAACCCGCGCCAGCTCGGGCACTGTGTTTTGACCATCGGCGCGGCTGACATCGAAGGCGACTTCGAGCAGGGATAAACGCCCGTGCCGCTGGTCACGCTGGACAAAGTGCGGGTCAGTAAGCATGCCTTTCACCTGGCTGGGCAGCGGGTCCTGGATACGGATGCTGAAGTGCCGCCCCGCCGCATCAAGCGGGGTCACATCGGCCTTGATGTCTGGGAACCGTTCGCGCACATGGCGGGCCTGTGTCGGTGCGACGGTGAAGACTTCGACGGTGAGGCAGTCAATAACAACTTGTTTGCTATACAATTTGTAGCGATACTTGTTTTGCCGCCGCTGGTCTTGTGCCTGCTGGCGGCATTTCTTTTAGTGGGTCGGGGCACGGTACACCGTGCGCCAGGTAGCCCCATCGTCATCTGACGCCTCGATCACTGCGAACTCGTCCATGTCAATCGGAGCGTAGGCTTCGTAGTCGTGCGCACTTGAGTGATGCTGATGCATCCATCCCGCATACCCGAACCGCATCCAACGCCCCGAGCCATCATCAGAGCCCGCAACAAGGTGAACCGCGCCAGCACCTGGCACCTGATCGGTGAAACGGGTGACTGGGCGAGGGGTGATTCTGCCGTCTTGAAGGTAGGTCTGCGCCTCACGGCGCGAGACATAGTGCCACTTCGGCGGCATGGCCTCGATGCGCGGTGCCTTTGGGGCTTTGCCGCCTTGAATGAGTTGCCAGGATGCCCCGTTGTCCTGGGTGACTTCGATCAGGCAATGGCGCACATCAATCGGTTTGTCAGCAACCAGATAAATGTTTCGCGTCCAGTAGTCCAGAACCTTCAAGTCTCTTGGAGGCAGGCCCCGCGCATCTCGCCAGACCTTTTCCAGCGTAGCCCCGAGCGTCAGGCTTTCCCACTTCGAAGTGTCGGGCTTCAGCAGGAGGATTGCAGGGTATCCGAGCCTGGCCCATTGACCATCGGCCTTTGCCACCTGGTGTGGGGCATTGACCAGGGTTGAACTCAAGTCTGTTGACGTGGTGAAGAAGGCCCATTCCGGTTCATGTCGGCGGGCCGCAATGTCGGCGGGCTGAGGGAGCAGAAAGCCGGATTCGACCAGGTCGCCCAATCGGCAAAGCGGGGTGTAGTGCCACGCCACAGCCCCATCAGGGAAGTCCGTTGCTGGCTTTGCTTGGGTGAAGTCAAAGCCTGCCGGGTTGTTCGCCGCGTTTTGATAGGCGAAGCACAGGGAGGCGACGGAATTTGCAGAAGGCAACATGAATCAGTCAGCAGTTACTTACTTTGAAGACGGCAAGGGAAGGTTCAAACCTTGCCTTGCTGCCCTCTATCAGTTGGGCAGGCGCGCCACGAAGTGATCCCCCTGTACCTCGTTGGCATCGCTGATCAAGATGAATTCCTTGCCGTGCTGGTCAACGCCGAACGTGACGCAAAAGCGGGGGCTGACCAGGTTCAGGCTTTGATCAAGGGCGTCTTCGAGGATGTCTGCGGCCTGGCTGAAAGTGATGCGCTGCAAGTGAAGGTTCTCCAATGATTGGGGCGGAATCGAACCCCGCCGCCCTGGTCGGGGATATGTGATCTCAGTGCGCCAGCGAATGACTGGGCAGCGCAAAGCCGATGGCCCGCCGTGCCCACGCGATGGGATGGCCGTTGCGGTCGAACTTCTGGACTCGCCAGCCCATGCCTGGGACCAGTGCCAGCGTCTTTGGCTTGATGCGAGTTGGCCCCGCCGTGGGCTCCAGCCGCTTAACCCGGAGAACGAATGTGGCAATGTCGGCTTGTGAGTACAGGGGCCGGAGGTGGCCCGTTCTGTCCACCTGGCGGGCGCAAGGCATGAGCTTCAAACCCCTGAAGGTCTGATGCCCGCGAATGCAGTCAGCCAGAAAATCACCCCATGCCCTCAAGGGGCCGAGCTTGGCAAACAGGATGACCGCGGCCTCTTGCGCGGTGACGGTTTGGGTATCGACTCGCATGCTCAACCCCCCTTCGCCAGGAACAGGTGAAGCCCGCCCTTCAGGCGGTTCTCAATGCACACGAACGCCCCGCCGCCAAAGCTCTTAGCCCGGCGGCCAACGATCAGCGTGAAGCCCTCGAAGCTGTCATCCCTGCTGACGATTTCCGCGCCCTCAAGCTCAGCGGCAAGGGTTTCGTCATTCAGGCGGTGATACCCATCGCCGATGATAGGGTGCCACTCGGGAAGCTCTGCGGGGCCTGATACGGCCTCACCCGCCAGCGCCTGGAACTGCTCAGCCATGAGCGCATCAGCAAGGGCAAGGCGGATTGCCGCCGTCTTGCTCATTGCACCAGGCCTTGCCTCGATTGCCTGAGCGGCCCACTGGGGCCATGTCATGTTCGCCCTGGTGGCAACCAAGTCGATTGCCGCCCAAGTCTCACTATCGAACCGAAAGGACGTGCGCCCGGTGCCGCCGATGACCGCCGCCCTGGTCTTCAGGACTTGCTCAGCGACGTCTGCAAGCACTTCAGTCCGCTGCTCAGAAGGTGTCTGTTTGTTCATGTCAGCATTAGAGCATAACAAAGCATAATTGTAAATGCTTTTTTATGTTTCGAGGTATACTGTGTCAACTCTAAACGGTCGTATAGACCTGACACACCGGAGCAACCGCACATGAAACAAGTCATCTCTTACCGCCGCGTCAGCACTGACAAACAAGAGCGCTCAGGCCTGGGCCTTGAGGGACAGGCGCAATCAATCACCCGCTTTGCTGAGGCTGAGGGGTTTGAACTGGTGGCCGACTACCAGGACGCAGCCAGCGGGGGCGCCCCACTTGAAGAGCGCCAGGGGCTCAAGGCCGCGCTTGCACACGCAGCCAAGCTCAAGTGCCCAGTGATCGTGTCAAAACTGGACCGGCTGAGCCGCGATGTGGCATTCATCAGCGGCCTGATGGCAAAGGGTGTGCCGTTTATCGTGGCAGAGCTTGGGGCCGACGTGGACAGCTTTGTTCTGCACTTGTATGCCGCTCTGAGCGAAAAGGAGCGCCGCCTTATTGGTCAGCGCACCCGCGATGCGCTGGCGGTTAAACGCGCTAGCGGCGTGAAGCTGGGCAACGCGACAAACCTCAAAGAGGCTCAGGCCGAAGGGAATCGAAGAATGATTGCGGCCTCTCGGGCATTCTCCGAGAAAGCCGCGCCATTGATTCGCCACCTCCAGGCAACCGGCATGAGCATGAACCGGATTGCTCAAGAGTTGAACAACAATGGAATGCCCACCATGCGCGGAGGGAAATGGACAGCAAAGGCAGTTATTCGAGTTATCGAAAAATCAAACTAATAGCTCAGACAACAAGGTCATTCAGCTTTCTTCTTCAAGGAGTTCAAAAACGCCTTCGCATAATCACCATCAATTCTAAACGTCATATAGTCACCATTACCCTCCACTTTAAACTCAACCTCTTTCTTCTTGGAATATCTTACAAGGTCAGCCTCAGTGACGTTCAAGCCAAAGACCTCATTGTACAAACACTCTCCACCCCCACGGCAAGACTCGACATTTCTATCAATACCTGAAAAACCCAAAAGACGTCCGCCATCATCATACCCACGAGAATATCTAATATATCTACTCGAAGTGTAGTGGGTATCGACATAAATTTGAATCCATTTTAGGCGCCCACCTGCCTTAGTGGCACGCAAAAGTATCTCATGCCAATAATAATTTCCCGGCCTCATCACTCGAATAGACGATCCTGTGTATTTCGTCTCTTGCTTAAATTTATCGAACTCAACATCAATCCCCGCCTCATAGTCCGACACAGACTCAGCTAGAGCCGATACGCTAGCGCAAAGAACAAAAAAACCAAAAAAAGCAGAAAACAAAGCCCTCATTTAGCTACCCTCCTATATCGAGACTCAACAAACGAAACATCTTCAATAGCCGGTATCAGCGCCAGCACCTCAGCATCAAGCACAAAGGCATCAACAGTCGGTTTTCGCTTGGTTGCATCTCTCCGGTTCCAGTAAACCTGCCCGGTTATCAATTTAGCTTCATGCCCTACAATTGGCGCCACGGTGTGTTCTGACACCCCGCCATCAAGCAGCGTGGTAATGAACTGGTGTCGGAACGAATGGAAAACAGTCTCTTGTTTTTCAACAAGTCCCACCTTCTTTCTAAAGCGCTGAAACCAGTTAGAGGCCGCATGACCTGGCCCATCCCGCCGAGTGCGGCTCAGCTCAGGGAACAAATGCACCTGGCGCTTTGCCCTCATCTGCTCAACATAGCGAAGCAGGCCCAAACGGATCAACTCCGGGTGTATGGGCACCAGGCGCTTTGCGTTGCGGGTCTTCAGCCTCTTCCCTCTCTTGGAATTATCGGACCCATCATCAAGGTCATCAGGGGCGTCGATGTCGTTTATGTCAATGCAGGGTATGCCATCAACCTCGACAAAGTCAGCCAGGTCTAATTGACACAACTCGCCAAGCCGAGCCCCTGTGAATAAAGCTAACGGAATGAGCCAATAGCTATAGACTGAATCAAATTTTCGATTCACAAAAGACTTGTGGCCAAATAGCTTTTTCAGCTCGTCAGAGGTGAAAGGCCTTCTTTCCGCCGACACAGATTCAGCCTGAGAAAAACCGGCGAAGGGGTTGGAATCAATCCCCCACTTCCTTTTCTCTTCTAAAGCCCACTTAAATATACCGCTGAGAACAACCATCTTCCCCGAGATGGTCACTTCAGACTGAGGCTTTGGAGCAGGTTTAATGCTCAGAATCTCATTGATTGTCTTGTCTCGATAGGCAGGAGACTTGTTGATGTTAGGAGGCAGCCTCTTCAGAAGTCTGAAATACTCCCCAGTCACCTCTCGGTCGATGGCACCTATCCGCACATCCCCCATTACCCGAATAAACAGCTCAATGTCTTTACGGTACTTCTCTTGGGCTTTCTCAGAAGGCGGTTTCTTTCGCCCACCATCGGCACGATGATTGAGACCATTCAGGTACGCCTTACCAAGCTCTGAAAATAGACAGGTACGCTCAGGCGACCACGGAAAGATAAGCCTCTCTTCAAGCTCAATCCGGCCTTTGAGCTGGCCTTTTTCATGCGCGATCTTCAAGGCTTTACTTGCCGTCTCTTTGGGCACCGCCTGTGATAGCTGCTCACGAAGCTCATTTATTTCTTCGTTGAGCAGTTCAACCTTCTTGCGTAGCGCTGAGCTTCTGAATATCTCTTCTCGCCATTTGATGAAATAGTCATCAGGCGCTGTCTGATCCTGGTCGGCCATATGCCGCAACTCTCCCAACAAGCGCGGCCAATCAGCCGCCAAAAATCTTGCAAGGATTATGGCGGCACTTCTGACCTCGGTTTGTAGGCTAAGACGAACTTCTGACCGCTTTGCGACATGGCGCAAGGGAGCCGGTAGCGCGGCACGAAAGCACCAGGCGCTACCGTGGCGGTTGCGTTGTAGATGGGCTGGAGTCCAGACCGGCATGAGGCGACCTCTCAAGCGCGGCACACCTGGACGGCACACCGCGACGGAATCGCTCGCTAGTCAGAGAGAAAAAACCAAGTCGAATCAACGACTTAGTGAGGGATATGGTGGAGCTGGGGGGATTTGAACCCCCGTCCGCAAGCCTTCTTCGAACAGTTCTACATGTTTAGCGATCTGATTTGAGTCTCACACCCTGTACCGCGCAGTCGCACGCTGTACAAGACGCCAGCACCCTACTTTCTCGCCCCATGCCAAGGTACCCGACACAGAGCCAGCCAATGAAAATTACCCCACAGCCTGGACGCCTTGCGGCACCCTTGCCCAGCCCATTGGCCGACTGTTGTGAGGCTCACCGGTGTTTAAGCGGCGAGTGCGAAACGTTCGTCGTTTGCAGTTAGTTTTTTTCAGCTGTTTAACGAGGTGACTGAACCTCGACATGCCCTGCTGCGCGTCCGAACCCACGTCGAAACCAGTGCAGCCCCAGAGTTCTCTATTTTAGGCTGCGGGCAGCCATTGCAAGAGCTCGAGCGGAGATTTAATTTCGGCGTGGGCGCCCCACTGGGCGGTGTCGATGCGCTGGCCCAGGTAGCCGTAGCAGGCGGCCACGGTGCCCATGCCGGCGGCCAGGCCGGCGATGATGTCGCGCTCGTCGTCACCCACGTACAGGCATTTTTCGGGGGGCACGCCCAGGCGGCGGGCGGCCTCGAACAGGGGCTCGGGGTGGGGTTTGGCGTGGGGGGTGGTGTCGCCGCTGACGATGGCCGAGGCGGTGCTGAACAGCGGCATGGCGCGGGTGAGCGGCTCAGTAAAGCGGGCCGACTTGTTGGTGACCACGCCCCAAAGCAGTTGGCGGCCCACCAGTTGGGCCAGCAGCTCGGGCACGCCATCAAAGATGGTGGTGGCCTGGGTCAGGCGGCTTTCGTAGTTTTGAAAGAACTCTTCGCGCAGGGCGGCAAAGTCGGGGTGGTCGGGGGTCACGCCAAAGGCCTCGCCCAGCATGCCGCGAGCCCCGGCGCCGGCCATGGGGCGGTAGCGCTCGTAGGGCAGCGAGGGCAGGCCGCGGGCCAGGCGCATCTGGTCGGCGGCGGCGCCCAGGTCGGGGGCGCTGTCGATCAGGGTGCCGTCCAGGTCAAACAGAACGGCTTGGAGGGTGGGGTCAAACAACATGCAGGAGGCCTTCTTCTGCTTCAGGCGGCGGCGGAGCGGCGGGTCGAGACCATGTAGTTCACGCTGGTGTCGTCGTTCAGCCAGTACCGGCGGGTGAGCGGGTTGTAGCCCAGGCCGCGGGTTTGCTGCCAATCAAGGCCGGCGGCACGCGAGTAGGCGGCCAGCTCGCTGGGGCGCACCAACTTGGCGTATTCGTGGGTGCCGCGGGGCAGCAGGTTCAGCACGTATTCGGCGCCCACGATGGCCAGCAAAAAGGCCTTGGCATTGCGGTTGATGCTGGAGAAGAACACATGCCCGCCGGGCTTGACCAGGGTGGCGCAGGCTTGCACAACCGAAGCGGGGTCGGGTACGTGCTCAAGCATTTCCATGCAGGTGACCACGTCAAACTGGCCGGGTTGCTCCAGGGCCAGGGCTTCGGCGCTGATTTCTCGGTATTGCACGCCGGTGGTGCCAGCTTCGAGTGCGTGCAATTGGGCCACGCGCAGCGCCTTCGAGGCGAGGTCGATGCCCAGCACGTCGGCGCCTTTGCGGGCCATCGAATCCGACAGAATGCCGCCGCCGCAGCCGATGTCGACCACCTTGCGCCCGACCAGCGGGGCCTGGGCGTTGATCCAGTCCAGGCGCAGCGGGTTGAGCTGGTGCAGGGGGCGAAACTCGCTCTCGGGGTCCCACCAGCGGTGGGCCAGATCTGAAAACTTGGCCAGTTCGGCCGGGTCGGCATTGAGGGTGGGCGCGGAGGTCTGTGCTTCAGTCATGGGGCAATTGTGATTCAAGCAGACATAAAAAAAGCCCCGTTGCCGGGGCTTTTTGTTGTAACCCGAAGGGGATTACTTGGCGGCGCGGGTGCCAACCACTTCGATTTCCACGCGACGGTTCTTGGCGCGGCCTTCGGCGGTCTTGTTGTCAGCCACAGGCTGGCTCTTGCCCTTGCCTTCGGTGTACACGCGGTTCTTTTCGATGCCCTTGGACACCAGATAAGCCTTCACGGCTTCAGCGCGGCGAACCGACAGCTTCTGGTTGTAGGCCACCGAGCCCACCGAGTCGGTGTGACCGACGGCGATGATGACTTCCAGGTTGATGTCCTTGACCTTGCCGACCAGATCGTCCAGCTTGGCCTTGCCTTCAGCCTTCAGAACCGACTTGTCGAAGTCGAAGAAAGCGTCAGCAGCGTAGGTCACCTTGGTTGCAGCCACTGCGGCCGGTGCGGCAGCAGGAGCGGCAGCCTTCGGAGCGGCCGGAGCAGCTGCGGGGGCAGCAGCAGGAGCGGCAGCCGGAGCAGCCTTCGGAGCGATAGCGCCATCGCAACCAGCCACGGCAGTTGCCGGGGTCCAGTTGGCATCACGCCAGCACAGTTCGTTGGTGCCGTTCTTCCAGACGAGTTCGCCGGTGCCGTTTTTCCAGTTGTCGACGGTTTGAGCGCCAGCAGCGGTTGCAAGGGCAGCGGAGGCAAACAACATCGCCACTTTGTTCAGTTTCTTCATGGTTCTCCTCTTGGGGAAAAAGCCGCAGCCGCGCGGCAAATACGTACGCTTCCAGTGACCACCACCAAAAACGTTGTTTAAATTGTGCCACACCCGTTCGCCACGGCTCAGGGTCTGGCTCAAGCTGCGTGCAGGACAAGCGCGCAATATGCACGGTTTGTTGCTAGTTCGCGACAGGGCGTTGCCCGTAAAATGAGCCTTTCCTGCCGCAAACACCACCTCTCATGACCCAGTTCGCCAAAGAAACTCTGCCCATCAGTCTCGAAGAGGAAATGCGGCGCAGCTACCTCGATTACGCGATGAGCGTGATTGTGGGGCGTGCGCTGCCCGATGCCAGAGACGGCTTGAAGCCAGTTCACCGGCGCGTGCTTTTTGCCATGCACGAGTTGAACAACGACTGGAACCGGCCCTACAAGAAGTCGGCGCGTATCGTGGGCGACGTGATCGGTAAATACCACCCGCACGGTGACAGCGCGGTGTACGACACCATTGTGCGCATGGCCCAGGATTTTTCCCTGCGCCATATGTTGGTGGATGGTCAAGGTAATTTTGGATCGGTGGACGGCGACAACGCGGCAGCGATGCGGTACACCGAAATCCGCCTGGCCAAGATCGCCCACGAGATGCTGGCTGACATCGACAAGGAAACCGTCGATTTCGGGCCCAATTACGACGGCAGCGAAAAAGAACCCCTGGTGCTGCCCAGCCGCTTGCCCAACCTGCTGGTGAACGGCTCGGCCGGTATCGCGGTGGGCATGGCGACCAACATCCCGCCGCACAACCTCAATGAGGTGGTGGATGCCTGCCTGCACATGCTGCGCCACCCCGAGACCACGGTGGATGACCTGATGGAGATCATCCCGGCGCCTGACTTCCCAACGGCCGGCATTATTTACGGCATCAACGGCGTCAAGGACGGCTACCGCACGGGGCGCGGCAAGGTGGTGATGCGCGCGCGCTGCCACTTTGAAGACATCGACCGCGGCCAGCGCCAGGCCATCATCGTGGACGAGCTGCCCTACCAGGTGAACAAGAAGACTCTGCAAGAGCGCATGGCCGAGCTGGTTCACGAAAAGAAGATCGAGGGCATCAGCCACATCCAGGATGAGTCCGACAAATCAGGCATGCGCCTGGTGATCGAGCTCAAGCGCGGTGAAGTGCCCGAGGTGGTGCTGAACAACCTGTACAAGCAGACCCAGCTGCAGGATACCTTCGGCATGAACATGGTGGCCCTGATCGATGGCCAGCCCAAGCTCTGCAACCTGAAGGACCTGATCGAGGTCTTCCTGCAGCACCGCCGCGAGGTGGTGACACGCCGCACGATCTTCAACCTGCGCAAGGCCCGCGAGCGCGGCCACGTGCTGGAAGGCCTGGCCGTGGCGCTGGCCAACATCGACGATTTCATCGCCATCATCCGCAACGCCCCCACCCCGCCGGTGGCCAAGGCCGAGCTGATGCTCAAGAGCTGGGACAGCAAGCTGGTGCGCGAGATGCTGACCCGTACCCGTGCCGATGGTGGCGTGGTCAACGCCGACGATTACCGCCCCGACGGGCTGGAGCTGCAGTTCGGCATGCAGGCAGACGGCCTGTACCGCCTATCTGAAACCCAGGCCCAAGAGATTCTGCAGATGCGACTGCAGCGCCTGACCGGCCTTGAGCAGGACAAGATCGTGGCCGAGTACAAGGACGTGATGGCCGAGATCGATGATTTCCTCGACATCCTGTCCAAGCCAGAGCGCGTGTCGACCATCATCGGCGACGAACTGAGCGTGGTGAAGACCGAGTTCGGCCAGACCAAGCTGGGCGCCCGCCGCAGCGAGATCGAGCACAGCGCCCAAGACCTGAGCACCGAAGACCTGATCACGCCCACCGACATGGTGGTCACGCTCAGCCACAGCGGCTACATCAAGAGCCAGCCGCTGTCCGAGTACCGCTCGCAAAAGCGGGGGGGCCGCGGCAAGCAGGCCACCGCCACCAAGGAAGACGACTGGATTGACCAGCTCTTCATTGCCAACACGCACGACTACATCCTGTGCTTCTCCAACCGGGGCCGCATGTACTGGCTCAAGGTGTGGGAGGTACCGGCCGGTTCGCGCGGCTCGCGTGGCCGCCCGATCGTCAACATGTTCCCGCTGGCCGAAGGCGAAAAGATCAACGTGGTGCTGCCGCTGACCGGTGAAAACCGCAGCTTCCCGGCCGATCACTTCATCTTCATGGCCACCAGCATGGGCACCGTGAAGAAGACCCCGCTGGACGAGTTCAGCAACCCGCGCAAGGGCGGCATCATTGCCGTGAACCTGGACGAGGGCGATTTTCTGATCGGTGCTGCGCTGACCGACGGCAAGCACGACGTGATGCTGTTCAGCGACGGCGGCAAGGCGGTGCGCTTTGACGAAAACGACGTGCGCCAGATGGGCCGTCAGACGCGCGGCGTGCGCGGCATGATGCTCGAAGAACACCAGCGCGTGATCGCCATGCTGGTGGCCGAAGACGAGCAGCAAAGCGTGCTCACCGCCACCGAAAACGGTTACGGCAAGCGCACCTCGATCACCGAGTACACCCGCCACGGTCGCGGCACCAAGGGCATGATTGCCATCCAGCAAAGCGAGCGCAACGGCAAGGTGGTAGCCGCCACGCTGGTGCATGCCGATGACGAGATCATGCTGATCACCGACAAGGGCGTGCTGGTGCGCACCCGCGTGGGCGAGATCCGCGAACTGGGCCGTGCCACCCAAGGCGTGACCCTGATCGCGCTGGACGAAGGCTCACGCCTGTCCGGCCTGCAGCGCATTGTTGAAAACGATGCCAATGCCCCGGCAGCCGATGGCACAGACAGTGCCGACGGCGAAGAGGGTACTGAGCCCACCGGCGAGGCCTGACCCGCAAGCGCCCTTTGATGCCCACCCGCCGGGGCCCGCTGGGCCCCGGGTCTTTTTGTTACAGGTTCTGTTCATGACGCGTCCCTACAACTTCTCGGCCGGCCCGGCCGCGATCCCCGAAGAGGTGCTGCAGCAAGCTGCCGCCGAAATGCTCGACTGGCACGGCAGCGGCATGAGCGTCATGGAGATGAGCCACCGCGGCAAAGAGTTCATCAGCATCTACGAACAGGCCGAAGCCGACCTGCGCGAGTTGCTGGCGGTGCCGGCGAACTTCAAGATCCTGTTCATGCAGGGCGGTGGCCTGGCTGAGAACGCCATCGTGCCGCTGAACCTGTCTCGCGGCGAATCGGCTGATTTTGTGGTGACCGGCGCCTGGAGCGACAAAAGCCAGAAAGAAGCGGGCAAGTACTGCGAGGTGCACATTGCCGCCAGCAACCAGGCCGACGGCCACACCAGCCTGCCGGCCCCGGCCAGCTGGCAGCTCAGCAAGGCGCCGCGTTATGTGCACCTGTGCAGCAACGAGACCATCCACGGCGTGGAGTTTCAAGAGCTGCCCGATCTGAAGGCCCTGGGCTGCGACGCCCCGCTGGTGATCGATTTCTCGTCGCACGTCGCGTCGCGCCCGGTCGACTGGAGCCGCGTGGGCATGGCCTTTGGCGGCGCACAGAAGAACATCGGCCCCGCCGGCCTGACCCTGGTGGTGGTGCGCGAAGACCTGCTGGGCCATGCGCTCAAGGCCTGCCCGAGCGCTTTTGACTACAAGTTGGTGGCCGACAACCAGTCGATGTACAACACGCCACCCACCTACGGCATCTACATCGCCGGCCTGACCTTCCAATGGCTCAAGCGCCAGACCGAAGCCGGCCTGAGCGGCGTGGCCGCCATGGAGGCCCGCAACAAGGCCAAGGCCGAGCTGCTGTACGGCTTCCTCGACCGGTCGCAGCTCTACACCAACCCGGTGGCCCTCGAAGGCCGCTCGCGCATGAACGTGCCTTTCCGCCTGCGCGACGAATCACTGAACGACGCCTTCCTGGCCGGCGCCAAGGCACGCGGGCTGCTGCAGCTCAAGGGCCACAAGTCGGTGGGCGGCATGCGGGCCAGCATCTACAACGCCATGCCGCTGGCCGGCGTGCAGGCGCTGGTCGACTACCTGCGCGAATTCGAAAAAACCAAGGCCTGAGCGCCCCAAGCCCAGAGACACCGCCATGACCCAGCCCTCCAACGCCCCTTTGCCCACCCTGGGTGAGTTGCGCGTCCAGATCGACTCGCTCGACCAGCAACTGCTCAGCCTGCTCAACCAGCGTGCCCATGTGGCCGAACAGGTGGGCGAGGTCAAGAAGCGCGAAGGCACGCCCTTCTTCCGCCCCGACCGCGTGGCCCAGGTGATCGAAAAGATCAAGACCGCCAACCCCGGCCCGCTCAAGGATGAGCATGTGGCCGCCATCTGGCGCGAGATCATGTCGGCCTGCCTGGCCCTGGAGTCGCCGCAGCGCGTGGCCGTGCTGGGCCCTGCCGGCACCTTTTGCGAGCAGGCCGCCATCGAGTTCTTTGGCGGTGCCGCCGACCTGATGTACTGCGCCAACTTTGACGAGGTGTTCCACGCCACGGCCGCGGGCAGCGCCCAGTACGGCGTGGTGGGGGTCGAAAACTCGGTCGAAGGCGTGGTCACCCGCTCGCTCGACCTGTTCCTGCACACCCCCACCCATGTGATCGGCGAGGTCAGCCTGCTGGTGCGGCACAACCTGCTGCGTCAGAGCGCCTCGCTCGATGGCATCGAAGCCGTGCTGGCCCACCCGCAGGCTCTGGCCCAGTGCCAGGCCTGGCTGTCCAAGCACCTGCCCCATGCCGAACGCCGCCCGGTGTCCAGCAACGCCGAGGGCGCCCGCCTAGCGGCCACCAACCCGGCCTGGGCCGGCCTGGCCAGCGAGCGCGCCGCCACCTTGTTCGGCCTGCACATCGTGGCCCACGCCATCCAGGACGAGGCCTACAACCGCACGCGCTTTGCCGTGATCGCCTTGCCGCAGACCCTGGCCACCCCACCTGCCACGGGCCGCGACTGCACCAGCCTGGTGGTTTCGGTGCCCAACCGGCCCGGCGCAGTGCACGACCTGCTGGTGCCGCTGAAGACCCATGGCGTGTCGATGACCCGCTTTGAATCGCGCCCGGCCCGCACCGGCCACTGGGAGTACTACTTCTACATCGACCTCGATGGCCACCCCTCGCAACCCAACGTGGCCAAGGCCCTCGAAGAGCTGAGCGGCCTGTGCGCCTTCTACAAGGTGCTGGGCTCCTACCCCGTCGGGGCTGCCTGATGACGCCCACACCCCACACCGGAGCAGGCCATGTTTGAGCAACTGGGCCTGATCGGCTGCGGCCTGATGGGCGGCTCGTTTGCGCTGGCCCTCAAGCGTGCAGGCCTGGTCAAGCGGGTGGTGGGCTACAGCAAGTCGCCCTCCACCACCGAAAAAGCCCGCCAGATGGGCGTGATCGACCTGGCCGCACCCTCGGCACTGCTGGCCGTGGCCGGGGCCGACATCGTGATCGTGGCGGTGCCGGTGTCGGCCACCGAGGCCACGCTCAAGGCCATCAAGCACCTGGTCACGCCCGACATGCTGATCATGGACGTGGGCTCCACCAAGACCGACGTGGTGCAAGCGGCCCGCACGGCCTTGCGCGACCAGATCGGCTCGTTTGTGCCGGCCCATCCGATTGCAGGCAAAGAGGTGTCGGGCATCGAGCATGCCGACGCCGACCTGTACAAAGGCCGCCAGGTCATCCTGACCCCGCTCGAAAAGACGCTGACGGCCCACCTTCAAAAGGCCGCCACGGTGTGGACGGCGATCGGCTCGCAGGTAATCCACATGTCGCCCGAGCAGCACGATGCCGCCTTTGCGGCGGTCAGCCATCTGCCCCACCTGCTGGCGTTTGCATACATCAACGGCATTGCCAACCAGCCGACGGGTGACGATTTTCTGGCCTTGGGTGGCCCCGGGTTCCGGGATTTCACCCGCATTGCGGCCAGCGACCCCAAGGTGTGGCGCGACATCCTGCGCTCCAACCGGCAAGAGCTGTTGACCCAGATGCGCCACTTCAAGGCCGCACTGGCCGAGTTTGAAGCCCAACTTGAAGCCGATCAGGGCCCCGCCCTGGAATCCCTCATCGACCGCGCCAGCCAGGTCCGTGCCCAATGGCGCCTGGCAGCCCCCCGCACCGCCAAATAATGTTCAGCACCGAATTCCTCGACCTGCCCCCGCTCGCCAGTGCTGGCGGCGCCGTCACCCTGCCCGGCTCGAAAAGCATCTCCAACCGCGTGCTGCTGCTGGCGGCCCTGAGCGCGGGCACCACGCGCATCCATGATCTGCTCGATTCGGACGACACCCGCGTGATGCTCGATGCGCTGCGCACTCTGGGCTGCGGCCTGCGCCAGCAAGGCAGCGTGCTCGAGATCGACGGCCTGGGCGGGCAACTGGGTCAACGCCAGGCCAAGCTCTTCATGGGCAATGCCGGCACCGCCATGCGTCCGCTCACGGCCGCGCTGGCCCTGCTGGGCGGTGATTTCGAGCTGAGCGGCGTGAAGCGCATGCACGAGCGCCCGATCGGCGACCTGGTCGACGCCCTGCGCGAGCTCGGCTGCCAGATCGACTACACCGGCAATGAGGGCTACCCCCCGCTGCACATCCACCCGCCCAAGCTTCAGCTCGATCGCCCCATCCCCGTGCGAGGCGATGTGTCCAGCCAGTTCCTCACGGCCCTGCTGATGGCCCTGCCGCTGGCGGCCACGCAGAACATCGTGATCGAGGTGGTGGGCGAGCTGATCAGCAAGCCCTACATCGAGATCACACTCAACCTGCTGCAACGTTTCGGCATCCAGGTGCAGCGCGAGGGCTGGGCCCGCTTCACGATCCCGGCGGGCAGCCGCTACCAGTCGCCCGGTGACATCCACGTCGAAGCCGATGCTTCTTCGGCCAGCTATTTTGTGGCGCTGGGCGCCCTGGCCCAGCCCCATCAGGTGGGCGGCAAGGTGCGTATCCAGGGCGTGGGGCTGGACTCAATCCAGGGCGACATCCGTTTTGTAGAGGCAGCACGCCTGATGGGCGCCCAGGTGGATGGCGGGGCCAACTGGCTGGAGATCTCGCGCCAACACTGGCCGCTGAAGGGCATCGACCTCGACTGCAATCACATCCCCGACGCCGCCATGACACTGGCCGTGATGGCCTTGTATGCCGACGCCCCGACCACCTTGCGCAACATCGCGAGCTGGCGTGTCAAGGAAACCGACCGCATCGCCGCCATGGCAGCCGAACTGGGCAAGCTGGGCGCCACGGTCGAAGAAGGCCCCGACTGGCTGCGCGTGCACCCACTGCCCGCCGGCCAATGGCGCAGCGCCAGCATCCACACCTACGACGATCACCGCGTGGCCATGTGCTTCTCGCTGGCGGCCTTCAACCCCGATGGCGTCAGCGTGCGCATCGAAGACCCCAAGTGCGTGGCCAAGACCTTCCCGGACTATTTCGAGGCCTTGTTCGACCTGGTCAGCACCCCGGCCCAACGCATCCCGGTGATCTGCATCGACGGCCCCACGGCTTCGGGCAAGGGCACCGTGGCAGCGGCGGTGGCCGCCCGCCTGGGCTACCACTTTCTGGATTCGGGGGCCATGTACCGCATCACCGCGCTGGCCGCGCTGCGCGCCGGCCTGACCATCAGCACCGAGCACGAAACAGCGATTGCCGAGCTGGCCCGCACCCTGCCGGTGCGCTTTGACGATGGCAAGGTGTGGCTCGGCAACGACGATGTGACCGAAGCCATCCGCACCGAAGAAGCCGGCATGAACGCCTCCAAGGTCTCGGCCCTGCCCGCAGTGCGCCTGGCCCTGGTGGACCTGCAGCACAGCTTCCGCGCCCTGCCGGGTCTGGTGGCCGACGGCCGCGACATGGGCACGGTGATCTTTCCAGACGCCCCCTACAAGCTCTACATGACGGCCAGCGCGGCCTGCCGCGCCGAGCGCCGCTACAAGCAATTGATTTCAAAAGGGATCTCTGCTAATCTCAGCGAGTTGCGCGCGGACCTCGAAGCCCGTGACGCCCGGGATCAAAACCGGGCCGTCGCCCCTTTGAAGCCCGCGCCTGATGCGCAGTTGCTCGACAACTCCGAGTTGACCATCGAAGAATCGGTGTCTCAGGTGTTGAAAGGCTGGCTGCAACGCCAGGCCATCGGCCCCACAGCCGCCACCTGAGCAAAACCGAGCCGCGCGATTGTCATTGTCATAGCACGGCCGGTGAAGGCCCCCACAGCCCCCTTCGCGCGTCAGCGCACAGGCGGTGGGGTTCGTCAACGTAACCCGCGGGTCAGCCCGCAAAAAACCGCCGCAATCAGCCCCTAGCGATGGCAATGGTGCCTTCGCATTTCCTGCTTGCGGACTAGGAAATTTCATGTCTGAATCTTTTGCCGCCCTTTTTGAAGAATCTCTGCAACGCTCTGAAATGCGTGCAGGCGAAGTCATTACCGCCGAAGTCGTGCGCATCGAGCACAGCTTCGTGGTCGTGAACGCTGGCCTCAAGTCGGAAGCCTATGTGCCTCTGGAAGAGTTCAAGAACGACAAGGGCGAAGTCGAAGTCCAAGTGGGTGACTTCGTGTCGGTGGCCATCGACGCCATCGAAAACGGCTACGGCGACACCATCCTGTCGCGCGACAAGGCCAAGCGTCTGGCCTCGTGGCTGGCCCTGGAAAAGGCCCTGGAATCCGGCGAATTCGTCACCGGTACCACCAGCGGCAAGGTCAAGGGCGGTCTGACCGTCCTGGTCAACGGCATCCGCGCCTTCCTGCCGGGTTCGCTGATCGACACCCGTCCGATCAAGGACCTGTCGCCCTTCGAAAACAAGACCCTGGAATTCAAGGTCATCAAGCTGGATCGCAAGCGCAACAACGTCGTGCTGTCGCGCCGTGCCGTGGTCGAAGCCTCGATGGGCGAAGAGCGCGCCAAGCTGATGGAAACCCTGAAAGAAGGCTCCATCGTCAATGGCGTGGTCAAGAACATCACCGAATACGGTGCATTCGTTGACCTGGGCGGCATCGACGGTCTGCTGCACATCACAGACATGGCATGGCGCCGTGTCCGCCACCCGAGCGAAGTGGTGCAAGCTGGCCAAGAGATCACTGCCAAGATCCTCAAGTTCGACACCGAAAAGAACCGCGTGTCCCTGGGCCTCAAGCAAATGGGCGACGATCCTTGGATGGGCGTCAACCGTCGCTACCCGCAAGGCACTCGCCTGTTCGGCAAGATCACCAACATCGCCGACTACGGCGCGTTTGTTGAACTCGAACCCGGCATCGAAGGCCTGGTGCACGTCTCCGAAATGGACTGGACCAACAAGAACATCGCCCCCAGCAAGCTGGTCACCCTGGGCGACGAAGTCGAAGTCATGGTTCTGGAAATCGACGAAGACAAGCGCCGCATCAGCCTGGGCATGAAGCAGTGCAAGGCCAACCCGTGGCAAGAGTTCGCGCAAAACACCAAGCGCGGCGACCGCGTCAAGGGCCCGATCAAGTCGATCACCGACTTCGGCGTGTTCGTGGGTCTGGCTGCCGGCATCGACGGCCTGGTTCACCTGTCCGACCTGTCGTGGAACGAAGCTGGCGAAGCCGCTGTCCGCAACTACAAGAAGGGCCAAGAAGTCGAAGCCATCGTGTTGGCCGTGGACGTGGACCGCGAACGCATCTCCCTGGGCATCAAGCAGCTCGACTCCGACCCGTTCACCACCTTCGTGACCGTGAACGACAAGGGCCAGACCGTGACCGGCAAGGTCAAGACGGTTGATGCCCGTGGCGCTGAAATCGATCTGGGCGAAGACATCGTCGGCTACCTGCGCGTCAGCGAAATCTCGCGTGACCGCGTGGAAGACGCTCGCAACGTGCTGAAGGAAGGCGACGAAGTGACCGCTGTGGTGGTGAACGTGGATCGCAAGACCCGCAACATCCAGCTGTCGATCAAGGCCAAGGACGCTGCTGACCAGCAAGAAGCCATGGCTTCGCTGAGCCAGCAATCGGCCCGCGAAAGCGCCGGCACCACCAGCCTGGGCGCTCTGCTGCGCGCCAAGCTGGACGGCGGCAACAACTGATCCTGACGGATCAGCCGGCCCCGGGGCCGGTTTTGCACATGTTGCAAAACCGGCCCTTTTTCTTTTTCAGACTGAACCCATGACCCGATCCGACCTTGTTGAAGAGCTGGCCAACCGGTTCAGCCAATTGACACACCGGGACGCCGAACACGCCGTCAAGACCATTCTTGACGCCCTGGGCGATGCACTGGTGCGTGGCCACCGGATCGAGATCCGTGGCTTCGGCAGCTTCTCGATCAACCACCGCCCGCCCCGCATGGGTCGCAACCCGCGCAGCGGCGAAAGCGTGGCCATCCCGAGCAAGCGCGTGCCCCACTTCAAGCCGGGCAAGGCCCTGCGTGAGGCCGTGGACAAGCGCACCGAGGAACTGGGCCAAGAGCCCAAGTGACCCAAAGTGATGCCCCGACGATGCAGCAAGGCCTGCATGCCGGTCATCCCTCGTTAGAATCTCCTCGTCACTGAGGAGATGAATGAAATACCTCATGTGGCTGCTCAAGGCAGCCATTTTTTTTACCCTGTTTGCCTTCGCGCTGAACAACCAGCAAGACGCAACCGTCCACTTCTTCTTCGGCACCCAATGGCGGGCGCCGCTGGTTCTGGTGGTACTGTCCGCCTTCACGCTGGGTGTGGTGGCGGGCGTGCTGGGCATGGTGCCCCGATGGTGGAAACACCGCAGTGCCGCACGCAAGCACCAGGATCAAACCGCCCAACAGCCGGCCGCCCAGGCAGCCCCTCCTCAAGCCCCGGTGGCCCCCCCACCCTCTGTCGACGAGCACGAACCCCCTCATGGAATTTGATCTCAGCTGGCTCTTGCTGGGCCTGCCGCTGGCCTTTGTGCTGGGATGGGGCGCCTCACGCTTCGATATCCGCCAATTGCGCCTGGAAAACCGCCAGGCGCCCAAAGCCTATTTCAAGGGCCTGAACTTTCTGCTGAACGAGCAACAGGATCAAGCCATCGACGCCTTCATCGAAGCCGTCCAAAACGATCCGGACACCTCGGAGCTGCACTTTGCCCTAGGCAACCTGTTCAGGCGGCGTGGCGAGTACGAACGCGCCGTGCGCGTGCACGAGCACCTGCTCAGCCGCGCCGACCTGAGTCGCACCGACCGTGAGCGTGCTCAGCACGCGCTGGCCCTCGACTTCCTGAAAGCCGGCCTGCTGGACCGTGCCGAAGCGGCGCTGCACAAGCTGGAGGGCACCCCTTTCGAGAGCCAGGCCCGCCTGGCCCTGCTGGCCATCTGCGAACGCTCGCGCGACTGGCCCCAGGCTGCCGGCATTGCCCAGCGCATGGACCAGGCTGGCCAAGGTCGCTTCAATGCCCGCCAGGCCCATTACCTGTGTGAGCAGGCCCTCAGCCTGGTGGCGCAACAGGATGTGCCGGGCGCGCTGGAACGCTTGGCGGAAGCCCGCACCACAGCCCCCGAGGCCCCGCGCGCCTACATCGAAACGGCCCGCCTGCAGGCCCTGCAAGGCCAGCACAGCGACGCCTGCGACACCTTGCAGCACATGGCCCGCGTGGCCCCCAGCCACCTCTCGCTGGCAGCGCCCCTGTGGGCTGACTGCGCCCAGGCCGCCAAGCGCGGCCCGGAAACCCTGGCCCAGCTCGACGCCATCTACCAGGAACACCCCTCACTGGACCTGCTGGAAGCGCTGGTCACCCTGAGCCAGGCCCAGGGCGTACCAAGTGAAGTGGCCCGCGAGCGCTACGTGCAACACTTGGACAAAGAGCCCTCACTGGTGGCCGCCGCGCGCTGGCTGGCCGGGGAGCAGCTCAGCCACGAACAGTTCCACCCCCAGGTGCAACGCGCCCTCGACCACGCGGCCAAGCCGCTGGTCCGCTACCGCTGCGCGGCATGCGGCTTTGAAGCCAAGCAGTACTTCTGGCAATGCCCGGGCTGCCAATCATGGGACAGCTACCCGGCCCAGCGGGTCGAGGAACTGTGAGCTGAGTGTCCACTCGGGCGTTGTCTGAAAGACGCTTGAACGGGGTTTTCAACCGCACACCATTGGCGTGGCGGTGCAAGCCCCCAGGGGGGCAGCAACACGCCTTTAATCAAAGGCTTCGCCACCTCCTGGAGAGCCCCCCATGTCCAACCTGTTGCGGCACGGCTGCCGGCCACTGATTCGCACCCTGCTCGGCGCCTGGGCCCTGAGCCTGTTTCTGGGGACAACGGCCCATGCCGAGCTCGAAATCAACCAGGCCAGCGAGGCCCAGCTTGACAGCCTGCTGCATGTGGGGCCGGCCCTGTCGCAAAAAATCCTGAGCCAGCGCCAGCAAAGCCCCTTCGCCGATTGGTCGGACCTGATCCGCCGCGTGCCTGGTATCGGCCCGCGCCGGGCCCGGCAGCTTTCACACCAAGGACTGACTGTGCAGGGTCAGGCCTACCCCGGCACACCCCAGCCGGAGGGCAGCAAGCCCTGATGCTGTTCAGCGCCGTGAGGTCGCAGCCCCAAACGGGGCCATCTGACCCCACGGGCCCCTTCAGTCGAGGGTGCCCCCCACCATCACGGCATCGTGCTGGTGGGCCAGCGCGGCCTCCAGAGCCGCTTGCACGGCCTTGAGCTGCACGTCGATGGGCACGCCCCCCTGCCCTGCCTCATGGCCGAACGGCGGCACATGCATGAAGCCCCCACGCAGGCCCGGGTGCTGCTCCAGGTAGTCACTCAACAGAAACAGCAATTGATTGCACACAAAGGTGCCGGCGGTATAGGACACCGCCGCAGGTGCGCCCACGGCCTGCATGGCCTGCACCATGGCCTTCACCGGCAGGCGACTGCGCCAGGCCAGCGGTGCCTCGGGCAGGATGGGCTGATCCAACGGCTGCTCACCCGCGTTGTCGGGGATGCGCGCATCCACCCAATTCAGCGCGACCCGCTCCATGCACAACTCGGTGCGTGAGGCCGCGAGGCCCAGCGCCATGACCAGCGAGGGGGCAGGCCCGGCCTCGATGGCCTGGCGCAGCACCGGCCACGCCGTGCTGAAAACACAGGGCAGTTGCAGCGCCTGCACACGCTGCCCGCCGGCCAGCACGCAGCCGTCCAGTTGGCGCGCCACCTCCCAGGAGGGGTTGAGCGGGTCCCCACCAAAGGGCTCGAAGCCTGTGAGCAAGACCGTGCCGAACATGGTGGCCCTGCCTTTTCAGCGGGCCGCGTCGGCCGGGCCGTAGCCACCGCCGCCGGGGGTCTGGATCTCGAACACATCGCCGGCCTTCATCTCGGCCTGGCCGATGTGCTCCAGTGTCTCGACACGACCGTCGCTGCGCAGCACGCGATTCACGCCCACGGCACCGGCCTCGCCACCGGCCATGCCAAAGGCACCGCGCAGGCGGCCGTTGGACAGGATGCTGGCGGTCATGTCTTCCAGGAAGCGCAAGCGGCGGACGCCACCGTTGCCGCCATGCCAGCGCCCGGCACCGCCCGATCCCTGGCGGATCTCATAGCTTTCCAGGCGCACCGGGTAGCGGAACTCAAGCACCTCTGGATCGGTCATGCGCGAATTGGTCATGTGCGTCTGGACCACGCTGGTGCCGTCGAAGCCGCCCGTGACCTGGCCCTGGGCATCAAACACCGCACCGGCGCCGCTGCCACCGCTGATGGTTTCGTAGTACTGGTAGCGTGCGTTGCCGAAAGTGAAGTTGTTCACCGTGCACTGGCTGGCCCCCATCAGGCCCAGGGCGCCGATCAAGGCGTTGGTGATGCAGGTGGAGGTTTCCACATTGCCCGCCACCACCGAGGCCGGCGGGCGGGGGCTCAGCATCGAGCCCTCGGGGATGATCACCTTCAGCGGCTTCAGGCAGCCTGCATTGAGCGGGATGTCGTCGTCCACCAGGGTCCGGAACACGTACAGCACCGCGGCCATGCAGACCGCCGTGGGGGCGTTGAAGTTGTTGATCTGCTGCTCACTGGTGCCGGTGAAGTCGATCTCGGCGCTGCGCTCGGCCCCGTTCACGCGGATGCTGACGGCGATCTGGGCGCCATTGTCCAGCGGCAGGGTGAAGCGCCCGTCCTTGAGGCGGGTGATGGCCCGGCGCACCGATTCTTCGGCGTTGTCCTGCACGTGGCCCATGTAGGCCTGCACCACGTCCAGCCCGAACTGGGCCACCATCTTGCGCAGCTCCTGCACGCCTTTTTCGTTGGCAGCGATCTGCGCTTTCAAGTCGGCCAGGTTCTGGGCCGGATTGCGGCTGGGGTATTCGCCGCTTTGCAGCAGGGCCACCATTTCGGCCTCGCGCAAGGCACCACGATCGACCAGCTTGAAGTTGTTGATCTGCACGCCCTCTTCTTCGATGCGGGTCGAGAACGGGGGCATCGAGCCGGGCGTGATGCCCCCGATGTCGGCGTGGTGCCCACGCGAGCCCACATAGAACAGCGGCTGCTCGTCGGCGGCCTGGCCCAGGTAGACCGGGGTGATCACGGTCACGTCAGGCAGGTGGGTGCCGCCGTGGTAAGGATCGTTCAGGGCATACACGTCGCCGGGCTGCATGCGACCGGCGTTTTCGCGAATGACGGTCTTGATGCTCTCGCCCATCGAACCCAGGTGGACCGGCATGTGCGGGGCATTCGCAATCAGGTTGCCTGCGGCATCGAACAAGGCACAGCTGAAATCCAGCCGCTCCTTGATGTTCACCGAATAGGCGGTGTTCTGCAGTTGCAACCCCATCTGCTCGGCGATGTTCATGAAGAGGTTGTTGAACACTTCCAGCAGCACCGGATCGGCCGTGGTGCCTGCCGCGTAGGTGATGGCCCGCGCCTCGCGGCGCTCCAGCACCAGGTGGTCCAGGGCCGTGAGCGCGGCCTCCCAACCCGGCTCGACGATGGTGGTGGCGTTCTTCTCGGCAATGATGGCCGGCCCCGGGATCACATCGCCCGGACGCAGGTCTTCACGCACCACCAGGGCGGCATCGTGCCACTGGCCACCCGAGTACATGCGCACGGTTTCGCGGTGCGGTACCTCGCGCACCGGGTTCAGGGCATGGCGCGGCTCGGCAGGGGCATCGCCAGCCACCACCGATTCGACCGACACGGCCTCGACCACCAGGCCCTTGCCCGCCATCAGGAAGGCAAAGCGTTGCCGGTAAGCCTGCTCGAAGCCCGCCTGGATGGCCGCCAGCGTCTGCTCAGCCGTGTCGCCGGGCCTATATGCCACCACCAGGGCCGAATCGCTGCCCTCATAGCGCACATGAACGCGGCGGTGGGTGGTGATGCCGCCAGCGCTGACCTGCTGGCGGCCCAGCTCGGTCTCAGCTCCCTGGGCCAGGGCGTCCAGCCGGGCCTGGATGTCGGGCAGGGCCTTGGCCTGCAGACGCGATTCCACCGCCTGTTCGCGGATCAGGCTCTGGTCGGCCAGGCCCATGCCATAGGCCGACAACACACCGGCCAGCGGGTGCACAAACACCCGAGTCATGCCCAGGGCATCGGCCACCAGGCAGGCGTGCTGCCCGCCCGCACCGCCAAAGCACTGCAGGGTGTAGCGGGTGACGTCATAGCCCCGCGCCACCGAGATCTTCTTGATCGCATTGGCCATCTGCTGTACCGCGATCTGAATGAAGCCTTCGGCCACCTCTTCGGCCGTGCGTCCGGCGCGCTGGGCCAGCTCGGCAAAGCGCTGCTGCACCACCTCGGCATCCAGCCGCTCGTTGGCCTGCGGGCCGAACACCGACGGGAAGTAGCGTGGCTGCACCTTGCCCACCATCACGTTCGCATCGGTCACGGCCAAGGGGCCGCCACGGCGGTAGCTGGCCGGGCCGGGGTTGGCCCCGGCGCTTTCAGGGCCCACCCGGAAGCGCGCGCCATCAAACTGCAGGATCGAGCCGCCACCAGCCGCCACGGTGTGGATGCTCATCATGGGCGCGCGCATGCGCACCCCGGCCACCTGGGTTTCGAACTCGCGCTCAAATTCACCTTGCAGGCCGCCCCGGAAGTGGCTGACATCGGTGGAGGTGCCCCCCATGTCAAAACCGATCACATCGTCGTGCCCCGCCAGCCCGGCGGTGCGGGCCATGCCCACAATGCCCCCGGCCGGGCCGGACAGGATCGCGTCCTTGCCCTGGAACACGTGGGCATCCGTCAGACCGCCCGACGACTGCATGAAGAACAGGCGCACACCCGGCATTTCAGAGGCCACCTGGTCCACATAGCGGCGCAGGATGGGCGACAGGTAGGCGTCCACCACCGTGGTGTCGCCACGGCTGACGAATTTCATCAGCGGGCTGGTTTCGTGGGAGCTGCTGATCTGCGTGAAGCCGATCGCGGCCGCCAGGGCCTGGGCGGCTTTCTCGTGGGCGGTGTAACGGTACCCATGCATGAAGACAATCGCGACACTGCGCAGCCCCCGGTCGTGAGCGGCCTGCAGGTCGGCGCGCAGACGGGCTTCGTCGAGCGCCTGCACCAGCTCACCCTGAGCACCCACACGCTCGTCGGCTTCGATGACCTCGGTGTACAGCAACTCGGGCAATACGATGTGGCGGTCAAACAGGCGCGGCCGGTTCTGGTAGGCGATGCGCAAGGCATCGCGAAAGCCCCGGGTAGTCACCAGCAGCGTGGGCTCGCCCTTGCGCTCCAGCAGCGCATTGGTGGCCACGGTGGTGCCCATCTTCACGCATTCAACCTGCTCGGGCGTGATCGGCTCGCCGGCCTTCAAGCCCAGCAGATGGCGAATACCCGCCACTGCCGCATCGCGGTATTGCTCGGGGTTTTCAGACAGCAGCTTGTGCGTGACCAGGGTAAAGCCCCCATCAGCCAGTGGCTTGCGCGCCACGATGTCGGTGAAGGTGCCCCCACGATCAATCCAGAATTGCCAGCGATGGGGAGGGGTCGAGACAGAGGCTTGCATGGTCAGAAGTCGGCTTCAAGTGGGTTGATGAAGGGGGCTTGCGCCAGCGCCCGATCGCCCAACAGGCGACGGGATTGCAGCAAGGTACTCAGTTGCCAGGCTGTGGCGTCGGCCACAGCCTGGGCATAGGGCGGCAGGTTGGTGCATTCCAACACCACCTGGCGCAGATCCGGGGCCCGGGCCTGCAAAGCCTGCGCCGCCTGCACCACTTCGAGGCGGGCACGGGCTTCGTCAAGGGCGATGGCATTGCCCAGAATCGAGGTCACAAAATGCCCGTCCTCGGGCAGGTCTTGCAAGACCACGTGGCCCAGGCGGTCGGCAGGCACCCCCGCGGCCCTCAGGTGCTCGGGGCCCAGCCGATCGGCGCGGATGGTCAAGACCCCCACACGGGGCTGGCGGACCAACAGCGCGGGCAAGGCCAGCAGGCTGGAGCTCAGCACCGGCACGGGAACCGAGGCCTGAAGCTGAGCCTGCAGCAGCACCAGAAAGCCGCAGCTGGTGGTGATGGCATCCGCCCCGTCAGCCACCAATTGGCGCGCCGCTGCCACAAAACGTTCAGCCAGCCCGCTGTCACGCAAGGCCTGCGCCGAGCACACCACCTGGGCCGGCACAGCGCCTGGCACGACCTGAGTGATCACGGGCCAGGGGTAGCTGTCGGGCCGCCCCAAGTCGCCCGGCAAGCGCGGGAAGCGCGTGTCCAGCAGGATCAAGCCCAGCCGTCTTGGCGCTGCCATGGTGTTCACAGCGAGGCCGCCGCTCGGGCTGCCTGGTCGTACATGCCCGAGAGCACGCGCAGCAACCGCGCCAGATCGCCGATGTCCCGATTCAGTGCATCGTCGGCCTGCAAGGCACCAATCAGGCACGACTCCCGGATCTCCCGGTAGCGGGCCACCCGGGCCAGCCCTTCTTCGGTGCAGGCGTAGGTCACTTCTTTGCCGTTCTTGCTGGCCATCACCACCCCCAGGTTCTGCAGCTTCTTCAACGAGTAGTTGATGAGGTGGGTGTCCTCGACATTCATGATGAAACAGATGTCGGCCAGGCGCTTGTTGCGGGCACGATGTGTCACGTGATGTAACACCAACACATCCAGCGGGGTCAGGTCCTTCAGCCCGGCGGCACTCATGCAATGCACGATCCAGCGGTGGAATGCATTGCCAGCCACCACCAGCCCGAACTCGAACTCGCTCATCTCGGCGCTCTGCTCGGAAACCAGATGCGCAGAGGACACAATGAGGGCGCGCTCGGTGGCGCCTGCGGGGGAAGCGGTGGGCTTGGCTGTCATGGTCATCCTCCCGGTTGGCATTGATGTTGCATGCTCAGATTGTAGGCAGCACCATGACAATTTACCAACGTTTTGTTGACATTAAGTAATTACCCCCATGATGTCGATCTGCCGGCCGATTACATTCACGTCAAACTTTTTTCCGGAGCACACATGAAGCGTCGCTATTTCTCTTTCACGGCTCTCAGTTTGGTGCTGGCGTCCGGCGCCACCATGGCGCAGACCAAATGGGATCTGCCCACCGCCTACCCCGCCAACAACTTTCATGTCGAAAACCTGAGCCACTTTGCCCAGGACGTGGACAAAGCCACGGGCGGCAAGCTCAAGCTGACTGTGCACGCGAATGCCTCGCTGTTCAAGGCCAACGAAATCAAGCGCGCCGTGCAAGGGGGCCAGGCTCAGATCGGTGAGATCCTGCTGGCCAACTTCGAAAACGAAAACCCCATCTATGGCACCGACGGCGTGCCTTTCCTGGCCTCGTCGTACGCCGAATCCAAGCGCCTGTATGACGCCCAGAAGCCCGTGCTGGAAAAGCTGCTGAATGCCCAGGGCATGAAGCTGCTCTACACCGTGCCATGGCCCCCGCAAGGCATCTACACCAAGAAAGAGATCGCCTCGGTGGCCGACCTGCGCGGCATCAAGTGGCGCGCCTACAGCCCGGCCACCGCCAAGGTGGCTGAGCTGATCGGGGCCCAGCCCGTGACCATCCAGGCCGCCGAGCTGTCGCAGGCCCTGGCCACCGGCGTGATTGAAAGCTACATGAGCTCGGGCTCGACGGGCTATGACTCGAAGACCTACGAAAGCCTGAAGTACTGGTACGACACCCAGGCCTGGCTGCCCAAGGACGCCATCATCGTCAACAAGAAATCCTTTGATGCCCTCGACCCCGCCACCCAGGCCGCGGTGACCAAGGCCGCCGCTGAAGCCGAGACCCGCGGCTGGGCCTTGAGCCAGGAAAAGAACGACTGGTACAAAAAAGCCCTGGCCGAAAAGGGCATGAAGATCATGCCGCCGCCGGCCAAGCTGACCGCTGACCTCAAGCAGGTGGGCGACATCATGCTGAGCGACTGGATCAAGAAGGCTGGCCCGGACGGTGAAGCCATTGTTGCCGCCTACCGCAAGTCCGCCCCTGCGGCCAAGAAATGATGCGACGCTTTCTCGACCGCCTCTACCTTGCCAGTGGCGCCCTGGGCGCCAGTTTCATCGCGCTGATCTGCGTGCTGATGATCGCGCAGAGCGTGCTGCGTGAATTCGGCGTGCGCACCGGCGCCATGAACGACGTGGTGGCCTGGTTCTGTGCCGCTGCGGCCTTCTTTGCCATGCCCCATGCCTTCAAGCACGGCGATTTTGTGCGTGTGACGCTGCTGCTGGAAAAGGTACCCAGCCGCCAGCGCCGCATGCTGGAGATCCTGTCGCTGGTGATCGGCTCGGTGGCCACGGCCTACCTGGCCTGGTCGGCCTGCCAGTTCACCTACGAAAGCTGGGAGTTCAACGACATTGCCCAAGGCCTGCTGCCCATCCCGATGTGGATCCCGCAGATGAGCTTTGCCATCGGCTCGGTGCTGCTGCTGGTGGCCGTGGTGGACGAACTGCTGATCGTGCTGCGCGGCGGCGTGCCCACCTTTGTGCGCGAGGTCGAAGAGCGCCATGCGCGCGGCGACTTCTCGTCCGAAGTTTGAGCACGTCCCCCTCCATAACGAAAGTACAACATGGATATATTGATGGTGGGTGGCATCTTGCTGCTGCTCATGATGGTGCTGCTGTCGGGCGGCGTCTGGATCGCCATGACGCTGGCCATCTGCGGCTGGGTCGGTCAGGCTTTCTTCACCAGCACGGCGCCGGGCAAGAACCTGTTCTCAGCCTTCTGGGAAAGCAATGCCAGTTGGGAGCTGGCGGCCCTGCCCCTGTTCATCTGGATGGGTGAAATCCTGTTCCGGACCAAGCTCAGCGAAGAAATGTTCGAGGGCCTGCGCCCTTGGCTCAACCGGGTTCCCGGCCGCCTGATGCACACCACCATCCTGGGGTGCGGCATCTTTGGCTCGGTGTCCGGCTCGTCTGCAGCCACCTGCGCCACGATCTCGAAAGTGGCCTTGCCTGAACTGATGAAACGCGGCTACGACGAGAAGCTGGCCCTGGGCTCGCTGGCCACGGCCGGCACACTGGGCATTCTGATTCCGCCCTCGATCACCATGGTGGTGTACGCGGTGGCGGCAGATGCTTCGATCATCCGCATCTTTCTGGCTGGCTTTCTGCCGGGCTTTTTGCTGATGGGTCTGTTCTCGGGCTACATCGGCTGGTGGAGCCTGCGCCACCCCGACAAGGTGCCTGCAGCCGACCCGCCCAGCAGCTTCATGCAGAAGCTGCGCCAATCGGGCAACCTGATCCCTTGTGCGGCCCTGATCGTGTTCATCTGCTGGGTGCTGATTGCCGGCTATGCCACCGCCACCGAATGCGCAGCCTACGGCGTGATGGGCTCACTGGGCCTGGCCTTGTGGAGCCGCTCGCTGACCTGGCAGAACTTCAAGGAAGGGCTGATGGGCACCACGCGCACCAGTTGCATGATCATGTTCATCCTGGCAGGCGCCGCCTTCCTGACCAAGACCATGGCGTTCACCGGCATCCCGCGCGAGCTGGCCGAGTGGGTCGAGTCGATGCACCTGTCGCCCTTTGCGCTGATCAGCGTGCTGGTGGTGGTGTACCTGGTGTTGGGCACGGCCCTGGACGGCATCAGCATGATCGTGCTCACCAGCGCGGTGGTGCTGCCCATGATCCAGAAGGCGGGCTTCGATCTGGTCTGGTTCGGCATCTTCATTGTGCTGCTGGTTGAGATCGCCGAGGTCACGCCACCGGTGGGCTTCAACCTGTTCGTGTTGCAGAACATGACGGGCAAGGACAGCAACGTGATCGCCAAGGCCGCAATCCCCTTCTTTGCCTGCCTGGTGGTGTGCATCGTGCTGATCACAGTGTTCCCCGACATCGTCACCATCCTGCCGGATCTGGTGATGGGCAAAGAGAAATAGGCCCCCACCCGGCCTTGGGTCAACAGCCCCGCGTCGCCTTGCCCTGGCGACCTGGGGCTGTTTGCTTTGAGGCACCAGCCACGACCCTCCCCCCCATCACCTGGCATGGTTCTGGCAGTTTCTTTTTTGTTGATTCCATCCCACCTCCCGCCCGATTTCGCATGACCCAACTCATCGCCTCGCACGCCCACCCCCGCCTGAGCCCTGAGCCAGGCAACAGCCCCTTGAGCCACAACCCGGGGTCCTCAGCACCGCCGCTCCCAACCACGCGCCATGGCTTCAGCATCGGCCAGAAGCTGGGCCTGAGCTTTGGCTTGCTGGGCCTGGCGGTGGCCCTGCTGGGGGCAACCACCTGGTTGACCGGCGATGCCACCACCACCCAGGCCCAGCGTCTGGCCCAGCAACGCTGGCCGCTGGAGCGCGCTGTGCGCGACTGGAAGACCCAGTCGATCAAGCTGGGTGAACTGGCGCTGCGGGCCACGGGCTCGAACGATGTGTTTCCGGTGGCCAATGAAATGCGCAGCGAGGCGCAACATGACGATGCGCTGGTCCAATCGATTCAGCAGCAGGCGGGCAGTGCCGATGCCGCCACCCAGCAGGCGGTCGAGAGCGCCCTCAAGCAACGGACAGCCTATGTGCAACTGCGCCAACAACTGGTGCAGAACGCATTGGAGTCCAAGGTGATCAGCCAGAAGGAAATCAGCGATCACGCGGCCGTGCTGAAGAGTTACCTGACCAGCCTGGACACCTTGCTGAGCCTGTCGGAAGCCAGCGCGCGCGCCGATGCCGACAGCATGATCGCCAACGCCCAACGCGCCCAATGGATCAGCGCCATCGCCGTTGCAGCAGTGCTGTTGCTGGCTGCGGCCTGTGCCTGGCTGCTGCGCCGCTCCATCGTGCAGCCGCTGGCCGAGGCCTCGCGCGCCGCGGCCCGCGTGGCTGCGGGCGACCTGACCGTGCGCATGGACCACCAGCGCCAGGACGAGATCGGCAGCCTGCTGCAAGCCCTGAACCGGATGGTGGGCGCCCTCAACCAGGTGGTGGTGGAAGTGCGCGATGCGGGCGAGTCCATCCACACGGCCAGTGCTGAAGTGGCCCTGGGCAACCAGGACCTGAGCCAACGCACCGAGCACACCGCCAGCCGGCTGCAACAAACCGCCGCCAGCATGGACCAGCTCAGCCACATGGTCGGCACCCATGCCGAGAACACCCACCAGGCCACGGCGCTGGTGCGGGCTGCCACCGAGGTGGCCGGGCGCGGAGGGGCGGTGGTGCAGCAGGTGGTGGGCACCATGAACGAAATCCAGGCCCGCAGCCAGAAGATCGGTGAAATCGTGGGGCTGATCGACGGCATTGCCTTCCAGACCAATATCCTGGCCTTGAACGCCGCCGTCGAGGCCGCCCGGGCCGGTGAACAAGGCCGCGGCTTTGCCGTGGTGGCCGGTGAGGTGCGCAGCCTGGCCCAGCGCAGCGCCGCGGCGGCCCACGAAATCAAGCACCTGATCGGTGCCAGCGTCGAGAAGGTGCGCGACGGTACCACCCTGGTCGGCACAGCGGGTAGCACCATGAATGAGTTGGTGGCCAGCGTGCAGCAGGTGAGCGCACTGATGGCCGAAGTGAGCGCCGCCACCGCCGAGCAGACGCAGGAACTGCACCGGGTGAGTTCAGCCATCGGCGAACTGGATCAGATGACCCAGCAGAACGCCGCGTTGGTCGAACAAGGCGCCGCCGCCGCTCAGAGCCTGACCGAGCAGGCCACCCGCCTGAGCGCTTCGATGGCGCAGTTCACCCTGCAGAAAGGCCGTTGAGGCGCCCCTCAGAGGGGGCGTGTCAGGTACACCGCTTCGCGCCCCACCACCGGGGCCCGGGTGGGCATCATCACGGTGCAGTCATCGCACAGGGCCCGTATTTCGTGCGGGCCATCGCGGGCGATCAGTTCACCCTGGGCAAAGCTTTCAAAACCGACCAGGGGCCGCGTGAAGGCGAAATCAGAGGTCTGCACCAGGCAGGTCTGCAGCAATTCGAAGCGCCGGGGGGTGGGCCGTTCGCGGGCGGCCCCGTTGGGGGCCTCGACCAGGCCGAAATGGGCCAGAAAGCCCAGGGCCGCTGCGGTGGCGGTGTCGGCAGCCGACTGCCGAAAGTGCTGGCCGCATTCCACCACCAAGGCAGCGCCGGCATCGCTGGCCGCCTCGCCGTGGCGCCCGTGCTGGATCAGCGGGGTGCCCGAACCCAGGCCGCTGGGCATCACCATGTGCACCGGCGGCAAGCCCACGGCCAAGGCCACTTCAGCATTGCGCGCATAGGCGGGGTACACCCAGAAGGGCTGCACATCCTGGCTGGTCGAGTGGATGTCCAGAATATGGTCAGCGGCAGACACCACCGGCCGCAGCTCACGGGCCCGGCGCAACTCGGGGCTGTCCTCGCGGCCCTCCAGCTCGGCGGCCGACCAGACGCGGTTGAGGTTGTGCACCAACTGGCGGCTGTCGAAGGGGCGTTCGATGTCGAAGCTCTCGTAGGCGGCGACGTTGGCAAACGACACCGTCAGCGTGCCCCGCAGAGGCCGCACGCCGCTGTCCAGCAAATGAGTGGCGGCCACCATGCCGCACAACTCATTGCCGTGCGTCAGGGCATTGATCAGCACGTGCGGGCCAGGGCGGCCCGACTCGAAGCGGTGCACATAGTCAATGCCCACATTGCCTTGCCGATAGGCGCTGAGATCGCGTGGCAGCACCTCGAACAACGGTGCCGCAGACTGCTTGGAATCGTTCATGTTCAAAACCCTTGTTGACGGTGAAAACAGCGGTACTCAGCGACGGGCCTGCATGTGGTCACGTTGCGCCAGTTGCGGAAAGCCCTTGAACCACAAAGCGGCCACCAGCACGGTGCCCACCCCGCCCAGCACCACCGAACCCACCGGGCCCAGCAAGGCAGCCGTGGCCCCCGATTCGAATTCGCCCAGTTGGTTGCTGGCCCCGATGAAGACCGAGTTGACCGCACTCACGCGGCCGCGCATGGCGTCCGGGGTTTCGAGTTGGACCAGGGTCTGGCGCACCACCACGCTGACCATGTCTGCAGCACCGGAGACCGCCAGCGCCGCCAGCGACAGCCACAGGCTGGTGGACACACCGAACACCAGCGTGGCCAGACCGAACACCGCCACAGCCAGCAACAGCTTGCGCCCCACATGGCGGTCCATGGGCCAGCGCGTGAGCAGCACCGACATCAGCAGGGCGCCGGCTGCGGGCGCCGCACGCAACAGGCCCAGCCCCCAGGGTCCGACGTGCAACACGTCTTTGGCATAGATCGGCAACAGGGCCACAGCACCCCCCAGCAGCACCGCAAACAGGTCGAGTGACACCGCCCCCAGCACCACCTTGCGCTCCCAGATGAAACGAACCCCGGCCATCAGCGTGCCCAAGGACACCGGCTCCTGGGGCGGCGGGTCGTGCTCATAGTGCACCCGCAGGATCTGCACGATGCCCAAGGCGAACAGGGCCGCGCAACACAGGTACACCGCGGTGGCGCCGGCCACAAAGATCACCCCGCCCAGTGCGGGCCCGCCAATGATGGCTGCCTGCATGCCGGCTGACGAAAAAGCCATGGCCCGAGGCAGCATGGCCGGCGGCACCAGCACGGGGGTCAGGGCCTGCTGGGCGGGCATCTGGAAGGCCCGCGCCGTGCCCAGCACCACCGACAGCCACAGCAGCCAGTCGCGGCTGACCCAGCCACCCAACGTGGCCACCACCAGCACAGCAGCCACCAGGCCCTGCGCCAGCACGCAGGCGGCCACAATGCGGGCCCGGTGCACCCGGTCGGCCACATGGCCGGCCACCAGGGTCAGCAGCAATGCGGGGAGAAACTGGTACAGCCCCACCAGGCCCAGGTCCCAGGCCTGGCCCGTCAGTTCATACATCTGCCAACCCACGGCCACCATCAGCATCTGATTGCCTGTGGTGGCGCTGAGCCGCGTGAACCAGAACCGGATGAAGGCGCGCTGTTGCAACAGCTCGGAAAAACGGGGCGCGCCTGCAGCGCCGGCCCCTGCAGCCGCATTTGTCATGGGTGGCAGCATAGCAGTCAACCACCCTGTGGCGCCTAAGCAAAAACCGTTGTGCACTGCACATAAAACGCATAAAGCAGCGGCACAATGAATCTCCATGGAAGCCAATACCCAACTCAATGACCGTCGCCTGGCTGATGCCTGGGCCGAACTGCAAAACCATGCCAACAACGGCTATTCGCTTGACGAAGACGCCTACCGTCTGGCCTTCGCAGACCCGGAGTTCCTGTTGCGCCGCGAGACGCGGGGGATCCGCTTCCAGTTGGAGATGCTCAAGCCCGACCTGGCCCATGCGGCCCAGGGCATCAACAACACGGTGGTCGTGTTTGGCAGCGCCCGCTACCTGGCCCCAGACGAAGCCCAGGAAGCACTCGACAAGGCCCAGGCCGCTGGCGAACCACGGGCCATTGCCCGAGCCGTTCAGGCAGTGCGCAATTCACGCTACTACGATCTGGCCCGGCAGTTCGCCCGCCTGGTCGCCGCCGAGAGCGACAAGCGCCCCAAGGAAGACCGGCTCTACATCTGCACTGGCGGTGGCCCCGGCATCATGGAGGCCGCCAACCGTGGGGCACACGACATGGGCGCCCTGAACGTGGGGCTGAACATCGCCCTGCCCCATGAGCAAAAAGGCAACCCCTACATCTCACCCAGTCTGTGCTTCAAGTTCCACTACTTCGCACTGCGCAAAATGCACTTCATGATGCGCGCCAAGGCCCTGGTGGCGTTTCCGGGGGGCTTTGGCACGTTGGACGAACTGTTCGAAGTGCTGACCCTGGTGCAGACGCGCAAGGCCAAGCCCGTGCCCATCGTGTTGTTCGGCACCGATTACTGGAAGCGCCTGATCAACTTTGATGTGATGGTCGAAGAAGGCACCATTTCACCGGAAGACCTGGCCTTGTTCCATTTCGCCGACGAGCCGCTGCAGGCCTGGCAGCAGATCCAGGCTTTTTACGGGCTTTGAGTTGCAGGGCTTGCGCGGCAGACGGGGGGCTCGAAGCCCCACGACACCCCATCCGTCAGGGATGATGTGGCCCGCCACGCATGCCCCACGCCAATTTGGAGCCGGCGCCCACCAGCAGGCCCGAGGCCCAGAACACCGACCCCACCCCGACCAGCGCGCCGGCTGAGCCAAACAGCATGGGCATCAATACACTGGATGCATTGATGGTCATCAGCCGCAGGCCCAGCGCCTCGCCATGGCGATCGTGGGGTGTGATCTGGTGCAGGGTGCTCATGATCATGGGCTGCACCGAACCCAGGGCAAAGCCAGCCAGTACCGAGCACAGGCCCATGGCCCAGGGGCCTTGCAGCAGCGGATAAACCCCGAACAGCAAGGCCGTGGTCAACATGGCCGTCATGATCACGGCCCATTCGTGCACCCGCTCGGCAAACAGGGGCAGCAACATCCGCACGCCCGAGGCCGACACGGCAAACGCCCCAAGGATGGTGCCGATCACCGAAGCACTGAGCCCGCGCTCATGGCCCAGCAAGGGCACGACAAAGGTGTGCACATCCCAACAAGAGGACAGGCACCAGTTGATCAGCAGCAGGCGCCTGAAGCCCACGTCGCGCAACAGCTCCCAGGCCGGCCGCTGGCGGTGCTCAGGCGGTGGCTCCACGGCGGGCAGCGCCCGCACCGAACGCGACCACCACCAGGACATCAGGGGCAGGAAGGCCATCAGACCAAAGGCGGCGCGATAGCCGAAGTGATCGATCATCAGGCCGGCAAAGAAGGGCCCCACAAAATTGGACACCGCCGGCCCCAAGGACAGCCAGCTGAAGACTTTCTTGAGCTCGGTCGGCCCCTCGGCCAGGCGCCCCACATGGCGCTGCAAGGCAATGACGGCGGCCCCGGCGGCCCCCCCGGTGCACAGCGCCGCCAGGCACAAAGACGCAAAGTGCGGCCAGGCGACCGCCACAGCCGATCCCGCAAAGGACACGCCCACGCAGATGGCCAAGGGCCGGTGCAGGCCATGGCGGTCGGCAAAGCGGCCTGCGGGCAAGGCCAGAAACACCTGGGTCAGAGCGAACAGCGCCAGCAGCACCCCGACCGAGGCCGCGCTGTAGCCCTGTTGCAAGGCCAGCAAGGGTGTGGCCATGCGCATGCCCGCCATGGCGGCATGGATGCAGACCTGGGCCGTGATCAGCCGGGCCAGTTCCTGGTTGAGACGACGCTTCAAGAGGGCTCACCTCCCCCATCCAGTGCGTCTGGTGACGGCAGTGCACCGGGCTGGGCCAACTCAGGCAGCCAGCGCGCGGCCTCGGGGTCGGGCAAGGCCTCGACCTTCTTGAGGGCCCGGTTCATGACATTGCTGCGGGTCTGGGCCCGGTCCAACGTGTTGAGCACGGTCTGGGTCTGCTCCTTGACCTTGCTGAGCACCTCACCAAACTTGTTGAATTCGGTCTTGACGGCCCCCAGCACCTGCCAGACTTCGCTGGAGCGCTTCTCGAGGGCCAGTGTGCGAAACCCCATCTGCAGCGAATTGAGCATGGCCATCAGTGTGGTGGGCCCGGCCAGCGTGATGCGGTGCTCACGCTGCAAGACCTCGATCAGGCCCGGGCGGCGCAACACTTCGGCATACAGGCCTTCCGAGGGCAGGAACAGGATGGCGAAGTCGGTGGTGTGGGGGGGCTCGATGTACTTTTCTGCGATGGAGCGCGCCTCGGTGCGGATGCGCAGCTCCAGGGCCCGGGCAGCCAGTTCAGCGGCGGGCGCATCGGCACGCTGCTGGGCATCGAGCAGGCGCTCGTAATCCTCGTTGGGGAATTTGGCGTCGATCGGCAGCCACAGCGGCGCGCCATCCTCGGACCGCCCGGGCAGGCGGATGGCGAAGTCCACCGGGTTGCGGCTGCCGGGGCGGGTAACCACCTGCTCGGCGTATTGGTCGGGGGCCAGCACCTGCTCCAGCAGGGCAGCCAGTTGCGCCTCGCCGAACATGCCGCGGGTCTTGACGTTGGTGAGCAGGTGTTTGAGATCACCCACGCCCTGGGCCAGGGTCTGCATCTCGCCCAGCCCCTTGTGCACCTGATCAAGCCGATCGGCCACCTGTTTGAAGCTCTGCCCCAGGCGGGCTTCGAGGGTGCTTTGCAACTTCTCGTCGACGGTCTGACGCATCTCGTCGAGCTTGGCGGCATTGCTTTGCTGCAACTGGGCCAGCGCGGCCTCCAGGGTGGCGCGCAGCTCGCCCAGGCGACGGGCGTTGGCCTCGCTCAGGCCTTGCACCTGCTGGGCGAGGGTGTCGGTGAGCAATTTCTGCAGCAGGGTGAGTTGCTGGGCAAAGGCGTCGAGTTGGGCGTTCTGGGTGCGGGTGGCCTCGGCACCCTGGCGCAACAGGGTCTGTTGGAAGGTGGCCAACGACTGGCTCAGCTCCTGGCGGGTGCCGCGGGCACTGTCCGCCAATTCACGCCGCAGCTCACGCTCGGTGCGCTCGGCGCTGGCCGCGATGGCTTCCAACACCGCCTCGGCCGCCTGAGGGGGGCGGCGCAACAGGAGCACCAGCAGCAAGACGAGCAGGAGCCCATACAGGGCGCCGAAAATCAACAGGTCCACCATGCTGCCGGGGTCAGGCGCCCAAGACGGCCGGGTTCAGCGGGGTCAGGGGCTTGCCGTGCACCAGGTAGCCGATCAGGTTGTCGGCGGCCAGATCGGCCATGGCGCGGCGCGTCTTGATCGTGGCACTGGCGATGTGAGGCGTCAGCACCACGTTGGGCACCGTGAGCAGATCCGGGTGCACTTTGGGCTCGCCCTCAAACACGTCAAGCCCGGCAGCCGCAATGCGGCGCTCACGCAAGGCCACAGCCAGCGCGGCATCGTCAACGATGCCGCCGCGGGCGATGTTGATCAGCGTGGCACTGGGCTTCATCAAGGCCAGTTCCGGCGCGCCGATGGTGTGGTGCGAAGCGGCACTGTAGGGCACCACCAGCACCACGTGGTCGGCACGGCGCAGCAACTCTTCTTTGCCGACATAGCGGGCCTTGCACTCGGCTTCAAGCTCGGGCGACAGGCGAGAACGGTTGTGGTAGATCACGTCCATGCCAAAACCCAAAGCACCACGGCGGGCAATGCCCTGCCCGATGCGGCCCATGCCGATGATGCCCAGGGTGCTGCCATGCACTTCGGTACCGGCAAACATGTCGTAGCTCCAGCGGGTCCACTCGCCACGGCGCAGGAAGTGCTCGCTTTCGGTCACGCGGCGTGCCGTGGCCATGAGCAGGGCAAAGCCGAAATCCGCGGTGGTCTCGGTCAACACGTCGGGAGCGTTGGTGCCCAGCACGCCACGGGCCGTCATGGCGTCGACATCGAAATTGTTGAAACCCACCGCCATGTTGGCGCAGATCTTGAGGGCGGGACAAGCGGCCAGCAGCCCCTCATCAATGCGCTCGCTGCCCGTGGTGAACACACCCTGCTTGTCGGCCAGGCGGGCCTTCAGCTCCTCCGGGGTGAAAAGCACATCGGCCTGGTTGGCGTCGACCTCGAAATGGGCACTGAGGCGTTCCAGGGTTTCAGGGAAGATGGCGCGGGCCACCAGGATCTTGGGTTTGGACATGGCAATCAACGTGCGGGCTGCGGGCAGGCGGTTGGGCAAAAATGGTGCTGGCCAGGCATCAAGGCCGCCCAGCACCCCGTGGGCGTGTGGATTCAGGGCGGGGCGATCTCGAACACCTGGCGCAGGTAGGCCAGGTATTTCTCGTCGTCGCACATGTTCTTGTTGGGGCTGTCGGACAGTTTGGCCACCGGCTGGCCGTTGCAGCGGGTCATCTTGATGACGATCTGCAAGGGCTCGCAGCCCAGGTCGTTGGTCAGGTTGGTGCCGATGCCAAAGGCCAACAGGCAGCGGCCACGAAACTGCTGGTAAAGCTCGATGGTGCGCGGGATGGTCAGGCCGTCACTGAAGATCAGGGTCTTGGTGCATGGGTCGACACGGTTGTTGCGGTAGTGTTCGATCAGGCGTTCACCCCAGGCGAAGGGGTCTCCGCTGTCGTGACGTGCGCCATCGAACAGCTTGCAGAAATACATGTCGAAATCGCGCAGGAAAGCATTGATGCCGTAGACGTCGCTGAGCGCAATGCCGAGGTCACCACGGTATTCCTTGGCCCATGATTCGAACCCGAACACCTGGCTGTCGCGCAGACGTGGCCCCAGGGCCTGGCAGGCCTGCAGGTACTCGTGGGCCATGGTGCCCAGCGGGGTGATGCCCAGGCGCATGGCGGCCAGCACGTTGCTGGTGCCCGCGAACTGATGACTCAGGCGGCTGTTCAGCACGCGCAGCACTTCTTCGTGCCAAGCCCGCGAAAAGCGGCGCCGGGTCCCGTAGTCGGCAATCTTGAGGTTGGACAGGCCTTCACCTTGCAACTGGGCGATCTTCACGTCGAGGCGGCGGCGCCCCTCCGGAAAGTCGGGTACGGGCTGGGTGTTGCGAAAGTAGACCTCGTTGACGATGGCCAGCACCGGGATCTCGAACAGGATGGTGTGCAGCCAGGGCCCGCGGATCGTGATGTCGATCTCGTCGCTGGGCAGCGGCGTGATGGTGATGTACTTTTCATTGAGCCGGAACAGGCCCAGAAAATCGACAAAGTCGCTCTTGATGAAACGCATCGAGCGCAGGTAGGCCAGTTCGGCATCCTGGAACTGCAGGCTGCACAGCGAGCGGATCTCGTCGCGGATCTCGTTGGCGTAGCGCGCAAGGTTGACGCCAGGATTGCGGCACTTGAACCGGTACTCGACCTGAGCCCCCGGAAACTGGTGCAGCACCACCTGCATCATGGTGAACTTGTACAGGTCGGTGTCGAGAAGGCTGGTGATGATCATGGTGTGTCGCGGCTGGCCTGCCGCAGCGGTTCGGGGTGCGCCGGGTGGAAGGCCACGGTGCACAGCGGGGAATCTGTCTCTGTTGTCTTGAGGGGCTCGAGGCCCTTGCCAACCCTCATTGTGGCACCTGCAGGAGAGCCTGCGCCGAGTGGGCCTGCGCGATGGGCAAAGGCAGGCTTGCCGAGCGGCGAATGCCTGCGGCGACTCTGCCGTCCCTCAACGCTTCAAGCCAGTCAGGACCGCACGCAAGGGCTCGGGCACAGGCACCGGACGGCGGGTCTCCCGGTCGACGTAGACGTGCACAAAATGCCCCTTGGCCGCACACAAGGCTTCGCCCTCGGCAAACAAGCCCACCTCATAGCGCACACTGGAGCTGCCCAGCCGGGCGACACGGATGCCAGCCTCGATGTTCTGCGGGAAAGCCAGGGGCGCAAAGTAGTTGCACTGGGTCTCGATCACCAGACCGATGGTGCTGCCGGCATGGATGTCGAGCACCCCCTGCTCGATCAAGTAGGCGTTGACCGCGGTGTCAAACCAACTGTAGTAGACGACGTTGTTGACGTGGCCGTAAACGTCGTTGTCCATCCAGCGGGTGGTGATGGTGCGAAAGGCGGCGTAGGCACTGCGGGGCTCAGGGCTGGGCCGGGCCGCAGCGGTGGGGTTGGCATCGGTGTTCATCGCCGACGATTTTGCCAGCGCGCATGAAATTGCGCAGCCACATGGTAAGTGTTGAACTGGGCACGGACTGTGGTCTGCAGATCGTGGCCGTAACCACCGCCCATGGCAAAGGCCAGGGGCAGGCCACGCTCGAAAGCCCAGCTGAACACCCTGCGGTCACGGGCCTCCAGACCATCATGGCTCAACTTGAGGCGCCCCAGACGATCGCCCTCATGTGGGTCGGCACCGGCCAGGTACAGCACAAAACCCGGATCAAAGCGGTGTTCCACCTCCTGCAAGGCGTGCTCCAGGGCCTGCAGGTACTCATCGTCGCGACAGCCGTCTGGCAGGTCCACATCGAGATCTCCGGGAACCTTGCGAAACGGAAAGTTCTTTTCGCCGTGCAGCGAGAGGGTGAAGACCGTCGGATCGTCCCGAAAAATGGCCGCCGTGCCATTGCCCTGGTGCACATCCAGATCAATCACCAGCACCTGCAGTGCGCGCCTGGAGCGCCGGAACCATTCGGCCTGCATCAGACGGGCGGCCACCGCCAGATCGTTGAACACACAGAACCCGCCGCCCTGCGCCACCCCGGCGTGATGCGTCCCCCCGGCCAGGTTGGCGGCAATGCCCTCCGAAAAAGCCATGCGGCTGGCGGCCACCGTGGCACCGACCGAGCGACGCGAACGTTCGGCCATGGCCTCGCTCCAGGGAAAACCGATCTCGCGCTGAGCCGCCGCCGAGAGGCTGCCCGTCTGCACGGCGTCGACATAGGCCGGATCGTGGGCCAGGGCCAGTTCGCCATCGGTCGCCCGAGGTGCCTCGCACAGCACCACCTCGGGCAACTCGTCCACCAGACGGTCCCTGAGCAAGCGATATTTCTGCATTGGGAAGCGGTGCCCTTCGGGCAATGGCAGGACAAAGTGATCCGCGTAGAAGGCTTGCATGAAACGTTGGTGTCCGATGTGAGTAATTAGAAAATGAGATCTAAATTGTTGCAACGCAGCAAAAAACACTTGCCAAGGCGAATTAGCACCCGCATACTTCAACCCATGCTGCACTGCAACATGACTAAGTCGGTTCAGGGCAGAGGAAATTCCAATTCACATTTTTTAATAGGAGTCCCTATGTCTCTGACCACTGAACAAATCCTGGCTGCTCACAAGGCCAACGTTGAAACCCTGTTCGGCCTGACCACCAAGGCTTTCGAAGGCATCGAAAAGCTGGTTGAACTGAACGTGACCGCCTCGCGCGCTGCTCTGCAAGAAGCCGCCAGCCACACCCAAGCCGTGCTGAACGTCAAGGACGCCCAAGAACTGCTGGCTCTGCAAGCCAGCCTGTTCCAGCCCCTGGCTGAGAAGACCGCTGCTTACAGCCGTCATCTGTACGACATCGCTTCGGGCACCGGCGCCGAGTTCGGCAAGGCCGTCGAATCCAAGACCAGCGAAGTTCAAAAGTCGTTCGTGGGTCTGGTGGACAACGCCTCCAAGAACGCCCCCGCCGGCTCTGAAACCGCCGTGGCCGTGATCAAGAGCGCTGTGGCTGCTGCCAACAACGCTTTTGAATCGGTGCAAAAGGCCGTCAAGCAAGCTTCCGACGTGGCTGAAGCCAACTTCAACGCCGTGGCTGCCACCGCTGTGAACGCCGCCAAGACCGGCACCACCGCTGCCAAGAAGCGTTGATGGTTCTCCGCTGGCGCAAGCCAGCGGGACCACAGAATTCGGAGCCTGGTTTCGCAGTTGTCTCCTCGGGTCTTTTCGATGCCTTCGGCTCAGGGATCCATTCAAAGCCCAGTCAGTGACTGGGCTTTTTTTGTGCATTGATCCCTCCCGCAGCAACACCATTCAGGGCTGACGGGCCATTGCCAACGCCGCCTTCAAGCCTGGCAAAGCCTGCTGCATGGCCAGACGGCCTGCCTCAATGGAGCGGCGACGAGCGCCAAAATCGGCGCTCTTCACGCCCGACAATGCCGGCCGAACCACCAGGTCGGCCTCCTTGAGCTCCCAGTTGTTGATGCTCTTGGACATGATGGCAAAGGTTTGCAGCAGGATCTGCAGCGAGTCATTGGCCTGATTGCCCTCAGGCGGGCTGGAGATGTCCACAGCCACCACGTAGGTGGCCCCCATCTGCCGGGCGTAGCGCACGGGCACAGGCGACACCAGCCCGCCATCCACATAATCATGACCCCCAATGCTCACCGGCTGGAAGACCGACGGCACAGCACTTGATGCACGCACCGCCGTGCCTGTGTTACCTCGGCGGAACAACACGCCCTGCCCGGTCTGCAGATCGGTCGCCACAACGCCCAGCGGCAGTTTCATGTCCTCGATCGAGCGATTGCCCAGCAAGCCGTTCACATACCGTGCGAGGGCTTCGCCCTTGAGCATGCCCCGGCTGAACAAGGGCAGCGTCCAGTCGGTGATAGCCGCTTCTTCCATGGTTTCAGCCACCTGCTGCATCTGGGGCCCGGTCTTGCCGCTGGCATAAAGCGCGGCCACAACACTGCCCGCCGACGTACCCACCACCAGATCAGGCTTGATGCCCGCTTCTTCCAGCACCTGAATCACGCCAATGTGGGCAAAACCGCGGGCCGCCCCCCCTCCCAAAGCCAGACCGACCTTCAGGGGAGGACGGGGTGGCGGCTCTGGGACAGCGGGCGGCACAGGCAAAGTGCTGCCGTCACTGCGGGCAGTGCCTGGTTTGATTTCAGGCGCCGTCGAACAGGCGGCCAGCAACAGCGCGGCACACAGGCCGAGCACCCCGCAACGGGCGCGCGCAGGCACGGCCTGCATCAAGGCATTCAAGACAGATTTCATGGAAAGATTCAAAACGAACAGATGCAAACGAGCCCATCAAGCGCACAGGACGCGTCATCAGGGCAAGCCCGGCATTGTGCCGTCAAGAACTTGCCCGCAGGGTTGGCAATGCCATAATTGACGTTTACGTAAACGTCACTCATCACTTCCCATCAAGGAGACAACATGCAGATCAAGGATCGGGTTTTCATCGTCACGGGCGGCGCCTCGGGTTTGGGCGGAGGCACAGCACGCATGCTGGCTGCCAACGGCGCAACCGTGGTCATTGCCGATATGCAAGCCGACAAAGGCGAAGCGGTGGCACGCGAAATCGGTGGTGCCTTTGTCAAATGCGACGTCAGCCAGGAGGCCGATGGCCAAGCCGTGGTGGCCAAAGCCACCTCTTTGGGCAAGTTGGTGGGACTGGTGAACTGCGCAGGCATCGCCCCCGCTGAAAAGACCGTTGGCAAAAATGGCCCCCACGCCTTGGCCGTCTACTCCAAGACCATCATGGTCAACCTGGTCGGCACGTTCAACATGATCCGCCTGGCGGCCGATGCCATGTGCAAGAACGAACCCGAATCCACCGGAGAACGTGGGGTGCTCATCTCGACGGCTTCTGTGGCGGCATACGACGGGCAGATCGGCCAAGCTGCGTACAGCGCTTCCAAGGGTGGCGTGGTCGGCATGACCCTTCCGATCGCGCGCGACCTGGCACGCAATGGCATCCGCAACATGACCATCGCCCCAGGCATTTTCGGCACCCCCATGCTGTTCGGCATGCCACAAGAAGTGCAAGATGCCCTGGCCGCCAGCGTGCCCTTCCCTTCTCGCTTGGGCACACCCAATGACTACGCCCGCCTGGCCCAGCACATCATTGAGAACGACATGCTCAATGGTGAAGTGATCCGACTCGACGGTGCGATTCGCCTGGCCCCACGCTGAGTGGCTTGCCTGCCAGACCGGGTAACCAAGCAATCCGGCCTGAACGACTCAACAAAAGTCGCTGCGCTGGATGGCATGCCATCAGCGCAGGCCAGCATCAAGCACTGAAGGGTCACGTCGATAGAACAGCAGAAATAAAAAAAGGGTCACAGACGAATCTGTGACCCTTTTCAGGTTTGGCGGAGTGGACGGGACTCGAACCCGCGACCCCCGGCGTGACAGGCCGGTATTCTAACCAACTGAACTACCACTCCTGGCAGACAGCTTTTGCGCTCTGCGAACAGAGCCAAGTGCTGCAAACTTGGCGACCCTACGGGGATTCGAACCCCGGTACTCACCGTGAAAGGGTGATGTCCTAGGCCTCTAGACGATAGGGTCAAACCTTGGACTAACCGAAATTGGTGGAGGTAAACGGGATCGAACCGATGACCTCTTGCATGCCATGCAAGCGCTCTCCCAGCTGAGCTATACCCCCAA
>NZ_JBWKOU010000004.1:0-405931 GCF_059416245.1 Curvibacter sp. GW821-FHT09D12 | reverse complement strand
GTGGTGGAGGTAAACGGGATCGAACCGATGACCTCTTGCATGCCATGCAAGCGCTCTCCCAGCTGAGCTATACCCCCACATCTAGCTTGATCTAACTTCAAGTTAGCTCATTTGTCTTCAACATCGTTTTATTTATGTCGTTAACTCCTGAGCCTCAAATTATAGTCACATTTTTAGGCGTTTCGCAATCTCAGCGAAATTTTTTCTCGACCGAGCAATTCAAGCAGTGCATCGACCGACGGCGTATGCGCCGTACCAGCCGTGAGAACACGCACTGGCATCGCCAAGTGCGGCATCTTAAGGCCAAATTCGGTCAGTGTTTCCTTGATGGCCGCGGAAATTGAAGGCTTGTCCCAGGCACAGACCTGCAGACGGGCATCCAGCGCCTGGAGCGCTGGGCGCACCGCATCCGTGACGTGCTTGGCCAGTTCGTCGGCCTGGGGGCTGACTTCTTCAGCGTAGAACACCTTCACCCAGTCGGCCAGGGCCACCAAAGTGTCGCAACGATCCTTGAACAGGCCGCAGATGGCCGGCAGGCGACCATCATCCAGGCCCGACAAGCCCAGTTTGGCAGCGAAGGGCAACACCAAGCCAGCGAGGGTCGCATCATCGAGTGCCTTGAGATGCTGTGCATTCACCCAGCGCAGCTTGGCCTCGTCAAACTGGGCGGCGCTGCGCCCCAGGTGATCCAGACTGAACCAGCCCAGGAACTGCTCACGACTGAAAATTTCATCGTCACCATGCGACCAACCCAGTCGCGCCAGGTAATTGACCATGGCATCGGGCAGGTAGCCCTCGTCACGGTATTGGGTCACCGGCTTGGCGCCGTTGCGCTTGCTCATCTTTTCACCCTGCTCATTGAGCACGGTGGGCAGGTGGGCATACACCGGGGGCTCTTGGCCCAGCGCACGGAAGATGTTGATCTGGCGCGGCGTGTTGTTCACGTGGTCATCACCACGGATCACGTGGGTGATCGCCATGTCGATGTCGTCAACCACCACGCAGAAGTTGTAGGTCGGCGTGCCATCGGGACGGGCAATCACCAGGTCATCCAATTCATCGTTGCTGATCTCGATGCGCCCTTTGACCTTGTCCTCCCACACCACAGAACCTTCCTGGGGGTTCTTGAAGCGCAGCACCGGTTGCACCCCCTCGGGGACCGGGGGCAGGGTTTTGCCAGGTGCCGGACGCCAGGTGCCGTCATAGCGCGGCTTTTCCTTGGCCGCCATCTGACGTTCACGCAGCGCATCCAGCTCCGTCACACTCATGTAGCACGGGTAGACGTGGCCAGCAGCCTGCAACTGAGCCAGCACTTCCTTGTAGCGCGCCATGCGCTGCATTTGGTAGAACGGCCCCTCGTCATGGTCCAGGCCCAGCCACTTCATGCCTTCAATGATCACATCGACCGCGGCCTGGGAGGAGCGCTCCAGGTCGGTATCTTCGATGCGCAAGACGAACACGCCCTGGTTGGCGCGGGCAAAGGCCCAAGGATAAAGCGCCGAGCGGATGTTGCCCAGGTGGATGAAGCCGGTTGGCGAAGGCGCGAAACGCGTGCGCACAGTGGGGGAAACGGTGGTCATGGTGTTCAGTTCTAAAAGGCCACTGGCCACCGAAGTGGCCAGGGCGAGGTGAAGGGCAAAAAAGGCCTTGGCGGGCTCAGGCCTCCTGGGCGTTGGGCAAGGCCAAGCGCGAGGTATCGGGCTCGCCTTCTTCCTGTCCCACACGGTTCTCGTTGAGGCGGGCGATGTCGTCAGAGGTGATGTCGCCGGTCACGTAAACGCCGTCAAAGCACGAGGCATCGAAGCCGCTGATGCTGCTGTTGAGAGAGCCGATGGCGGCCTTCATGCCATCCACATCCTGGTAGATCAGGGCGTCGCAGCCGATGATCTGGCGCACCTCTTCGACTGTGCGGTCATGGGCCACCAGTTCAGAGCTGGTGGGCATGTCAATGCCGTACACATTCGGATAACGCACCGGCGGAGCTGCGCTGGCCATGTAAACCTTGTTGGCGCCAGCATCGCGTGCCATCTGCACGATCTCGCGGCTGGTGGTTCCGCGAACGATCGAATCATCGACCAGCAGCACGTTGCGGCCCTTGAACTCGCTGCCGATCACATTGAGCTTCTGGCGCACCGACTTCTTGCGCACACCCTGGCCCGGCATGATGAAAGTGCGGCCAACATAGCGGTTCTTGACGAACCCTTCGCGGTAAGGGATACCCAAGAGGTGTGCCAGTTGGGTGGCGCTGGGCCGGCTGGACTCGGGGATCGGAATGACCACATCGATCTCACTCGGGGGCACCGTGGAAACCACCCGCTTGGCCAGGCTCTCACCCAGGTTCAGGCGGGCCTGGTAGACCGAAATATTGTCCAGCACCGAGTCAGGGCGAGCCAGGTAGACAAATTCAAAAATGCAGGGATTGAGCTTGGGGTTGTCGGCGCATTGCTGAGACGACATCTGACCCTTCAGGTCAATGAACACGGCCTCGCCCGGCTCGACGTTGCGCTCGAACACATGGCCTGTGCCCTCCAAGGCCACCGACTCACTGGCCACCATCACGGTGCCATCCGCACTGCGGCCCATGGCCAAGGGACGGATACCGTGAGGATCGCGGAAAGCCAGCAGGCCATGACCCGCGATCAGGGCGATCACGGCATACGAACCCTTGACCCGCTTGTGCACTGCACGCACGGCCGTGAACACCTCTTCAGCCTGCAGCGGCAAGCCGCGGGTCGCGCGTTCCAACTCATGGGCGAACACGTTGAGCAGCACCTCCGAATCACTTTCGGTATTGGTGTGACGGTGATCGGTGGAAAACAGCTCCGAACGCAGGGTCTTGGCATTGGTCAGGTTGCCGTTGTGCACCAGCACGATGCCGAAAGGTGCATTCACGTAGAAGGGCTGGGCCTCTTCCTCGCTGTAGGCATTGCCGGCCGTGGGGTAACGCACCTGACCCAGGCCCACCGATCCCGGCAGTGCCCGCATGTTGCGGGTGCGGAAAACGTCACGCACCATGCCTTTGGCCTTGTGCATGAAGAATTTGCGCTCCTGCTGGGTCACGATGCCGGCCGCATCCTGGCCGCGGTGCTGCAACAGCAGCAAGGCATCATAGATAAGCTGATTCACAGGGGCGTTGCTGACAACGCCGACGATTCCACACATGACAAAACCCCGATCAAGGAAGATATCTTCCAAACTGTGCCGGCAACGCCGGCTTCAAACCATCCAGCACCGCCGCAAGCACCGGTGCACCTTTTGACTCCTGCCACCATCCGCCCTCGTGCAGCGGCGTGACCTGAATCACCACCGCCACCGCGAGCAACAATACCGCCCCGCGAACCAGGCCAAACAAGGCCCCCATCGCGCGGTCTGCGGGCCGCATACCGATGGCCGCCACCAACTTCTGCGCCATGAAAGCCACCAACGCCGAGGCAAAGATGGCCGCCACAAACACCACCAGAAAACCAGCCGCATAACGCAACGATCCATCAGCAGATCCGAGCGGCAAGTACGCCGCAGCGTCCAGGGCAAACCACTGCCCGGCGATGAATGCAACCACCCATCCAGCCAGTGAGACCGTCTCATACACCAACCCCCGCCAGGCGCCGATCACCAGGGACACCCCCAGCACCGCCAGCAGGACCATGTCCGCTACAGCCATCCGTCAGCCTTATGCATCACTGCTCACAAGGTCAGGATGGATGCTGGAAGATCAAGTGACTTGATGCGCGAGGCCGCTTTGTCGGCCTCTGCCTTGCCCGCAAAAGGGCCCACACGCACGCGAATGCGCTTGCCGTCACCGGTCTCGATCACCTGGGTATACGTTTTCAGCCCTGCCTTTTCCAGCTTGAGTCGGGCGTCGCGAGCCTTGGCAGCATCACTGAAGGCGCCCACCTGCACGATGAAGCGGGCACTGTCTGCGGCGGCAGGTGCATGAGGCGCTTCAGCGGCACTCTTGCCTTCGAGCAAGGCACGCGCCCGGGCTGCGTCCTCCGCAGCCTTGCCATCGGATCTGGTTTCGGGTTTGGGTTCCGGCTTCGCTTCGGCCTTGGCCACGGCCCGGGCTTCAGGCTTGGGTTCGGGTTTGGATTCCGGCTTGGGGTCGGGCTTTCGCTCCGCGCGGGCCTCTGGCTTGTCTTTGTGCTCAGACTTGGATTCGGGCCTGGTTTCGGCCTTGGCCTCAACCTTGGGTGCTTCCTTGCGCGGTTCAGCGGCCGGTTTGGCGGCGGCTCGGGTTTCTGTGCGCGGGCTGGAGGAAGGCACCACCTCTTCGTCAGGGCCGATGCCTGAATCAGACACGCTGCCGACGGTCACCGGCGGCGTCGGCAAAGCCAGCGCAGGCGACTTGTTCTTATCCGGGATGGCGATCGGGATGTCCACCGGAATCGGTCGGGGCTGAGTGTCGAACAGCAGCGGAAAGCCCAACACGCCAGCCAAGACCAATACGGCGGCACCGATCAATCGATGGCGGGCGCGGCGGCGCAGCACTTCCACACTGTCACCTTGCGATGAAGCCGGCGGCCGCTCGTCACGGCCTTTGGAAGCGCCCCCCAGGGGCCAGCGAAACTTGAAAAAAGCCATGAAGTGTGGGCGTCAGGCGTCCAGATGTTTGGCGTGAAGGCGGGGAATGCCGTCTTTGAGAACACCACCCACCGTGAAGAACGATCCAAAGGCCACGATTCTATCAGCCGGGTCTGCGGCGGCCACGGCCGCCGCCAAGGCCTGCTGAGGATCCGGGAAGGTGGCCGTGCTGACCTCACGTCGCCCGCCCGCCACCATCTGCAGTGCGTGCCACTTGGCTTGCAGCCCGGCGGCCGACTCGGCGCGCGGGGTCGGCAGGTCGGTGAAATACCAGCGATCCACCAAGGGAGCAATGCGCGCCAGCATGGGCCCCAGATCCTTGTCGGCCATCGCTCCCAGCACCGCATGGGTACAGGGATAGAAGCCCATGGCGTCGAGATTGGCCGACAAGGCCGCCACCGAATGGGGGTTGTGCGCCACGTCCAGCACCAGCGTGGGCTGGCCCGGCACGATCTGGAAGCGACCGGGCAACTCCACCATGGCCAGCCCATTGCGCACCGCCTGGGCTGTGATGGGCAGGCGTTCGCGCAAGGCCGTCAAAGCCGCCAGCACACCAGAGGCATTGACCAATTGGTTGGCGCCGCGCAAGGCGGGGTAGGCCAGACCGCTGTAACGGCGCCCGCGGCCGGCCCAACCCCATTGCAGCTTGTCGCCTGAGAAATTGAAATCCGTACCGAAACGCCACAGATCAGCACCGATCTCCAGCGCCCGATCCAGCACGCTTTGCGGCGGCAGCGGGTCACTCACCACCACCGGGCGACCGGTGCGCATGATGCCGGCCTTCTCCAGGCCAATCGTCTCGCGGTCGTGGCCCAGGTACTCCATGTGATCGAGGTCGATGCTGGTGATGACGGCGCAGTCCGCATCGATCAGGTTGACCGCATCCAGACGCCCGCCCAGGCCCACCTCCAGGATGGCCACATCCAGCCCGGCCATCGACAGGCAGCGCAGGATCGCCAGCGTGGTGAACTCGAAATAGCTCAGCGACACCTCATCGCCCCGCAGGCGCGCCAGCTCAACGGCCTCAAAGTGCGGGAGCAGGGCTTCGGGCGTGACGATCTCGCCATGCACCCGGCAGCGTTCCTGAAAATGCACCAGGTGCGGCGAGGTGTACACACCGGGACGGTAGCCGGCCTGCAGCAGGATGGCCTCCAGCATGGCACAGGTCGAGCCCTTGCCATTGGTGCCCGCCACCGTGATCACAGGCACGTCAAAACGCAGGTCCATGCGACGCGCCACCTCGCGCACGCGGTCCAGACCCATCTCAATGTTTTTCGGGTGCAGCCGCTCGCAATGGGTCAGCCAGGCGTCCAGGGTGGTAGGCAGGGGATTTCTCATAAGACCCAGGATTGTCGCGCAGCACGGCCTGCTGCATCATCTCGGCCCATGAATCACCCCAAGATCACCGTCTACGGCATCCCCAACTGCGACACCGTCAAGAAAGCCCGCCAATGGCTCACCGAGCAAGGGCTGGCATTCGACTTTCATGACTTCAAGAAACAAGGCGTGCCCGAGGCCGAGCTGGACGCCTGGCTACCGGCCCTGGGCTGGGACAAGCTGGTGAACCGCCAAGGCACCACCTTGCGCAAGCTGGAACCAGCCTTGCAAGCCACGGTCCAGGACGATGCCGGCGCCCGCGCCCTCATGCTGCAGCAACCCAGCGTGATCAAGCGCCCCGTCGTTGACTGGGGCCCCCAGGCCCAACCTCGCTTCACGGTGGGCTTCAAGGCCGAAGCCTGGACGCAGCGTAGCCGCTGAGTCGGGCCTCACGTCCTGTTACATCCATTTACAGCCGCGCCGACACACCTCAGGAACCCGCTCTCTAGACTGCGGGTCAACCCTGAAGCGCCCCCAAGCGTTCAGCAAACAACACTTGAACTGAGGTTTTCCATGAACAAGCCCTTTGTCTTCGGCCTGGCCCTCTTGAGCACCGCTCTGTTGGCCGGCGCAGCGTCGGCCCAGGAAATGGCCCGAGTGGTCTCCACCACCCCCATCATTCAGCAGGTGGCGGTGCCCCAGCAGGTCTGCACCAACCAGCAAGTCGCCACCCCCGGCACCACCTCAGGGGCCGGTGCGGCCATGGGCGCCGTGGCCGGCGGTGCCGTGGGCAATGCGGTGGGCGGCGGCAGCGGCAAGGCCGTGGCCACGGTGATCGGTGTGCTCGGGGGGGCCTTGCTTGGCAATTCGATTGAGGCCCCCAGCCAGCCCCAGGTGCGCAACGTCCAGAACTGCAGCACCCAGACGGTCTATGAAAACCGGACCGTGGCTTACAACGTGACCTACGAATACGCTGGTCGCCAGTACACGGTCCAGATGCCCAACGACCCTGGCCAGTACCTGCCCGTGCAGGTGAGCCCGGTCATCAATGGCCGTGTCAGCCACCCCGGCTACCCGGCCTCGGGCCCGCAGCCCGTGACGGCGCCGGTCTACAACAACACGCCCCAACCCTACCCGGCCCACTGATGCGCGATGCGCGATGGGCACGGCAGTGAGTCTGCGCGCCCGGGCACAGGCCCGCGGCGTGGCCTAAAATCGAGGTTTGCCCGAATTCGACTTCTTGCGCAACGCCTGCAGGTCGGCTTGTGGCCTCACCTCCAACGGATTCACCTCCATGACCACTGAAACCATCCAGAACGTGGCCTTGACCACGAAAGCCAACGTCTACTTTGACGGCAAGTGCGTGAGCCACGGCTTCGCCCTGGCCGACGGCACCAAGAAAAGCGTCGGCGTGATCCTGCCCGCCACGCTGACCTTCAACACCGGCGCCCCGGAAATCATGGAAGGCGTGGGCGGCTCGTGCGAATACAAGCTGGCTGGCAGCACGGAATGGGTCAAGGCAGGCGCGGGCGAATCGTTCAAGGTCCCCGGCAACTCCTCGTTCGAGATCCGCGTGACCGAGGCTTACCACTACATCTGCCATTTCGGCTGATCCACCCACTAGGACCGAACATGGCCACCATTCTGCAAGACCTGCCCCTGGGGCAAAAAGTCGGTATCGCCTTCTCCGGCGGCCTGGACACCAGTGCCGCGCTGTTGTGGATGAAGAAAAAGGGCGCCCTGCCCTATGCCTATACGGCCAACCTGGGCCAACCCGACGAGCCCGACTACGAAGAGATCCCGCGCAAGGCCAAGCTCTATGGCGCTGAGCAGGCTCGCCTGGTCGACTGCCGCACCCAACTGGCCCACGAAGGCATTGCCGCCCTGCAGGCCGGCGCCTTCCACATCTCCACCGCGGGTGTGACCTACTTCAACACCACCCCGCTGGGCCGCGCCGTGACCGGCACCATGCTGGTGGCCGCCATGAAGGAAGACGACGTCAACATCTGGGGCGACGGCAGCACCTTCAAGGGCAATGACATCGAGCGCTTCTACCGCTACGGCCTGCTGACCAATCCGGCCCTGAAGATCTACAAGCCCTGGCTGGACCAGAAGTTCATCGACGAACTCGGTGGCCGCGCCGAGATGTCGGCCTTCATGACCGCCGAAGGCTTCGGCTACAAGATGTCGGCTGAAAAGGCCTACTCGACCGACTCCAACATGCTGGGTGCCACCCACGAAGCCAAGGACCTGGAAAACCTCAACAGCGGCATCCGCATCGTCAACCCCATCATGGGTGTGGCCTTCTGGCGCGACGATGTCGAGGTGAAGCGCGAAGAAGTCAGCGTGACTTTCGAAGAAGGCCAGCCCGTGGCTCTCAATGGCATCCAGTTCAATGACCCCGTCGAACTGATCCTGGAAGCCAACCGCATCGGTGGCCGTCACGGCCTGGGCATGAGTGACCAGATCGAGAATCGGATCATCGAAGCCAAGAGCCGAGGCATCTACGAGGCCCCCGGCCTGGCCCTCCTGCACATCGCCTACGAACGCCTGGTCACCGGCATCCACAACGAAGACACCATCGAGCAGTACCGCCTCAACGGCCTGAAGCTGGGTCGTCTGCTGTACCAGGGCCGCTGGTTCGACCCGCAAGCCATCATGCTGCGCGAATCCGCCCAGCGCTGGGTGGCCCGCGCCGTCACCGGCACCGTCACGCTGGAGCTGCGCCGTGGCAACGACTACTCGCTGCTGAACACCGAAAGCCCCAACCTGACCTACGCGCCCGAGCGCCTGTCGATGGAAAAGGTTGAAGACGCCCCCTTCTCACCAGCTGACCGCATCGGCCAGCTGACCATGCGCAACCTCGACATCGTCGACACCCGCGACAAGCTGGGCATCTACACCAATGCCGGCCTCCTGTCGTTGGGCGGCAACTCGCCCCTGCCCTCGCTGCCGCGCAAGCAGGACTGAGCAACACCCACCCCAGATGCCGCCCAGACGGGCAGGCATCCCCCAAGCCAGCGGCCACCAGCCGACTGGCTTTTTTTGTTTTGGGCCTCTGCGGCCCACGCAGAGCACCGCCATCACGGCGCCGTGATTCATGGAATCGTCATGGTTTCGCCATCGACAGGTCATGGCACCCCGGGAAGATCAACGCCCAAGCCCGGCCCCAGGTCGGTCCGCTCCCATGGACTGGCACAGGCGACCGGGGCGCCCACCCACCGTGTCACCACCGCGCCGAACGCAACAGCCACAAGCTGCTATCGAGCGGTCGGTGCCCCGCCCATCGCGAAAGACACCGCCATGAACATCCGCCAACGCATCGTGTTGCTGATCACCTTGACTTTTCTCGCCCTCAGCTCGATCGGTACCTTTGCCGTGTTCCAGTCCCACGGCAGTGCCTCCGAGGTGCGCAGCGTGACCGAGGGCGTGGTGCCCAGCGCCCTGCACTCGGTGGAGTTGCAGGGCCAGCTCAAGGATGTGCAGATGGCCGCCATGAGCATGGTGGCCGCCCCCGATGAGCAGACCGTCGCCCGCACCCGCGACGAGCTGGCCCAGAAGAAGGAGATCCTGCAAAAGGCGCTGGACCTACAGCTTCAGATGGCCGACAGCAGTGCCCAGAAAGGGCTGGTCAAAGAGGCCGCAGAAAGCCTGAAGAACTACTTCAGCGCCATCGACGACACCGCCAACTTCAAGCTCAAGGGCATGAAGGACATGGCCGAGGCCAACATGGGTGCCACGGTCGACCAGTACCTGCGCGAACAAGGTGCCCTGCTCGACACCCTGCAGATCGAAAAGCGCCGCAGCAAAGATGCGGCCATCGAGAGCATGAACAGCCACCTGACCAGCACCACCACCACGCTGACCATCGCCACCGTGCTGGCCGTGCTGCTGCTGGTGGCCATCGGCCGCATTCTGTACCGCCAGGTGGTCCACCCGATCAAGGACATGGAATTGAAGATGACCGAGATCGCGACCAGCCAGGACTACACGCACCGCCTGCCCGTCACCCGGCAGGATGAGGTGGGGCGCTCGATCGCCGCATTCAACACCATGATCGAAAAGATCGAGGAAAGCAGCGCTCTGGTGCGCCAGAAGACTGCCGACATCCACGCCATGCTGCACAACGTGCCCCAGGGCATTCTGACGATCGAAAACGGCAACACCATCCACCCCGAGTTTTCTGACTTCCTGAGCACCGTGCTGGAGACAGAAGACATCGCCGGGCGCGACTTCTTCGAGGTGATCTTTGCCGGCGTGAACCTGGGTGCCGATGCCCGTTCGCAGGTCGAAACCGCGGTAGCCGCCTGCATCGGCGAAGACCGCATGAATTTCGACTTCAATGCCCACCTGCTGCCCTGCGAGGTCGAAAAAACGCTGCCCGATGGCCGCATCAAGATCCTGGACCTGATCTGGTCACCGATCACCAACGAGCAAGACACGACCGAACGATTGCTGCTGTGCGTGCGAGACGTGACCGAACTCAAATCCCTGGCCAAGGCGGCCGACGCCCAGAAACGCGAGCTCGCCATGATTGGCGAAATCCTGTCGGTGCCACAAGACCGCTTCGACAACTTCCTGGTGGGCGCGCGCCAGTTTCTCGACGAGAACCTGCAAACCCTGCAAGCCACCGCCAACCAGAACGACGCCACTCGGCGCGGGCACCTGGACCTGCTCTTTCGCAACATGCACACCGTCAAGGGCAATGCCCGTACATATGGGCTGAACACCCTCACCGACGCGCTGCATCAGGCCGAGCAAAGCTACGACGATCTGCGCCAGAACCCGACCCTGGCCTGGAACAACGAGCGATTGGAGGCCGAGCTGACCCAGGCCCGTCGTGCGTTGGAGGAATACGCCAGCCTGAACGCCGACAAGCTCAGCCGCGGCCAGAAGGCCCCCGCCGGCGAGACGGCACACACCGTGTCGCAGGCCGAAATTCAGCACACGCTGCAAATGCTCGAAGGCGTGGACACCAGCGACCTGAGCGCTGCGGCACAGGCCATCCGGGACATTCAGTGTCGGCTGGCCACACTGGGCAGCCAAAGCCTGCAAGAGGCCTTGTCCGGCGTGGTCGAATCGCTCCCCTCCTTGGCCCTGGAGCTCGGCAAAGAGGCCCCCAAGGTGGTGGTGGCCGACCACGGCGTGCTGCTGCGCCCGGCGGCCATTCCTTTGCTTTCCAACGTGTTCATGCACCTGCTGCGCAATGCCCTGGACCACGGCATCGAGCCCATCCTGGAGCGTGTGGCGGCTGACAAGCCCATTGCCGGCACCCTTCGCATCGACATGCAGCTCGATGGCCAGGGCCTGTACCTCACGCTGCGCGATGACGGGCGAGGCCTGGCGTTGCAACGCATCAAAGCCAAAGCGATCGAGCAAGGCCTGCTCGATGCCAGTCAAGAGCTGGCGCCCCAAGACCTGGCCCAGTTGATCTTCGCCCCAGGCTTCTCCACTGCCAGCAAAGTGACCGAGGTGTCCGGCCGCGGTGTCGGCATGGACGCGGTGAAGATGTTTGTCGAATCAGCCGGCGGCCGCATCGAGTTGCGCTTGCTGGCTGAAGCGCCCCTGCGCGACCACGCACCCTTCGAAACCCGGATCCACCTCCCCGCTTCACTGGGTGTGCACGCTGTGGCACCACAACGCCCCCAAGTCGTTTGAGCAAGAAAAGGCACGCAAGATGACGATCACGCTGATGCTGACCCTCCTGATGGGCGCCATCGTCTTGAGCCTGATGTTGGGCTGGCGCGCACGCAGGCTGCACGCCACCCTGCAGACCATGGTCCCCCGACAACGGCTGGACGACAACGATCAACTTGCCCAGGCCAGGATCGACGAACTGCAAGACCAGATCCATGCCCTGGAACAACGCCTGCACGAAGCCCAAAGGCAGTGGGACACCCGCCAGCAAACCCTGATCGGCGAGCAGCAACTCCGACTGACCCACAGCCTGGCCCAAGCCAGCCAGACCCAGAACCAGATTGCCAGCCAGTGCAACACGCTGGACCGCTCCATCACCGAGCTGCGCAACGTGGGCAAAACCTACGAACGCTGGCACGCCAGCATGGACTTCCTGCTCGGCCACAACCGGGCCATGCACAACAAGAACGACGAATTCGCCTCCATCGTGCGCCAGTTGGTGATCGTGGCGCTCAACGCCTCGATCGAAGCAGCGCGCGCCGGCACCATGGGGCGCGGCTTTGCGGTCGTGGCCGACGAGATGCGCTCACTGTCGGTGCGCGCCGAAAAGCTGGCCCAGGACTTCCGCAGCAGCCTGTACGAGAACGACTTGATCACCACCACCACCTTCCAGGACATGCAGGCCGGCGGCAAGATGATCGTGGGCGCCGTCACCGGGCTGGAGTTGCAGAACCGCAAGATCCTGGGCCTGGTCGACGGGCTGCAAAGTGCGCAGGAGCCTTGCGCATGATCAGCCAACGTGCCAAAGCAGGCTTCGATCGCATGGTCATGCAGGGCATGAGGGCCTCATTGGTCAAGCCGGGGGACGTGGTCACCGATTTGTCGGCCGTCCCGGCCTGGCGCCAGCCCCCGGCCAGTCACGCCGTGGTGCTGAGCGTGGCCTCGCTGCTGTTTCGCATGCTCGTCGTGGTCTATTTCAGCGACACCCCGGCCCTGCGTCGCCATTTCGCCGGCCTGAGCCGCCAAAACGCAGAAGACCTGTCCCACCAGGCCTTTCTGGATGCCGTCTGCGAGGCCGGCAACCTGTGCTGCGGCAGCGTCAACCGCGACCTGGGTGGCCTGTACGCCTGGGTGGGCATGTCCACCCCCCACATCGTCGAAAGCCACTGCACCCGCCACCTTGGCATCCTCAAGGCGGGGCATCTGCAGCACTTTCAACTGCTGCTCGATGGTGAACCACCGCTTTACCTGACCTTGTGTGTGAGCGAGTCCGAAGACCTCGACTTCGACTTCCAACTCCCCGCCCCGGCCGACCAGGGCGTGGGCGAACTTGAACTGTTTTGATTGAACCAGGAGCCCCCATGGCACAAATCCTCGTGGTCGATGATTCGAGCACTGTCCGCAACGAAGTCGGCGACTTCCTCAAATCGAATGGCCTGGGCGTGTCCCTGGCCGTCGACGGCCGAGACGGCCTGAGCAAGCTCCAGGCCGATCCAGCCCTCAAACTGGTGATCTGCGACGTCAACATGCCCAACATGGACGGCCTGACCATGGCCGAAAAAGTGCGCAGCGAGCTGAAGAATAGCAACGTCAACATCATCATGCTGACCACCGAAAACTCACCCGCCATGAAAGAGCGCGGCAAAGCCGCCGGCATCAAGGGCTGGATCGTCAAGCCCTTCAACGGCCCGGCCGTGATCGCCTCGCTCAAGAAGATGGTGGCCTGAACCGGCCCCACCGGCCCGGGCCCCGGGGTTCAGATCACCACGGGCTCGGGCTCCAGCCGGATGCCGAAGCGTTCATAGACACTGGTCTGGATGGCGCGTGCCAGCGTCATCACCTCGCCGCCGGTCACGCTGTCGGCACCTTGGCCACGGTTCACCAGCACCAGGGCCTGCTTGTCATAAACCCCCGCCTTGCCCACCGACTTGCCCTTCCAACCGCAGGCGTCGATCAGCCAGCCCGCCGCCAGCTTGATGCTGCCATCGGCCATGGGGTAATGCACGATGCGGGGCTCGCGGGCAATGATGTCGGCACATTGTTCGGGGGTGACCGAGGGGTTCTTGAAAAAGCTGCCGGCATTGCCCACCTCAGCCGGGTCGGGCAATTTGCTGCGGCGGATGTCGCACACCCAGTCGAAGATCTGCCGCGCCTCGGGCTGTTCAATGCCGGCCTGGACTCGGCGTCGCTCCAGATCCAGATAGCCCAGCTCGGGTTTCCAGGGCTTGGGCAGGCGCAGGCGCACCCGGGTGATCACGGCCCGGCCGGCCAGGCCCAGCCCCAGGGGCAGCGAGGCATCCTGCGGCGACGTGGGCGCCCGGTGCTTGAACACCGAATCGCGGTAGCCGAAGGCGCATTGGGCAGCATCGAGGCTGAAGGTCTGCCCGGTCAGCAGATCAAACGCATCGAGTGATTCAAAGCGGTCCTGCAATTCAACGCCATAGGCGCCGATGTTCTGCACCGGCGAGGCGCCCACGGTGCCCGGGATCAGGGCCATGTTCTCCAGGCCGGGCAGGTTCTGGTCCAGGGTCCAGGCCACGGTGTCATGCCAGGCCTCGCCAGCGCCCGCCTCGACGATCCAGGCGCGGGGCGTTTCGTCCAGCACGCGCAGGCCCTTGATCTCCATCTTCAGCACCACATCGCGCACATCGCCCGTGAGCACGATGTTGCTGCCCCCACCCAGCACCCATTTGGGGGCTGGGCCCAGTTCGGGGTCGGCCATCAGCTCCGCCAGATCCGCCGGGGCGCGCACGCGCACCAGGGTCTGGGCACGGGCCACGATCCCGAAGGTGTTGTAAGGCTGGAGCGGGACATTTTTCTCGACTAACATCGGCGATATTGTCTCATTTGCCCTGGTTCATCCCGTCATGCCCTCATTCGATACCGTCTGCGAAGCCAATCTGGTGGAAGTCAAAAATGCCGTTGAAAACGCGGCCAAGGAAATCAGCACCCGCTTCGATTTCAAGGGCACCTCCGCCGCCATCGAACTCAAGGACAAGGAAATCACCCTGTTCGGCGACGCCGAGTTCCAGCTCGACCAGGTCGAAGACATCCTGCGCAACAAGCTGACCAAGCGCAATGTGGACGTGCGCTTCCTCGACAAGGGCGCGGTCCAGAAGATCGGCGGCGACAAGGTCAAGCAGGTGGTCAAAGTGCGCAATGGCATCGAATCCGAGGCTGCCAAGAAGATCCAGAAGCTGATCAAGGACAGCAAGCTCAAGGTTCAGGCCGCCATCCAGGGCGATGCCGTGCGTGTCACCGGCGCCAAGCGCGACGACCTGCAGACCGCCATGGCCCTGATCCGCAAAGACATCACCGACATCCCGGTCGACTTCAACAACTTCCGCGACTGATCCTCTGCGCATGCCCCACCGGTTCATGCCGCCCCCCTCACTGAGGCCCCGACTTGTCGGCCTGGCCCTGGCGGGGCTGGCTTTGGGCCTGTGCCTGCCGGCGACAGGCCAGGTGGTCCTGTCCGGCATCCTCGGTGGAAAAGCTTTGTTGCTGGTGGGGGCCTCCGCCCCCAAGGCCGTGGCCCTGGGCGAGACCTTTCAGGGCGTGCGGCTGGTGTCCCTTGACAAGGACAGCGCCGTACTGGAGCAGGACGGCCAGCGCTTCACCCTGCGACTGGGCGAGTCGCCGGTGCAGCTCAAGCCCGGCAGCGCGGCGGCGCGCCCGGCCAATGGCAAGCAAATCACCCTGACCTCGGACAGTGCCGGACATTTCAAAAGCCAAGGCGCCATCAACGGCCAGATCATGCAGTTCGTGATCGACACAGGGGCCACGGTGGTGTCCATCGGCCGCGCGGACGCCGAACGCATGGGACTGGCCTTTCTCGGTGGACAGCCAGTACAGATGCAGACGGCCAACGGCACGGCGCAGGGTTGGCGCATCCAGCTTCAAAGCGTGCGCGTCGGCGATGTTGAAGTATCTGATGTGGAGGCGGTTGTCACCCCCATGGCCATGCCGGTGGTACTGCTGGGCAACAGCTTCCTGAATCGGTTCCAAATGCACCGGGTCAGTGACCAGATGGTGCTGGAAAAGCGGCTGTGAGCGGCGACACCCTGCCCATGCACTTGGCCCAGGAGGGTCCGAGCGAAAGCTATGAGGACCTGCTGAGCCAATGGAGCGACCTGGAATCCGGGCTGGGCATGCTGCTGGCCGTGCCCGACAACGTTGAAGGCTTTCATCAAAAACTTCGACAGCACGACCGCTGGATGCAGGAACTGCTCGAGCAGGATGCCGACACCGCGCTATACCTGCTGTTCCAGATGGCGGGCACCTCGATCGCAGGCTACAGCACCACCCACTCCCTGGTGTGCGCGGCGCTTTGCCACATCATCGCCCTCGAGTTGCAACTGCCCGCCGGGCAACGCGACAGTCTGGTGGCCGCCGCCTTGACGATGAACATCTCGATGACGGCGCTGCAGGACGAACTGGCCGAACAGACCACGCGCCCCTCGGTCGAGCAGCAGACCAACATCGACGCCCACTCGGTCAAAAGCTGCATGCTGCTGGCCCGCGTGGGCATCAAGGATGAACTCTGGCTGGCCATCGTGGCCTCGCACCACGAGAACCTGCCCATGACGCTGCCCGGCAGCGCGCCCGACCCGATGCTGCGCCTGACCCACATCCTGCAGGTGACCGACCGCTATGCGGCCATGATCAGCCCGCGGCGCTCGCGTCCGGGTCGCAGCGTGACCGACTCGCTGCGCGCGGTCATCAGTGCCAGTCAGGGGCGCCATGACGACGTGGCCCAGGCCTTGGTACGGCATGTGGGCCTGTGCCCGCCAGGCACCTACGTGAGGCTCGACAACCAGGACCTGGCCGTGGTGCTGAGGCGCACCGCGCAACTCAACCAACCCCTGGTAGCCAGCCTGATCGACCCGCGGGGCGAGCCCTACCCGCACCCTCGTCTGCGCAACATTGCCCTGGGCGAGCAACGCATCCAGGCCGCCGTGCCCTCCGATGCCGTCAAACTCATGATCAACCACGCGGTCATGATCTCGGTGGCCCGCTCGCAACAGCCACGCAGCTACTGACAGGCTGCGGCTGACGGGTTCCAGGCACCAGGCCCTGGGCCTCAGGATTTCTTCTTCTGCCCCAGACGTGACTCAGTGCCTGCCAGCAGGCGCTGGATGTTCTCGCGATGCCGATACACCAGGAAAGCGGCCATGGCCACCAGGGCCAGCAACTCGGGCGTCTCGGCATACCAGGCCGTGCCACTGGCCAGCACATAGACCAGCGGAGCCGCCACGGCCGCCGTCAGTGACGACAGTGACGAATAGCGGAACAGCACCGCCATCAGCAACCAGATCGCCCCGGCCGCCAGGCCCAGCACGGCATCAACGCCGAACAACACCCCGAGCGCCGTGGCCACGCCCTTGCCCCCCTGAAAGCGGAAGAACACCGGGTACAGATGGCCCAGAAAGGCCGCCAGCCCCACCAACGCGACCGTCCCGTCGTCCAGGCCCCAGCGGGGGCCGTACCAGCGCACCAACACCACGGGCAGCCAGCCCTTCAAGGCATCCAGCAACAGGGTGACGATGGCTGCAGCCTTGCTGCCCGAACGCAGCACATTGGTGGCGCCGGGGTTCTTGCTGCCGTAGGTGCGCGGGTCATTCAGGCCCATCACGTGGCTCACGATGACGGCAAACGACAGCGAGCCGAGCAGGTAGGCCAACAGCGTGGCCGCCAGTGTGTAAAGAATCTCCAACTTGTTCTACCTCTGTGCTATCTGCAAAAAGCCCTGAGCCGGCCGCAGATGCGCCCGGTTCAGGTCCAAGACGCTCATTCTGCCAGCGCGCACTGCACCGGCCGGGCACCCAGTTGAGCCACGCACACCTGAGGGTCGATGCCGACCAGAAACCCGCGGCGCCCGCCGTTGATGCAGATGCGGGGCAAGCCCAGGATGGTTTCCTCAATGTAGACCGGCATTTGCTTGCGCGTTCCGAAGGGCGAGGTACCCCCGACCAGGTAGCCGCTGTGCCGGTTGGCCACCTCGGGTGCGCAGGGCTCCACCGACTTGGCCCCGATCTGGCGCGCCAGGTTTTTGGTCGACACCTTGCGGTTGCCATGCATCAGCACCACCAGGGGCTTGGCATCCTGGTCTTGCATGATCAAGGTCTTGACCACGGTGTAGGGGTCCTGCCCCAGCACCTCGGCGCTGTGCAGGGCGCCGCCGTGCTCCAGGTACTCGTAAGGGTGTTCGGTGTAGGCCACCCGGTGGGCCTTGAGCCACTGGGTGGCGGGTGTTTCGGAGACGTGTTCTTTCTTGGCCATGGACAGTCCCGGGCCCATCGGCCCGGCAAACAACAGGGTTGAGATGTTACGCCTTGGCCACCGGCGCGCGGCGCGGTGCCCTGGCGCGCACCTTGCGCTTGCCGAACTGCCCCACTCCGGCCACCAGCAGGTCAGCCAGGGCCTGCACCGGGGGCAGCAAAGGCCGCCCGCTTTGTGCCAGCAGGCACAGCCGCCGTTGCTGCAGGCCGGGCTCGGCAAATGGCACGGCCTTGAGCTGACCTTGCTCCACCGCGTGCGACACCGTCAGGTAGCCCGCGGGCAACACATCCAGCTCACCCATCATCGACATCAGGGCGGGCGAGAAGTTGCTCACCAAGGCCGGTGCATATTGCAGCCCCTGCAGGGCGCAGCCCTGGTCGAACAAGCGACGGCTGGTGGTGCCCGGTTCACCCAGCAGCAGCGGGTAACGCACCGCTTCGGCCAGCCGCACACGGGGTTTGGCCGCCAACGGATGAGCGGGGCGCATCACGGCCAGCACCGGGGCCAGCACGGTGTGCAGCACCTCCACCTCCTTCTCGGGACTGAGGCTGTACTTGAGCCCCAGGTCCACCTCGCCCTGGCGCAGCAACTGATTGACCTGATCAGGAGCCACCACCTGCAACGTCAGCTGGGCCCCTGGGTGGGCCTGTCGAAACGACTGCAATGCGCCGGCCACGAAGCCCGCGGCGAAACCTTCGGTACAAGCCAGGCGCACCCGCACCCGACCGGCCAAGCCGCCCAACTGCTCCAGCACGAACTGGCCTTCTTCGGTGGCCGACGACAGATGGGCCAACAGGCGTTCCCCAGCGGGGGTGGGCGTCATGCCCCGGTGAGCGCGCTCGAACAAGGCCAGGCCCAACGCGTCTTCCAGCAGGCTGACCTGGCGGCTGACCGCTGAAGCCGCGACATGGAGCTGGCGCGCGGCCTCGCTCACGCTGCGGGTGCGGGCGACCACCGCAAAGTAGCGCAAGGGCAGGCTGAACAAGGGCAGTTTCACGGCAGGTCCTTTGGCATTCAACGTTCTGATCAAAGCAACGTTGCTTTGTGAATTCTCTAATGAGAGCAAGCATGTTTCATGCCCTGACAAACCCTCACTCGGCTTCTAATGGAGCCCAGCAAGTCTTCATCCCCCCTCTGTTGAGCGCCGCAGCCTCTGCCGCGGCAAAAAAGGAATGCCATGCAACGCCGCTGTGCCCTTTCCCTTCTGGCCCTGGCCGGATGCGCCAGTCTGAGCCAGACCGCCCTGGCCACCGCCGAGCCCTGGCCCAACCGGTCGGTGCGCATCGTGGTGCCTTTTCCACCCGGTGGCGGCACCGACATCGTGGGTCGGGCCCTCGGGCAAGCCCTGTCACCGCGCCTGGGTCAGGCAGTGGTGATTGACAACAAGCCCGGGGCCTCGACCCTGATCGGCACCGAAGCCGTGACCCGATCCGCCCCCGACGGCTACACCTTGCTGGTGTCAGGCTCGACCACCTATTCGGTGAACCCGGCCCTGAAGCCCCGGCTGAACTACGACCCCTTCAAAGACCTGAGTGCCGTGGCCGTGCTGGCCCGGGCCCCGCTGGTGGTGGTGGTGCCCGCCCAGTCACCCTTCAAGACCTTGCCGGAGCTGCTGAATGCTGCTCGGCGTCAACCCGGCTCGGTGCGTTACGCCACCTATGGCAGTGCCACCGCGCCCCACCTGGCTGGCCTGCTGCTGGGCTTGAGTGCAGGCGTCACGCTGCAAGACATCCCCTACAAGGGCAGCGCCCAGGTCAGCTCAGCCCTGATGTCGGGCGAGGTCGAGGCGACCTTTGACACCGTGGCCAGTGCCGGCCCCCTGATCAAGGCGGGCAAACTGCGTGCGCTGGCCACCCCCAGCCGCGTCCGGGTGAGCTCGCTGCCCCAGGTGCCCACGCTGACCGAGCTGGGCCTGCCCGACGCCAGCTTCGAGGGCTGGTACGCCATGGCCGCGCCGGCCGGCACCCCCGCCCCCGTGCTGGAACGCCTGGGCCGTGAACTGCGTGCAGTGATGGCCCTGCCCGAAGTGCAAAAGCAGTTTCGCGCCCAGGCCCTGGAGCCGGTGTACCAGGACCCGGCCACCATGACCCGGCTGATGGAGCAAGAGATCACCCAGTTCCGCGCCGCTGCAGCACGCGCCCACCTGACACTGGAGTGATGCCGGGCATGCACACCCCTCTGGCAGCGGTGCGGCCCGACAGGTCGAACCCTGCATTTCCGACAAAGTCTGATCCGGATCACGCCTTCGGGCACCGCCCTGTGGTCTGCTACCCGGCTTTCCACGGCCTGGCCTCGCTCTTGCTGCAGGCCGTGCACGACTTTTCGGACAATCCTCGCCATGAACACACCAGAACCTGCCCAGACAGTGGCGCCGATCGCCGCGCCAATGCCACAACCGGGAGCCCCCGAATCTCCCCCAGCCGCAGCGCCCGCGCCGAGTTCACCCGTCAGCGGTGTGGCCCCCCACAGCCTCACGGAAGACGCCTTCGCGCTGTTCTCAGCCACCCTGCTGATCGCCCTGGGCGTGGCCATCTATGGGCACGACCACCTGCTCACCGGGGGCATGGCCGGGCTGGCTTTCATCGTGCATTACGCCAGTGGCATCAGCTTCGGCAAGGTGTTCTTCGTGCTGAACCTGCCCTTTTACGTGCTGGCCTGGCGCCGCATGGAGCGCGCCTTTGTGCTCAAGACGATCGTGGCGGTGGCCCTGCTGTCGCTGCTGGCCGAATGGACCCCGCACTGGATCAGCTTTGCGCAGCTCGACCCGGTCTATGCCAGCGTGCTCGGCGGCGTGCTGCTGGGCGTCGGCTTCTTGATGCTGTTCCGCCACCGCGCCAGCCTGGGCGGGGTCGGCATCCTGGCATTCTACCTGCAGGAAAGCCGGGGCTGGAAGGCCGGCCATATCCAGATGGCCATCGACTGCGCCATCCTGCTGCTGGCCCTGTGGACGGCACCGCTGCCCAACGTGGCCCTGTCAGTGGCCGGCGCCGTGGTGCTGAACCTGATCCTCACCATGAACCACCGCAAGGACCGCTACATCGGCTCCTGACCCTCCCCACCCTCGTGTTCGCCGGGGTGTCGGGGCGGCCCACCCACCTCACCGAAAGCCCGACATGACCCGAGACCAATTGATTCAGCAAGCCCGCCACGAACTCGACAGCGGCGCCCTGGCCGCCACCCTGGCGCGCCGGGTCGCCTGGCGCACCGAAAGCGATCTGGGGGCCGATGCCACCGAGGCCTCGCGGGCTGCCCTGCTCGGCTACCTGAGCGACGAGATGAGCCCCGTGCTGCAGGCGATGGGGTTCGAAGTGCAGATCCTGCCCAACCCGGTACCCGGTGCGGGCCCCTTCCTGCTGGCCCGCCGCATCGAAGACCCGGCTGCCCCCACCGTGCTCACCTATGGCCATGGCGATGTGGTCAACGGCCAGAAGCCGCAATGGCGCGACGGCCTGGACCCCTGGCAGTTGAGTGTCGAAGGAGACCGCTGGTATGGCCGCGGCACCGCCGACAACAAAGGCCAGCACAGCATCAACCTCAGCGCCCTCGCCCACACCCTGCAGGCCCGCCAGCAGCGCCTGGGCTACAACCTGACCGTGCTGCTGGAGATGGGCGAGGAAGCCGGCTCCCCCGGCCTGGCCGAGTTCTGCCAACAACACCGTGAGGCCCTGCGCGCCGACCTGTTCCTGGCCAGCGACGGCCCGCGCGTGCATGCCGAGCGCCCCACCTTGTTCCTGGGTTCGCGGGGCGCCATCAATTTCTCACTGCAGGTGCAGCCGCGGCCCCGGGCCTACCACTCAGGCAACTGGGGCGGGGTGTTGAGCAACCCGGGCACCCGCGTGAGCCACGCGGTGGCCAGTCTGATCGGGCCACAAGGCGAAATGCGCGTGGCCGCCCTCCGTCCACCAGCCCCACCTGAACGCCTGCGCCAGGCCCTGCTCGACCTGCCGGTGGGCGGTGGCACCGATGACCCCGAACTCAGCCCTGGCTGGGGTGAGCCGGGCCTGACGCCGGCCGAGCGCCTGGTCGGCTGGAACACGCTGGAGGTGCTGGGCCTGGGCGCCGGCTCGGCCGTGCGGCCGATCAATGCCATCCCGGCCTCGGCCGTGGCGCACTGCCAGCTGCGCTTTGTCGTAGGCACCGACTGGCAAAACGCCGAGCAGCACCTGCGTGAGCACCTGGATGCGCACGGCTTCACCGACGTGCGGCTGGACATGGGCATGCGCTGTGCCGCCACCCGCCTCGCCCTGGACAACCCCTGGATCGACTGGGCCCTGGCTTCGATGCAGGCCAGCACGGGCAAGCCAGCCAGCCTGCTGCCCAACCTGGCCGGCTCCTTGCCCAACGACATCTTCTCGGACGGTCTGGGCTTGCCCACCTTGTGGGTGCCGCATTCCTACCCGGCCTGCGCACAGCACGCCCCGAACGAGCATCTGCTGGGCTCGGTGGCACGCGAGGGCCTGGCCCTGATGGCCGGCTTGTTCTGGGACCTGGGCGAACCTGGTGCGCCTTGGCGGACCGGGGCGCTGACCTCGGCAGCCGCCTGAGCCTTGCCCGCCGGGCTGATCAGATGGCGGGGTCGCGCTGCTCCCAGCGGATGGCATCGATCGCTGCCAACAGCTCGGGCGACAGCGTGGTGCCCCAGGCCGCCAGGTCTTCATCGAGCTGGGCAACCGAGGTCACACCGATGATGGTGCTGGCCACCTGCCACTTGGTGTAGCAGAACGCCAGGGCCAACTGGGTGGGCGTGAGGCCGTGCTCGCGCGCCAGCGCGTTGTAGCGTCGGGCGGCCTCCAACGCCTCGGGGCGGCCCCAGCGCTGCTTGCGCACCGACTCATAACGGGCGATGCGCCCATCCTTCGGGGCCTCAGGACCTTCGATACCACTGGCGTCGTATTTGCCGGTGAGCAGCCCGAAGCCCAGCGGCGAATAGGCCAGCAGCGACACATTCAGGCGCTGGCAGCTTTCGTCCAGGGCGTTCTCGTAGCTGCGGTTGATCAGGCAGTACGGGTTCTGCACGGTGGCCACGCGGGGCAGACCATGCTGTTCGGCCAGGCGCACAAATTCGTGCACGCCATAAGGGGTCTCGTTGGACAGGCCAACATAACGCACCTTGCCAGCCTTCACCAGGCGACCCAGGGCCTCAAGCTGTTCATGGATCGAGGTGACCGAGCGCTCCTTGCTGGGGTCGTAATACATCGCACCGAAGGCGGGCACATGACGCTCGGGCCAGTGGATCTGGTAGAGGTCGATCACCTCGGTCTGCAGTCGGCGCAGGCTCGCGTCGCACGAAGCCGCGATGTCAGCTGCTGTCATGCCCGCGCCCTCTCGGATCCAGGGCATGCCGCGCGAAGGGCCTGCCACCTTGGTGGCCAGCACCACCTGCTGGCGAGCACCGGGGTTCTTGGCGAACCAGTGGCCGATGATGGTTTCAGTGGCGCCGCAGGTCTCGGCACGGGCGGGCACCGCATACATCTCTGCGGTGTCCAGAAAATTGACGCCTGCCGCCAATGAGCGGTCCAGGATGGCATGAGAGGTGGCCTCGTCGACCTGCTCGCCAAAGGTCATGGTGCCCAGGCAGATGGGCGTGACGTGCAGATCGCTTTGTCCAAGCTGGACTTTGTTCATGAAAACTCCGATGGGTCTGTCTGATGAAAATCTGGGCCGCTGAGGGCGCATGCCATGGGCCCACCCAAAGAACGGCAGCCCTGGCGAACAACGGCGGCAAAGAGTGTACGGGCGGGCAGAATTTTCTGCTGGCCCGTGCCACGACCTTGTCCTGGAGTTGACTGACGCCCGTTTGGCGCGTTCCGTATGATCCGCGCGATGTACCAGCCCAAACGACTCTCCCGCAGCGAATTCGTGCCCATCCGGGGCCTTCAATACCATGTGCGCGTCTGGGGCGAGCCGCAGGCCGGCCAGACCCCTCTGGTGATGGTGCACGGCTGGATGGATGTGGCGGCCTCCTACCAGTTCGTGATCGACGCCCTGCCCACCGACCGGTATGTGATCGCACCCGACTGGCGCGGCTTTGGCCTGACCACCGGGGCGGTCTGCGACCACTACAGTTTTCCCGATTACCTGGGCGACCTCGACTTTCTGCTTGACCGCTACACCGGCACACAGGCCGTCGACCTGGTGGGCCACAGCATGGGCGGCAACGTGGCCATGATGTACGCAGGCGCGCGTCCGGAGCGCATCCGCCGCCTGGTCAACCTGGAGGGCTTCGGCATGCCCGCCACCCGCCCGGCTCAGGCACCTGGGCGCTATGCCCGCTGGATGGACGAACTCAAGAAAGTTCACTCGGGGGCCATGGCCCTGAAGGGTTACGACGGCCTGGACGGCGTCGCGCAGCGCCTGATGAAGACCAACCCCCGCCTGGGCCCCGACAAGGCCCAGTGGCTGGCCCAGCACTGGGCCCACGAAGTGACTGGCGCCGACGGACAGCCGCAGTGGCAGATCCTGGGTGAAGCGGCCCACAAAGTCACCAGCGCGCAGCTGTACCGGGTCGATGAAGCCCTGGAGCTTTACGCGCGCATCAGTGCCCCGCTGCTGGCGGTTGAAGCCTCTGACGACAGCCTGGGTCAATGGTGGAAAGGCCAGTACACCCTGGATGAATACCACCAGCGCCTGCAACGGGTACCCGACTGCCGCGTGGCCCGCATCGAAGACGCGGGGCACATGCTGCACCACGACCAACCCGAAGCCCTGGCAGCACTGGTGGCGGGTTTTCTGGGATGAATCATCACAGATCGCACCATTTCTCATTAATTTCTGCACAATGAAGCTCGCTGGCGCGGGCATTTGAGACAGCGTGGGATGGTGGCAAGTCGGCTCTCGCCAGAGCTTGAGGAGAACCGCACCATGCGCCTGAGCATCAAACTGCCACTGGCCTTTGCCAGTGCCCTGGCCGCCCTGCTGGCAGCCGCCCTGTTCGGACTGGTTCAGCTGAACCAGTCCATCGGCGTGTACCGGGAGGTGGTGCAAAGAGACCACGACAACGCCATTGGTGCGGTCCAGCTCCTCAGTGAGTTCAAGGTTCAGATCCAGGAATGGAAGAACGTGCTGCTGCGAGGCCAGGACCCCGCACAACGCGAACGCTATTGGGGGGCCTTCCAGAAGCAGGAAGCCCTGGTTCAGCAAAGCGCACGCGCACTGGCCGCCCAGGTCGACCAAGCTGACGCACGCGCCCTGCTGGAGCAGTTCAGCCAGACCCACCAGAACATGGGGCAGGCCTATCGCCAAGGGCTGCAGGCATTTGAGCAGGCCCAGTTCAACCCCGCTGCCGGCGACAAGGCGGTCACAGGCATCGACCGGGAACCGGCCCGCCTGCTGGACCAGGCCACCGCCCTGATCAGGCGCGCCAGCGAAGCATCCGGCGAGGCCGCGGCCAGCCACGCCCGGGCCAGCACCTGGATCAGCCTGTCGGTGATGGGGCTGGTGTGCCTGCTCAGCGCGGTGGGTGCGCTGTGGTTCAGCCGCTCGGTCACACGCCCGCTGGGCCATGCCGTGAAAGTCACCCGCGCCGTGGCCGATGGCGACCTGAGCCTTGCGCTGAGGGCCACAGGCCGGGATGAGGTGGCAGAACTGCTGCAGGCCATGTCCGACATGCAGGCGCGCCTGTCCCAGGTGGTCAGCACCGTGCGCTCAGGGGCCGAGGGGGTGGCCCATGCCAGCGCCGAGATCGCGGCCGGCAACAACGACCTCAGCCTGCGCACCGAGCAGCAGGCCTCAGCACTGGAGCAGACATCGGCCTCGATGGAGGAAATGGCCGCCACGGTGGAGCACAACGCAGACAACGCACTGCGCGCCGATGCTGTGGCACACCAGGCCTCCAATACGGCGCAGCGGGCTGGCGGGGCCGTGCAGTCGGTGGTGAACTCGGTCCTTCAGATGCAGCAAAGCGCCCACCGGATTGCCGACATCACCGGGGTCATCGATGGCATTGCCTTTCAGACCAACATCCTGGCGCTCAATGCCGCCGTCGAGGCTGCTCGGGCTGGGGAACAGGGCCGTGGGTTTGCTGTGGTGGCGGGTGAGGTGCGGGTGCTGGCCCAACGCAGCGCAGCGGCAGCCCGCGAGATCAAGCAACTCATCCAGACCAGCCATGAACAAGTGGAGCAAGGCGCCCAGGTGGCCGGACTGGCCGGCTCGACCATGACCGAGGTGGTCAGCGCGATCGCCGACGTGACCCGGCTGGTGGCCCAGATCAGTGCCGCCAGCAAAGAACAAAGCCTGGGTGTGGCCCAGATCGGCCAGGCCGTGCAGCAACTGGACCAGACCACGCAACAGAACGCAGCCCTGGTCGAACAAGGGGCCGCGGCCGCCCAGAGCCTGCAGCAGCAAGCCACAGCCCTGGTCGGTTCGGTGGCCTTCTTCAAGACCCACCCCCAGGTAATCACCGGTTGACAAAATCACGTCAAATTTCTTTATTTCCAGCAAAAACCACCCGAAAAGGCCTTAAAAAATTTTTGCAACATTCGGTTGAAATTTTTTCATCAGATCTGAGACCTTGTGACAGCTTCTCGACAGCCACAAATCGGTTGACCTCGATAAAGTTGCGCCGCCCCATCAACAACAGGAGACAAAAATGGTTTGGCAACAGGTTTACAACCCGACAGGCAACATGGTCCTGTCCACCTTGCTGGCCGCCGTGCCGGTCGTGGTGATGTTGGTCGGTCTCGGCTTTCTGCACCTGAAAGCCCACATCGCAGCCGGCCTGGGCCTGCTCAGCGCCTTGGCAATCGCGGTGTTCGCCTTCGGCATGCCGGCCGAGATGGCTGGCAAAGCGGCCTTTCTGGGCGGGCTGACCGGCTTGCTGCCGATTGGCTGGATCGTGCTGAACATCATCTTCCTGCATCAGTTGACCGAACAAAACGGCAGCTTCAAGGTGCTGCAGGATTCGATTGCCGGCATCACCGAAGACCGACGCCTGCAACTGCTGCTGATCGCCTTTGCCTTCGGGGCCTTCTTTGAAGGTGCGGCCGGCTTCGGCACCCCGGTGGCCGTGACCGCGGCCATCCTGATCGGCCTGGGCTTCTCGCCGCTGGCAGCCTCGGGCCTGAGCCTGATCGCCAACACCGCCCCGGTGGCCTACGGCGCCCTGGGCACCCCGGTGATCACCTTGGCCAAGGTGCACGACTACGATCTGGCCGCCGTGTCGGCCATGATCGGCCGCCAGTTGCCCTTCTTCTCGCTGCTGGTGCCGTTCTGGCTGATCTGGGCCTTTGCCGGCTGGAAAGGCATGAAGCAGATCTGGCCCGCCCTGCTGGTGACCGGCCTGAGCTTCGCCATCCCGCAGTTCCTGGTGTCGAACTACATGGGCCCCGAACTGGTCGACGTGATTGCGGCCATCTGCTCGATGGCCGCCCTGGTCACCTTCCTGAAGTTCTGGAAGCCGGCCCAGATCTGGACCTCGGTCTCGCTCAAGGGTCATGAGACCACCGGTGGCCAGGCCCAGAAGCCCGTGGCACCGATCAAGCACCCCACCTCGGCCGTGGTCAAGGCCTGGACACCCTGGGTCATCCTGACCGCCTTTGTGTTCGCCTGGGGCCTGCCGGTGACCAAGACCCATCTGAACGGTCTCTTCTCACCCAAGTTCGCCATTGACGGCCTGCACAAGCTGATCGAGAAAATGCCCCCCGTGGTGCCCAAGCCCACGGCCGAAAGCGCCGAGTACGTGTTCAACCTGCTCTCGGCCACCGGCAGCGGCATTCTGCTGTCGGCCCTGATCGGCGGCCTGGTGATGGGCTATGGCCTGCCCGCGCTGGTGAAGTCCTATGGCAAAACCATCTGGCTGGTGCGTTACTCCTTGCTGACCATCGTGCTGATGCTGGCCCTGGGCACGCTCACCCGCTACTCGGGCGTGGACACCACCCTGGGTCTGGCCTTTGCCGCCACCGGCGTGTTCTACCCCTTCTTCGGCACCCTGATGGGCTGGCTGGGCGTGGCCCTGACCGGCTCCGACACCGCGGCCAACGTGCTGTTCGGCGGCATGCAGAAGGTGGCTGCCGACCAGTTGGGCCTGTCGCCCAACCTGATGGGTGCGGCCAACAGCTCGGGCGGCGTGATGGGCAAGATGATCGACGCCCAGTCGATCGTCGTGGCCTCGACGGCCACCCGCTGGTTCGACCACGAAGGCGACATCCTGCGCTACGTGTTCTTCCACTCGGTGGCCCTGGCCTGCCTGGTGGGCCTGTTCGTGACGCTGCAAGCCTATGTGCCGCCCTTCACCCTCATGGTGATCCACTGAGCTGCGGGGCGCCGGCCCCTGCCTCTGCCTGCCTCCAGGACCGCTTCGGCGGTCCTTTTTTATTTGGGCCGGAAACCGCCCCGCCAGGAGTCCTGTCACGACCCGTGAGAAAATGCAGGGTTTGCATGCCCAGCCATTGGCGCCCGGCGCCCCCTCGGCATGCCCCCGAACACTCACAGGATAAAAATCATGGAAGCAGAACGCGTCAACCTCATCGGCACCACCCTGGCAGACCTGAGCCAGCGCACCGAAGAGTTACGGAGGTATCTTTGACTACCCTGCCAAAGCTGAACGCCTGCGCACGGTAACCGCCTCGCTGGAAGACCCCAACGTCTGGAACGACCCCAAGAAGGCCCAGGAACTGGGCAAAGAGAAAAAGGCCCTGGACGACGTCGTCCTGGTGCTGGACCGCCTGAGCAGCGAACTGGCCGACAACACCGAGCTCTACGACATGAGCAAGGAAGAAGGCGATGAGGCCGGCCTGGAGACCATCGAGGCCGAGTGCGCCCAACTGACCCAGAGCATCGAGCAGCTCGAGTTCCGCCGCATGTTCAATCAGCCGGCCGACCCCAGCCCCTGCTTCCTCGACCTGCAGGCCGGTGCCGGCGGTACCGAAGCCTGCGACTGGGCCAGCATGCTGCTGCGCCAGTACCTGAAGTACGCTGAGCGCAAGGGCTTCAAGGCCACCGTCGAAGACGAAACCCCGGGCGACGTGGCCGGCATCAAGAGCGCCACCATCAAGATCGAGGGCGAATATGCCTTTGGCCTGCTGCGCACCGAAACCGGTGTGCACCGACTGGTGCGCAAGAGCCCGTTCGACTCGTCGGGCGGCCGCCACACCAGCTTTGCCAGCGTCTTTGTGTACCCCGAAATCGATGACTCGATCGAGATCGACATCAATCCGGCCGATGTGCGCACCGACACCTTCCGCGCCAGCGGCGCAGGCGGTCAGCACATCAACAAGACCGATTCGGCCGTGCGCCTGACCCACATCCCCACCGGCATCGTGGTGCAGTGCCAAGACGGCCGCAGCCAGCACAGCAACCGTGACGTGGCCTGGAAGCGCCTGCGCTCGCGCCTGTATGACCACGAGATGCGCAAGCGCCAGGAAGAACAACAAAAGCTCGAAGACAGCAAGACCGATGTGGGCTGGGGCCACCAGATCCGCTCGTATGTGCTGGACCAGAGCCGCATCAAGGACCTGCGCACCAACGTCGAAATCTCCAACACCCAGAAGGTGCTGGACGGCGATCTGGATGCCTTCATCGAAGCCTCGCTCAAGCAAGGCGTCTGACCCCACCAGCCCCAGCCGGCACCCCGGCCCACAGGAAGAAACACATGATGCGAGAAGGACAAGCCACGGCCATCCACCGTGCAGACTACACCGCTCCCGCGTACTGGATCGACACCGTTGAACTGACGTTCGACCTCGATCCGGCCAAGACCCGCGTGCTCAACAAGATGCGCCTGCGCCGCAACGCCGAGGTGGCCAACCAGGCCCTGCGCCTGGACGGCGAAGAGCTGAACCTGGCACGCGTGCTGGTCAACGGCCAAGGCACCTCGTTCAAGATGGACGGCAACCAGTTGGTGCTGGAAAACCTGCCCGAAGGCCCGGACGCCTTCGATCTGGAGATCTTCACCACCTGCAACCCGGCCAAGAACACCAAGCTGATGGGCCTGTACGTCAGCAACGACTCGTTCTTCACCCAATGCGAGGCCGAAGGCTTCCGTCGCATCACCTACTTCCTGGACCGTCCCGACGTGATGGCCAGCTACACCGTGACCCTGCGCGCCGACAAGGCCAAGTACCCGGTACTGCTGTCCAACGGCAACCTGGTCGAGCAGGGCGAACTGGAGGAAGGCCGCCACTTTGCCAAGTGGGTTGACCCACACAAAAAACCCTGTTACCTGTTCGCCCTGGTGGCAGGCAAGCTCGTGGCACGTGAACAGCGCATCCGCTCGCGTGCCGGCCATGACCACCTGCTGCAGGTGTTCGTGCGCCCTGGCGACCTCGACAAGACCGAGCACGCCATGAACTCGCTGATGGCCAGCGTGGCCTGGGACGAGGCCCGCTTCGGCCTGCCGCTCGACCTGGAACGCTTCATGATCGTCGCCACCAGCGACTTCAACATGGGCGCCATGGAGAACAAGGGCCTGAACATCTTCAACACCAAGTACGTGCTGGCCAACCAGGCCACCGCCACCGATGCCGACTTCAGCAACATCGAAAGCGTGGTCGGGCACGAGTACTTCCACAATTGGACCGGCAACCGCGTCACCTGCCAGGACTGGTTCCAACTCAGCCTCAAAGAAGGCCTGACCGTCTTCCGCGACCAGGAGTTCAGCCAGGATCTGGCAGGCAGCCCCTCGGCCCGTGCGGTCAAACGCATCGAAGACGTGCGCGTGCTGCGCACCGCACAGTTCCCCGAAGACGCTGGCCCCATGGCCCACCCGGTGCGCCCCGACAGCTACATCGAGATCAACAACTTCTACACCGTCACCATCTACGAAAAAGGTGCCGAGGTGGTCCGCATGATGCAGACGCTGGTGGGCCGCGAAGGCTTTGCCAAGGGCATGAAGCTGTACTTCGAACGCCATGACGGCCAGGCTGTCACCTGCGACGCCTTTGCCCAGGCGATCGCTGATGCCAACCCCGGCTCGGAACTGGCCCAGCGCCTGCCCCAGTTCAAGCACTGGTACAGCCAGGCCGGCACCCCCCGTGTGCAGGCCCTGGGCCGCTACGACGCGGAAGCCCGCACTTACACGCTCACGTTGAGCCAGCAATGCCCACCGACCCCGGGCCAGGCCCTCAAGGAACCCTTTGTGATTCCGCTGAACCTGGGACTGCTCGACACCCTGGGCCGTGAGATGCCTCTGCAGCTGGCCCACTGGCCGCAGGCCGAAACCGGCACCCGCACCTTTGTGTTGAGCCAGCCCAGCGAGACACTGACCTTCGTCAACGTCGACAGCGCCCCCGTGCCCTCACTGCTGCGTGACTTCTCGGCCCCGGTGGTGCTTGACTATGCCTACAGCGACGACGAACTGCTGACCCTGCTGGCCCATGACAGCGATGCCTTCAACCGCTGGGAAGCCGGTCAACGCCTGGCGCTGGCCCGCGCCATCAAGGCCATCACCGCCGAGCAAGCCCCTGGCGCCGAAGTGCTGGACGAGGCCTACCTGCGCGCCATGCGCCAGGTGCTGGCCGACCCCCACCTCGATGCCGCCTTCAAGGAACTGGTGCTGACGCTGCCGTCCGAGACCTACCTGGCCGAACAGCTGGACGTGGTCGACCCACAACGCATCCATGCCGTGCGCGAGGCCATGCGCGAGCAACTGGCACGCGCCCTGCAGGCCGACTGGCAGCAGGCCTGGGAGGCCAACCGCGACACCGGCGGCTACCGCCCCGACCCCGAATCGTCGGGCAAGCGGGCCCTGGCCGGCTTGGCGCTGACCATGCTGTGCCTGGCGGCGCGCCACAGCGGCGACACCGTCTGGCCCGGCAAGGCGCTGCAGCGCTTCAAGGACGCGGGCAACATGACCGACCGCTTCAACGCCCTGAGCGCCCTCGTGATCAGCGGCCACGAACTGGCAGCCCCCGCCCTGGCGCGCTTTCATGCCCTGTTCAAGAACGAGGCCCTGGTCATCGACAAATGGTTCTCGCTGCAGGCCGGTGCGCCCGATCGCAACGGCAACGTGCTGGGCGCCGTGCGACAACTGATGAGTCACCCCGACTTCAACCTGCGCAACCCCAACCGGGCCCGCAGCGTGATCTTCAGCTATTGCAGCGCCAACCCGGGCGCCTTCCACCGCAGCGATGCGGCAGGCTATGTGTTCTGGGCCGATCGCGTGATCGAACTGGACGCCATCAACCCGCAAGTGGCTGCCCGCCTGGCCCGCGCCCTGGATCGCTGGAAGAAGCTGGCCGAACCCTACCGCAGCGCCGCCCGCGAAGCCATTGCCCGCGTGGCCGCCAAGGCCGAACTCAGCAACGACGTGCGCGAGGTTGTCACCCGCGCACTCGCCGATTAAGGAGAGAAATCAACATGGCATCCAGAATCAGCCTGACCCGCTTCCTCGTCGAGCAGCAACGCGTCGACGGTCACATCCCATCGCAACTGCGCCTGCTTCTCGAAGTGGTGGCCCGCGCCTGCAAGAGCATCAGCCAGGCCGTCAACAAAGGCGCCCTCGGCGGTGTGCTCGGTAGCGCCGAAAGTGAAAACGTTCAGGGCGAGGTGCAGAAAAAGCTTGACATCATCGCCAACGAAGTCCTGATCGAAGCCAACGAATGGGGCGGCCACTTGGCAGCCATGGCCTCCGAAGAGATGGACAGCATCTACCTGGTGCCAAACCGTTACCCGCAGGGCGAATACCTGTTGTTGTTCGATCCGCTCGACGGCTCGAGCAACATCGACGTCAACGTGAGCATCGGCACCATCTTCAGCGTGCTGAAGAAGCCTGAAGGCTCGCCTGGCGTGACCGAACAGGACTTCCTGCAGGCCGGCGCCCAACAGGTCGCGGCCGGCTATTGCGTCTATGGCCCCCAGACCACCCTGGTGCTGACCGTGGGTGACGGCGTGAGCATGTTCACCCTGGACCGCGAACAAGGCTCGTTCGTGCTGACCCAGGAAAACGTGCGCATTCCCGCCGACACCAAGGAATTCGCGATCAACATGAGCAACATGCGCCACTGGGACGAGCCCGTGAAGCGCTACATCGACGAATGTCTGCAAGGCCAGGAAGGCCCGCGCGGCAAAGACTTCAACATGCGCTGGATCGCCAGCATGGTGGCCGATGTGCACCGCATCCTGACCCGCGGCGGCGTCTTCATGTACCCCTGGGACAAGCGCGAACCCAACAAGCCCGGCAAACTGCGCCTGATGTACGAAGCCAACCCCATGAGCTGGCTGGTCGAACAAGCCGGCGGCGCTGCCACCAACGGCCGTCAACGCATCCTCGACATCCAGCCCAGCCAGTTGCATGAACGCGTGAGCGTGGTCCTCGGCTCAAAAAATGAGGTCGACCGCATCACCAGCTACCATACCCCGCTATAATGGCGGGCTAACGCCGGTGTAGCTCAGTCGGTAGAGCAGCTCATTCGTAATGAGAAGGTCGGGTGTTCGATTCATCTCTCCGGCACCAAGTCTGACAAGGAAACCCCGCTATCGAAAAGGTAGCGGGGTTTTTCTTTTCCTGGATCATGTAAGGGCGGATGTAAGACGATTTCTGAAGTCCATTCGCTCCACCTCGCTCACGTAGGTCATCTCATGGACCAACTTTCCCAACTCGGCATCGAACTGCCCAGCATGGCCTACATCATCGGCGCCGTGCTGTTCGGCCTGGTGGGCAGGGTGGCCTGGCGTCATGTCCAGCGCACCAAAAGCAAACCCGCCGTAGCGGGTTGTGCAAGGGGCAGTCAAAAATCTACTCATCACCGGATGGCGCGGGCTTGGGAATGTCCTTCTTCAAGAATCCCATCACTGCATACCCAATGATTGCAACCAGCGTTCCGCCAGAGAACCAAGGTAACTGCATGTACGCAAAAAATGCCGAAAGCGCCATGCCGAAAAAGATAACGGCAAGTGCCATCCAGTCTCTGCGACGGTTGTCGATACCTTGCAACTCCAAGGCACGCGCTTGTACTTCTATCATTCCTCGCTGCTGGTCTGCCAAAGCATCCCTGAGCTTGCGCTCTGAGTCGGAATTTTTCTCGAAGACAGCAAGCACCCGCTCAGGCGCATCTGGCACCAACTCCTTGTACTTCCGGAGCACCTCTGGATCGAAGATCGTCGTGACCTGCTGGTGAACGATTTGCTGCAGTTGCTGGAACTGCGGGGCGGCGGCCCCCGGGATAGCTTGGCTGATGGGGCTGAGCCGCTGCTCAGCTGGCGGCTTTGGCTGATTGGGCTTGCTTTTTGCCATTTGCAGTGACTGTCACGTAGGCCGAGTGAAACTGGCGGGATGTTGCAGACATTGCAGCGTCAGTGACGCCTTGGCTCATGGCCATTTGCAAGACGCTCGTGTCCAACGCAGGAATCTGATAAACAGTCCTGCGATGCGCAAGGAAGCGCGGCATAGCGACAAAGATCCTGCTCATAACGTCATCGGAGGTTTGAACCACACTGCGTGGGCCATGGAGGTGAATTTAGCACATGGTGTTAACACCCGCCAGAAAAGGTGTAACGCTTGGCACTTGGCCGGATCAACCCTTGCGGGCTTGCTCAGGGAGGAAAAGCAAGGCCAGCAGATGGGCGGGGGAGGATGAAAAAACGCCCCGTGGTGGACTTCGCAGGGTAGTCGCTGCCCGAATTAGACGACTTCTTGAAAAAAAGCTTTCAAATCAAGCATCCGGTTGCTGAGGGGGGCTGTCCTCCCCTGCGGGTTCGTCGGGCTGCCCAACTGCGCCGGCCTCATTCGCTTGGTTATCTCCGCCGACCGCAGGCTCGCCTGCCGGAGCGACTGCTGGACCAGCATCGGGGTTTGGTGTGTGTTCATCTTCATTGACATCCCCTTTCAATTCGAAACCTACTGTGAACACTTCAATCTTCGGTACACGGGCGTTAATGTTCTCTTCAGTTGCGGCTCGAACAGCTTCGCTGAAGTCTCTCAAGAATCCGGTCGGCTTCACGACCCTGAAGAACAATGTCTTGGCCTCTTTTCGGTCAATCACGAAACCGTGAGACGGGTAGCCGTTCACCAGTTTTTGAAGCCCGTCAGGCCGCAAATTTTTACTCTTCTCTGCCAGCCTAGTTCCGTACTCAAACGCCACTTCTGTGGCTCGCTGCATCTCAGCCAGTCTGACCGGGTCAATTTGGGCCGTAATAGGCTCAAAAAGCCCAGTAGTGAGTCTAGATGAGATGTCTGACGCCACCTTAGTGGAAAGCCCCATGTCCTGCGTCAGCCCCACCAGATAAGTCTGAAACGCTGAGAGCGTCTGGTTCTGCAGATAGTTCACTGCCTGGATGATGTCAAGCCCAGAATTTCTGCCAACGACCTCGTCGTTCTTCTTTACCTGGATATCTAACGGCCCCAACTCACTCATGTCATCGAGGTACAACGTCTCCGCCCCCAAAGCAATTAGTGTGCCTGCACTTTTGCAATACCTCGGCACGAGGACGTCAAAACCTTCGTACACATGCTGCAACGCTCTGGCGATCCGGAACCCTGCATGGGGGTCGCCCCCTGGCGTTGCGAGCACTAATAGTGCTCGCTCTGACCTCTGTTTTATCTGTGCAATTTTTGTGCAGGCAAGCTCGTAGCCGGGGACACTCACGCTCCCGGAATAAATCAGCACATCTGTCGGCAAAGTTATCTCCCTGTGTACTTCAGTAGGACTCCGTCAGTCCGATAAATGATCGATGCTGACCTAAGATTTTTTTTTAGCATAACCCGGATTTTTGAATTTGTATCCGTATGTACAAGCAAGCTTGAGCTGAAATCCGCACAGACTTTGAAGGTTTCAAGACAAACCTGACCCACTGCAATTGAGGGCCAGGCGGCCCCGATCTATACAGTCGAACGTCTGATAGTGCAGAGTCCCAGAGAGGTCCGCGCAGTGCCTGAGATAGACCTCGCGGATGTGGGGCGGCCACGCGCCGATCGAATCCAGCGCATCGTCCTTGGCGTGGCTCTATCTCCAGAGCTCGAGCCCAGCCCTTGGCGCAATCACGCCAGGCGCCCCCGAACGCTTGAAGACGAACGGCACCGAAACGGCCTCAAAGTGGTCTCCAATGGCCCTGGTGACCTGCACAGCGAAATGCAGGTGTGGTGCTGTTGAATACCCGGTGTTGCCAGAAAGCCCGAGCATTTGACCTTCAACGACCCTGGCCCCAGGTCGAACCAGCACGCCGTTTTGCTTCAAATGCCAGTACAAGGCCTGGGTGCCATCGTCGTGCAGCAGTCGGACATAGTTGGCCTCGCCTGCATACGTTGGCTCCATGCCGCCTTTATCACTGCCCAGTCGGGTGTCGATGACGGTGCCGGCCCGGGCGGCCAGGACGGGCGTGCCGATGGGGACGGGAATGTCCACGGCGTACCTTGAGAAGCCGTTTTCGTGACTGGTGAGCGGGGCACCCGGCCCCTGGCTGATGCGTGTGCTCTGTACCGGGTCAACAGGTATTCGGTAGGGCCATTCCCCGGTGGGCTGGGCTTTGAAGTCACCGACGAGATGGTGATAGATGTACCGAAAGCCCCAAGGCGCTTGAGACCTGGCCGCGGCCAGCGTGGTGATGACCTCCGTTGATCGCGGGGGAATGACGGTCGCCATGGGCAGAGGCCGAGACGCCGTGACGTTGCTGCTTTCAGTGAGCCGCACCATGATCGAGACTGGTGCATACCCTTCGTTCTGAGCAACTAGGCGCTTCCCGTCAACGACGTCGACCTCTCGCACGAAGAACGGGTAAGGGATGTCTGCACGGGCCGCCTGCGAGCAGCCCAGACAGATCAAGACCGCCAGCGCAGTCAGTGCCGAACGTGCGGGCGACACCTGCCGTTGCGGCCATGGTCGAACTCCAGCGAAGCACGCCACCACACTCACCCTCGCAGAACGTCGCTCGGCGCCTGGTTGATCGTGGTCTCCGGCTCATCTGCCGCCGGCTCTGTGCTTGCCAGGCCATGCAGTTCGTAGCCGATCCACAGGAGGGCCAGCACCTGGGCAATTCGAATCACACGGTCAATCAATGGAGTCTCCGGTTGGGTTTGGCGTGGGATCTGGGTGCAGATCCTGTGCCCCAATTGTCCACGGTGAGCTGACCGCAGTCCTGCGGACTCTCGGCCATCAAGCGCAGCAGCCCGGGGACCGACAGGGGCATGGCAGGCGGTGCCGCCCTCGGAAACGAGGCGGCCCACCGGACGGTCTGCAGCGGCTGGAAGTTTGCCAAATTGCTCGACTTGCAACATTTCGCAAGCTCTCGGGCTGGCCAACGTCCAGCGCCCGTTGTCATGGCAGGCCGCAGCGCTCACGGCGCCGGCCGGGCTGGCCAAGGGCACCGCGCCGTAATGCGCCTCGAACAGGCGCTGCCTAGCCTGCCCCTCCAGCACCTCAGCACCCCGCAGCCGGGCCGCGCGCGGCGAGTGGCGTCGGGGAACCTGCGTGGGTAAACTGGCCAGACAAGACCAGAAAACAAGGGAGTGGTCATGGCCTCATGCGCCTACTGCAACACGACGATCCTCTTTGGCGGGAAAAGGCAAGATGGCATGCGTTTTTGCAATGCCAAATGTGCAGAGGGGGGCAGGCTTTTGAGCATTGGCCGCCAATTGCCTGCAGACGATGTCCTTCGCTTTGTGCGGCAAGTTCATCAGGGCAACTGTCCTCGGTGCCAGGGTGAGGGGCCTGTGGACGTCTACAGGTCATACCGGGTCTGGTCCGCGCTCTTTCTGACATCATGGTCGAGCCGTCCAGCTGTGTGCTGCAGGTCGTGTGGCACCAAGAAGACTATTTTGGACACCCTGTATTCCACTGCATTGGGGTGGTGGGGCGTTCCATGGGGCGTGGTGATGACGCCAGTCCAGATCGTTCGGAACATCAAAGCACTGATCCAGCGTCCAAGCCCGATGGGGCCTACCGCCGAACTTGAGCGCATGGTCCGCTTGCACATGGCCTCGTCGATCGCCAAGGCCCACAAAAATTCGAACTAGGACTGCAACGTCCGAGGCCCTCGATGCTGCATCGACCCTTTTGACCGTTCGTGCCGGTTGCCAATGGTGTGATCGGTTCCCTCACGCAAACCCCGAATCAGATGCCCACCCCCCACCTGACTGACGCAGAGATCGACGACATCTGCGCCGGCCTCAAGCAGAACGCTGCCAAGATTCGATTCCTGCAAGGCCTGGGCCTGCAGGTGGACAGAAAGCCCAACGGCCGCCCCCTGGTGGCCCGCGGCGAATGGGACCGCTGCTTTAACCCCACTCCGTCGCCAGCTGTAGCCGCCCCCGTCCGCGCCAATGGGCCGCGCTGGAAGAACATCCCCACCTGAAAGCGCTCATGGGACGAAATCGAGAACTACCCAGCGGCACGGGGCTTCTGCCCCGGATGGAGGCGCGCCCCTGGTCCAACGGCAAGACCATCACCTACCGCTACCACCCGGTGGGCAAGAAGCCCATCAACCTGGGCACCGACAAGATTGAGGCCATTCGCAAGGTGAAGATCCTCAACGCCGAGGGCGAATTCACCGCGCACGCCAAAGGCACCCTTCTGTGGGTCTGGGAGCGCTTCAAGGAATCCACCAGGTGGAAGAAGCTGGCAGAGGGCACCCAGGGCGACTACGAACTGGCCTGGAAGCAGATCAACGTGCGCCTGGGGGAAATGCACATCTCTACCATCACCCCCGTTGATGTGGCCATGTACGTCCACCAGGAGCGCGCTGGCTCGCCCCGGCGGGCCGACATCGAGAAATCGCTGCTGTCGCGCCTTTTCGGACACGGCATTAAGCTGGGGGTGTGCACCACCAACTCGACGATCGGTGTGGAGCCACATGGCAGCGAGGCCCGAACGCATGCGGTACCGCCCCAGGTGCTGGCCAGGTTCCTCAATTGGATCAACCAGCAGACCCCACAGCGGCGAATCATCGGCATGGCGGCCGAGTACGCGAGCTTGGCAGGCAGCCGCAAGGTGGAGTTCCTGGAATTGGCCTGGTCGCAGATCGATGAGGACGAGGGTGTGTTGCGCACCAGGCGAGCGAAGCAGCGTGGCGCCAAACGCGGCGAGGTCATTGAGGCCCTCGAGATATCACCTGCTTTGCGGAACTTGATCGACCGTCTGAAGGCCTTGAGAACTGAGCGCGGCCTGGACTGCCACTACGTGTTCCCCAACAGAGACAACAACGCGTACACCGACCGGAGCTTCAAGACATTGTGGCAACGCTGCATTGCCCAAGCGCTGGAAGACAAGGTGATCTCAGAAAAGGACCGCTTCACCTTCCACGATCTGCGCGCCTACTACGTCACTGCCCACAAACAGCGCCTGGGCGTCCTACCAGACCTGCACACCAACCCTGATGTGACTGCCCGCGTGTACGACCGAAGCAAGGAAGTCCGGCGCAGCTCCCTCTGAAAGGGGGGGGGCAACATGGGGTTTTCTTGGGGTTCTGCAGCACCCCAGGCGCCCGGGACAACCCTTGTTTGCACCGCCTAAATGGCGAGGCATCATGTGTACCAAAAGGTTACAAAGGGGAGAAACAATGAAAAGCGCACTGATCGTGATCGCGGCAGCTCTGGGCATATGCAGCAGCACAGCCGTCCTGGCCAAGGGCAACAGTCACAGCCACAGCAGCGGTGGCAGCCACTCCGTGAGCGGGCACGTCACCAAAAACGGCACCTACGTGGCGCCGCACCACGCCACCAACCCCAACAGCACGAAGTCGGACAACTGGTCCCAGAAGGGCAACGTGAACCCCTACACGGGCAAGGAAGGGACCAAGCAATGAAGCGCAGGCAACTTGGTGGGGGCCTTCTGGCCGTTCTGCTTGCCGCCATGGCAGCTCAGGCCCAGGCCCGTGGCGGCCGCCGGGGTTGCGGCTCTCGTGGAGGGCCGGGGTATCGCAAAGCGAATGGGAAGTGCGCCAGTCACAAGGACTGAGGCTTCCACCGCCGGCCTGGTGCTCATGGCCATCAAGCTGGCCCCACGCTTGGGAAAGCGGTACATCCAGTACGTCTGGCCGTTCTGCGGGTGGACGTAGGGGGTCTCATTTCCAGAAATGACACCCCTTTCGACCAGCGACCTGATGGTGGTCATGGTGGGCGCTGACTGCCGACGAAATTCGCCGGCGCAAATCTGCTCTGGCCACAGGCACCACCTCAAACCGCTGATCGTCGGCTCACTTTTGAGCCGACGTTGGCAAACACCTCGAAGCTGAGGTGGTCGGAGGTCTCCTCAATTTTGAGGACACCCCATGAGAACTATCGTCACCTCGAAAGTGAGGCCACGATGGGGCCGGCTCACTTTTGAGCCGGCTGGGGGTTGGTCCAGATTTGGGCACACCCCGTGGGAGTGGCCGGCCGGCCGAAAACTCAGCCGGTTGGGTGTGCTCAGTTTTGAGCAGGCCCCTATTCGAGGAGTCGCCCCACAGCGAGCGCACCAGGGTGTCCAGCATTACAGGCCGCCTTCTCCCGCGACATGCACCACGCGCCCGATGATGTGCACGTGCTCGAGCTGGCCCGGCATCAGGTCGATGGGGGCGAAGTCTGGGTTGTCGCTCTTGATGCGCAGGCCGCCGCCGGGCAGTCGATACAGACGCTTCACGCGCGCGCCGCCGTCGTACCAGAGGCCGAACACCTTGCCATCAACGATCTCTTTCTGGGAGGTGTCCACCACCAGGGCGTCGCCATCCTGGATGCGGCTTTCCATGCTGGGCCCGTCCGCAGTCATGCATGCCAGGTGCACGGGCTTGAGGCCCTTCTTGCGGATCCAGTCAGCGCGGAAGGCCTGGGGCTGTTTCTCGTCCATAACGATCTCGACACCCTCATGGCCATTGCCGGCCGAAAGCTCGACGCCCAGGCGCCGGATCAGGGCGAACTCGCCTTCAGGCAGATCGTCCTCATGCTCCCACGTCAGGATGGGGCGCATTTCCGCCTGTGCCTGGTCGGCACCGCTGAACAAAACGGACGTGTCGGTGCCCAATGCCTTTGCCAGCTTGCACAGGATGTCAGTTTTCGGATTTACCGCGCTGCGCATGATGCGGCTGATCGTGGTCTGGCCGACACCAGAGGCTGACGCCAAGGCCGCCTGCGTGTTGAGAATGGGGTGTTCTGCCATCAGACGTGTGAGCGCCTGGCCAATTGCCTTGTCGGGGTCAGTCTTCGATCTGGTCATCATCGAATACTGCACGAAACCCCTATGCATATGAGGCTGCTTGTCTAGCCTTTAATGGCTCTACATGAGCAAGTGGAAATCCCCAAAATGCCCCGGCTCCAGGTGGTTCTATCTCGTGGGGCCCCAACATCCCGCGCCATGACCACTTCATGGCAAAAGTGCCTAAAGTGCTCGGCGAAGCAGCTCCTGAATTTTTAGGAACTGCTCCTTACACCAATGGCACAGGTGCCCAGGTCTCTCGCCAGATCTACAACTTCCCCAAGCGCGAAGCCTGTCTGATGGCCAAGAAGCAGCGCCGGCTAACCTGCGAACGGCACCGTACCAAAAAAAGGGGATCGGTGGCAGGCCACTCGGGTTCTTTCCGAAATCGGAAAAAAGATTCCCGCTTGACGCTGCCGGTCTTGGGCTCCAATTGCCCAACAACCAACTGCCCCAGACGGGAACGAACAGATTCTATGTCCGGGCGCACAATCCGTCCTTGGTCACGCGTGACATGCCGCACCAAAAGCGCCAATGAAAAACAACCGCCCACCGGCGATGCCCCCGCCGCAAGCCGGCCCAGCACCTGCACCGGCCTGGGCTCCAAGACAGTTGACGACTGAAGAGATCGCGGCGCTTCGCCAGGACATGCGAGAGAAGGCCGAGTACCTGAGGAAAGCCTACCCTGGGCTGCGGATTCGGGGAGAACAGGAAGATGCATCTCAGCATGGCGACGGCACCACCGCCACGGGCCGAGCCTGGCCCCGGGGCTCGTTCGTGTGCGAATCCTGCAGGGGTGCACGCACATGCAGAACTCTTGCATGCAGCAGATGGTTATCTAGATGGTGTCCGGGAGACGGACAAGGCGATGCAAAAAAAGGGCCTGCATAGGTCCGGGAGACGGACAAGCAGGATCGTTGTCTTGTCCGGGAGACGGACCTATGCGAGGGCAATCTTGTCCGTCTCGCGGACAAAGGGTGTCAATTTTTCAGGGGGACTGATGCGCTGATACGCCCCACGTTCGAACAGCTCGATCGCGCCGACGTCAAAACCAGGATGCCTGTCGAGCGCGCGCCAGGTGATGGCGTACCAGCTCGCTTTGTTCGGACGTTGGCCCTTCACGGTCTCGAAGAGAAAGCCCGCCTCCTGCAGTTCGACCTTCGCCCGGTGGATGACATCAGCCGATCGCCACCCCCTGGCCGCGAGGTGCGGACGTGAAAGCAGCAGCCGGCCGTTGTTGTCCCGCACCAGTTGCCGGGCGAACTCCAGCAGCAAAGCTTTCGCAGGATGGCTCAGCGCAACGTAGGCTGCGCAATCGAGCACCGACCAGGGCAAGGCCACAAATCCGCCAGGATCGCGTCCTACGTCGATTCGGCGCCCGCCCTTGTTTCGTCCGTTGGCCACCGCTCAGGTGCCGTACCCGAGTTTCTGATTCAGCGCCGCGGACTGGGCGCCTGGGTCACTCAGCGCGGACGTCATGACGCCCGTCAGCTCCTTGAGGCGGGTGCCGATCCCCAAGATCAAGAACTCGAGGTTCTCCGGGTCGCCGGCCGAGCGCGCAGCAATGAGGGCGTTCACCATGGCTTCCATCTGGAAGTTGGCATTGAGGGCGACGGTCACGCGGTCGCTGCAGGGGGTCCAGGTCTTGGTGCTCATGATCAGGCCTCCTGCTGGGCTTCTTGCTTGCGCTGGGTGATGTGGCGAGCCTGGTGGTTCCAGAGCTCAGGCCGGATGTTGCTGACGAATCGCCGGATGATTTCCCGCCCGACACGTTCTGCAAAGTCGCAGGCCTCGGCATCGCCGAAGGGAGCCGGGTTGGCCTGGGCAATGTGCCAAAGCTGGGCCAGGTACTGCTCGTCCCAGTGCTCCAGGTCGCTGCTGTCGATCTCGAAGCGGATGATGGTCTTCGCCATGGCTCAGGCCCTCCCGCTGTCGTTGGCTGCATGGCCTGGGTGCACGGCCCGCAGTTGGTTGATGGCGGCCAGCGCCTGCACCGCCTTGCGGCCAGCCCCGGGCACGTTGCTCTCCGCCTGGTTCAGGTAGTACAGCGCCATGCGCAGCGAATTGACGGCGCGGGCGTGGGTCTGGATGGGATCGAAGGTCTCCGCAATGTTGCGGACACTGGTGGGGGTTGCGGTGCCCAGGTTTGGGCGAGAAATCGGCGCAGCGCAGCGGCTGGCCTCGGTGGATACCGTGGTCATGGGTCAAGCTCCTGATCGAGACTGAATCCCACCAGCCTTGTTCTTACGCAAGACGGGTGGACGGGATGTTAAGAACACGCGATCAGGCGTGCGGCCACCCTTACGGGGAGGCCCATCCCGTCCGAAACCACGCGACGAGGCCTTTCGGGGCCCATCGACGAAATATAGGGGCGTGACAAAGGCTCCTATCGGGGAGCCTGCACCGCTGATCGAAAGGTGTTCTTAAGCACCGCCCCTGTTACTGCAAGGGCGTTGTGAATGTAGCATGAATTTCCCTCCGGTGCTTGCGCCAAATTCCATTCGTCGCGACGGTGCGAATGAAAACCACAGTTATCCACAGGCGTTTCATTCGTTCTTTTCAACATTTTTTCAAAACCCGCTCGCCCTAGCCAAATTCGGCTACACTTGGCGAATGAACTACCTCTACAGCCCAAAATCAGGTCGCCACAGCGCGGTCATTGTGGCCGTACGTGAGCGCTACCAAAAGGTCCACCAGAGCATTCCAGACCTCACTGCAGAAGTTGAACGGGCGCGAAAAGCGGTTGAAGAGGCCCGACTCCGTTTGAACGAGGCAAAGGATGAGCTTGCCGAGTTGGGTGACTATTTGGAACGCCACTTGGAGGCAAAAGAGCTTGAGCTTGATTCAGCCCAATCTTCAGGGGCAAAGCGAATGGCCGCTTTTGATATTGAGGCACGTGTGGAGTTGCTTCTCAGCCAAACCTCACCGCTAAAGACCAGCGAAATTTGGTCATTGTTGTCGGAGCAGGGTGTTGAACTCTCGGCCGCGAACCCAGTGCAGCGTATCTCTCAGATCTTGTCCGAGAGTAAGCGCTTTCAAAATGATCGTGCGCGCGGATGGAGCTTGGTTGAAAACACGAAGGAGGAGGCAAGTCGCCCTGAGGTTCGCTTGTCGTATGGAATAGAGACGGCGGCAAGTCAAGTCATACTGCCACCCTTGCCACAAATTGATGTAAGCCAGCGGGTTGCATCATCAATCGACGCGATAGAGCATCTGCCGATCCCTCCAGCAAAGGACTCTAAATGAAATTAGTTTGCGCGCCCGGTTGATTCGAGCCACCCGACCGGGCCGGATAAGAAGAGGCCCCTGAAGTGCACGTCTGGCAGGATGAAACACAACAGGGGCCGTGGTGGCCAAATGGCGCTTTGGAAGGCTGGACCTAGACCGTCCAGGCCTTCTTCGACAAGGCGGTGAGAGCATAGCCTTCCACCACCCAGGTCAAATTCCTTGTTCAGGAGCCCTGGATTCTAGACCCTCTAGGAGACTTGGGCAAATTGTGCTCTCGCAACCACTTTGCATAAGAGGTAGCGAATGGCAACATACCGCACCCCTGGCAAGGATGTGCACGTCTGCGCATACGTTCGTCGCCGGTTCAACCGAATCGAACACGTTTGCTCACACTGGCGTTCACACCCCGGCCAACTGAGCCTCTTCTGAGGATCCGAAGGGCGGCCCGTGAAAGCGGGTCGCCCTTTCGTCTTATGGAGATCAGTTGAGGGTGAATCGTGTGAATTCAATCCCTAACCGTCGGCACTGTCATTCACCTCAGGCCAAGGCCGCACGGCCCCTACGACGTTCCCCGAGAGACTGCGCAACAACTCCACCAGCGGGTCGGCCTTCTGCCGGTTGTCCTTCTCGTACAGCCCCAGGTACTTGGCCAGCTTCTCCAGCGCGCCCAGCTTGTCGTGGAACTTGTATTCGATGCGCCCGTACTCATCGATCTTGAAGCTCTGCACCGCGGCGGCCGTCTCCTGATCCAGCTCGGACGGAATGAGGATCTTGCCGCTGGCATCCATCACTCGGCGGATGTCCGAGAAGGCCACGCGCCGCAGCTCCACCAGCGCCTGGGCCTGATCAATCACCGCTGCCTCGGCGGCTTCGGCACGCAACTCGGCAATGCGCGCCTTCACCTCGGGCATCTGCATCAGCTCATGCGCCGACTTGCTGATGGTGCTGGGCAGGGTGTCCGGGGCCACATCGTAGGCCCGGCGGTAGGCCTCTCGGGAATTGCCTGTGGCGAGGTACTCGATGCAAAAGCGTTCTTGCTTTTGGGTCAGGGTCAGGTCTTGATCAGTCATGGTGTTCACCGCTTGTCATGGTTGCGGGGCTGCGGCCTTGGCCGTGGCCTTGATGGAGGCCTCGGTCTCTTTCACAGCCGTCTTGAGCAGCTGATTGCGCTCCTCCGTGAGCTTGTCCAACTTGGCGCGCTTCTCTTCAGGCGTGTCTGCTGAGCGCCTTATGGCGCGCATCTCCTGGTTGATGCTGGCCAGGGACTTGGAAGCCACCTCCAGGGGGCGATATTCACCGGCCATGGGAGCCTTTTCCTTGTCGTCGGCGATCTCCGAGCGCCCGATCTTGTCGAGCTCGCGCAAGGTGCCGCGCAGGCGGGAGGCTTCGCCCAGCATGTCGTAGAACTGGGTTTCGTACTTCGTGTGCTGGGCCGGCTCCTGGGCATAGAAGCGGCGCACCACCGGCAGCTGATCCGTGCGCATTGCCGGGGTCTTGTCGTCGAAGAATGCCTTGTCAGACAGGGCCAGGCCATACATAGCGAAGGTGTTGAAGTAGCCGCGCAGCAGCGCCTCGGTGCGCACTGGGTTGATCTGCAGGGCCTCGGGCAGATCCCGGGTCGCCATGCCGGCGGCCTTCAGCGTCTCGCTGGTGGTGGGCTTGGCCCGCAAGAAGGGCTGCATGTCTTCCATGCCGGGTGTCTCGATCGGTGCCTTGGTGAAGCCGGTCCGGTTGGTCGCCTGCTCGTACAGGGGGGCCAGCAGCTGCGGCATGAAGTTCAGATTGAAGGTCGCCCCCAGGATGCGCGCGAAGTCGCCCCCCAGGCCGTGGGCGTCGTCGTCGACCAGCTTCTCCACGGATCGCTCCGCCACCGATGCCAGGGCCCCGACTTCCCAGATCTTGGGGTACCGGAAATGTTGGTCGCCGACGAAGAAATGCCAGTGGCTGTCTCGGTCCCAATCGGGCAGGTCCTGATACCGCGGGTCGCTACGGTTGTACAGGTACAGCGCCGCGCTCATCAGGGCCAGCATGCCGGCCTTCGTGGCGATCGCGCCCCGGTTCGGGTCATGGGCAACACCGCGGAAAAGGCGATCCATGGAGACTACGGCCGGCCGCAAGAACATCACCGTGTCGTACAGGAAGCCCAGGGGCTTGCTGTCCCCTCGCATGGCGAAGTCGGTCGAGATCTCGCGCGCCAGGTAGGCCGCATGGCGAGGGTTCACACCGCCGTCCACGGCCCGCTTGTACTCGCCCAGGCGGGTGCTGGACTCAAAGGCGTCGCCCAGGGTTTCGATGAAGCCCAGCAGCTTCTCAGGCGTGTTGAGGACGGTCTTGTAGCTGATGCCCTGGCTCTGGTAGAAGCGCGAGAGCTTGGCCCGGAACTTGGCCTCATCGAGGAAGATGCTGGACAGGCCGCCACCATTGGCCACGAACTCGCGATAAATCGGGTCGTTGGTCACGCGCAGGCGCATGCCGTTCAGGCTGTCGATGATGGGGCGGAAGCCGGCCCTGCTCATCACGCTGCCCATGATCGTGTCGCGGGCGATGTTGGCCACCATGAAATCTGGGGTCATCGTGATCGTGGCCTGACCCACCCGCTTGGGCAGGCCCAGCCATTTCGTGATCCAGGGCGGCGGCTCGCGGTCGATGGCCTGCAGGGCGCGCAGCAGGATGGGGTCGCCCACCTCGTGCCACACCGGCTTGCCGTCCTTCAGCACCGCGACCACGTTGCCCCCGCCGGGCGGCATGTTGTGCTGCATAAGCTCCAGCATGCCGGGCGAGTCCTCGAACATCTTCTGCAGGTGCTCGCGGGCCCGGGCTGCAGCCGGCGTGGCGGTCGCCCCCTTTTCCAGGCCCACCGACTTCAGCAGGGCGTCGATGACGGCCGTCTTGTCTACCTTCATTGGGCGTGAGCCGGCCTCGATCTTGGCCATGAACTTGCCGCCCTCGGCCTGGGCCGCCAGGTCGGCGATTTTCTGGCGTGCCTCGTTCTTGACAGCCTTGTCGATCAGCATGGCGGCGTTGGCCGTCATGTTGCCCAGGATGTCCCGAATGTTCTCGGTGCCACCGGTGAGCGCCTTGATGCCGCTCCAGTCCCCTGGCTTGCCCCGGAAGCCGTCGGCCTGGGCCACACGGTGGAAGGGCAGGTACTGGGTGCGCTGCCACAGGGCCCGGGCGGCCGGGTTGATGATGCCCTGCTGCTCGGCAAAGTCGAGGATGCCGCTGTTCCAGGCCTGGTACTCGCTGAAGGCCTTTTCGAACTCGGGTGTGCGCAGCCTGAGCATGGCGTCGATCTCGCCGGGCGTGAAAAGGTGTTCCCGACCCTGGGCCGCCAGCTCCCGCGACGAGCGCCCGACGAAGTACAGCAGGGCATTGTCGAGGTCGCCGGCCACGGGGCGCAAGATCTCTTCAAGGCCTTTGCCCTTCCAGGTGAATGACCCATCCGCCTTCTTGACAGGCGCACCGTAGCGAATGGCGCCATCCGCGATGCTCTGGGCGGCCCGGGACAGGCGGGCCGATTCGTAGGCCCCGTTGGGTGCGATCTTGCCGCCGTTCAACTCGCGCTCCATGCGGTACACACCGTGCAGGTCGTCCACAGTGGCCTGGCGGAAGGCATCCCAACGGCCATCCAGGGCCCCGCTCAGTGGCCGGTGGTCGCCGATCTTGGAGCGCGCCCGATCAAGCGCATCCTGGGCGAACCAGTCCACCATACCGGCCTGGGCTTTCTTGATGGCCTTGCCGTATTCGTGGCGCCCCAGGAAGTCCTCGAACCACTGATAGAACGTCGGGGCCCGCATCTTCGCCACCTCGGGCTGGGTCATGTAGTGCCGGACGAACTCCGCAAAGCCCTCGTAGATCTTCTTGCTGTCATAGGACAAGCCGCGCAGCTCCTCCCGGTGCAACTGCCAGTTCTTGCCCTCGATCCAGGTCTTGCGGATCTCGGGGGTCCGGTGGTCGATCAGGTGGGCGATTTCGTGGGCCGTGGACTCGAGGTCAGCGTGGCGCTTGACGCGAACCTCTCCTGTCGCCGGCCGGAAGAAGCCCATCACACCCTTGCCCTTCACGCGCCCTTCGTAGACCCCCGTATCCAGCGCTTTGAGGAAGGGCACCAGGATGTCTTCGCGGCGAATCGGTGCGGGGCGAGACCCGCCGCTGATTTCAGCGCCCGGGGGATGGCTGGGGGCCGGGCCAGCACGATCGTCGATGAAGCCGACGTAGTTGGCACCAGGTGCAAAGGCATTGGCCTGCCCATCGCCCGGCAAGGTGCTGTCTGCAGCTGGTGGCCGGCGCCGGCTGGCAGCCTCCACCTGGCTGAAGGCGACATCGTTGCCCAGGTGCAGGTCTGTCAGCGCCGCTCCGGCAGGCCCATAGCCTTGATTGCCGAGGCGATTGCTTGCCGCATTCGGGGGTTCGACTCCAGCCGTCGCACCAGTAACCGGGTCTTCTCCAGCGTAGCGCCGCTGGGTGTCAGGGGCATGGTCAGCGGGGCTGTGACGCGGGGTCTCGGCATGGTTGGGGCCTTTCTCTGTCGAAAGTTGATTGATGAGGTCCTGCGGCAGTCGGCCGCCCTCGGCCAGGTGCTGCACGATGGCCAGGGTTTCCGGGTGCAGGCTCTGCACGTCGACGCCAGCCTGGGCCAGGCCTTCGCCCAGATCTGCGCCGGCTTGCTTCAGGCCCGCCAGCTCGCCGGCGGCGCCGGCCATGTCGGGCGCCAGGATCGCGGCCTGCTGGTGGGGTTGATCGGCGCGCAGGCGCACGAGAACCGGCTTTTTGATGGTGGCCACCTGCTCAGGGCTCAGGCCGAACTCGCTGGCGTTGTCAGCCAGCCAGGTGCGGTAGTTCTCCGCCTTCTGGCCGTTGGCCTGGTAAACGCGCTTCAGGGCGACCGCGCGGGCGTTGCCTGCCTCCACGACGCCATCGGAGCCCACCACCGGCGCGCCGCTGGCGTCGTCGGCGGCCTGGCCGAGTCGCTGGGGATCGAAGTCCTGCACGATGGCCCGCACGCGATCAGCAGCATCAACCCGCTCCCAATCCGGCCGGCCCAGTTCTGCTGGGTAGTCAGGGGTCGGCTTCAGCAATGCATCATGCGAGGCGCGCAGCTGGTCTGCATCGACCACAGCAAAACGTGCGTTGGCCACCGGTGCGGGCTCTACGTTGGCCACTTGACGGGCCGGGGCGGTATCGCTGGCGGCTTCTGCCAATGGGGTGAATTCGTATTTCGCTGCGGGCGATGTTGCGCTGCTGGGGGCGCTATCAGGAACATCACGGGCAGCTGATGGGTCTGCGCCAGGCGCGCTCCCAGATCTGCCTATGGCGCGCCTGCCGGCCCGCAGAGCGGGATCGATCGCCATCGGCAGGGCGTTGATCGCCGTGTCGGCTGCCGTGGCCAGCACCGGGCTGCCTGTGGCGTCCAGCACCTTGCCACCCACGTATTGACCGCCCTCGGCCAGCTTTTCGAAAGGGTAGGCCACGACCTCGGCAGCTGCCTTGCCCATCTCGCCGCGCGGCTGGTAGGTCAGGGCATCGCCCACCTGGTGCACGACGTCGGCGCCCGTCTTGTCGGTCAAACCCACCACCCTGCCGGCTTCGGTGGCCAGGCCGGCCAGCCCGGCAGCGGGCAGCGCGACAACCTGGCTGGCCAGGTTCAAGCCAGCTTCGCCGAGGGCAGTCAGTGGGTTGTTGAGCGCGATGGTTTTGAGCACGCTGGGCTTGGAGTCCTCGATCGGGGTAAACGCCCAGCTGCCACCATCGTGGCTGCCATTGGCCTGGGGTGCCTTTGAATCAGATGCCAGTGGCTGGAACTCCCAGCGTTGGCCGGGTTGAAAGCGCATCTCGGGCATGTTCACTCCTTTGGCCCAAAGCGACCGACGACCTTGCCAGTGCCATCCAAGACCTCAAAGCCGGTACCTTGAGCCTTGCCCAATCGATACCCCTTCGCCTTGAGTGCTGGGTCAGCATCGAAAAGCGCCTGAGCCTGTTGCTGCCCGCTGGTCTGCGATGGCGCCTCCGCGCGTGGCGCCGGCGCGTTGAACGCGTCGTCTTCCCCCACCTTGCGGCGGCGGGCCAGGGCCGCGGCGCGAGCCAGACCTGGGTCGTAGTCGGGGTTCTCTCGGCCGGTGTTCGTGGCCTTGGACGTCCGACGGCGAATCTCAGCAGGGTTGAGTCCTTCAATCTGCTGGCGGGCCGCGTCGATCTCGGCGTTGCTGCGCTCCTGCGCAAGCGTGAGGGGACGCGGCAGGCTGATACGCGCTGCGGAATTGGCCACACGCTCACCACTGAGGCTTTCAAGCGCGCGGTGATGGCGCTCAGTCTCAGACTGCTGACGCTCGTGCACAGCCATCTCCCGGCCTTTGAATTTGGCGTCTTCCTCCCGCTTGTTGAGGTCACGCAACCATTCGAGCTTGGTCCGTGGATCCAACTGGCTCGAGTCGTACAGCAGCCGTTGCACGCCAGCGGGGCTGTTTTCGTAGGTCAGGCCCATGTCGCTTTCTTCGCCGTCCTTGGTCGACATGAACTTGACCGTCTTGCCGTCAGGGGACACCACCGGCCGCACAGTCGCACCGGCAAGCCCACCGGCACCGGTCTCGGAGAGCATTCGTGCCGCACCTTGCCAAGGGCCAAGCCGCTGAAAGTTCTCCAGCATCGAGCGATTGAACTTGTCGTCAGCCTCTTGCTGTTCAGTCCGCTGGATCTGCATGGCGCCGAGCTTCACCTGCTGATTCGCCCGCTCGAAGGCCGCACCACGCTCAGGATTGATGCCGCGCAGCACGGCACCGATGCGGGTGTTTGCCGCCTCGGGGGTGTTGAACTTCTGGGCGGCCCCTGCCGCCTCGGCTTCAGACCCAAAGGTCTGACCACCAGCAGCCCAGCGGGTGGGGGTGACTGTGGTTTGGATGCCCATGCGGGCAGCTTGGCGCGCATCACTGCCGGCGGCGCTGGCGTCGTCGTACTGAACAGGCTGATCCTGGCCGAACTGCACCTGGGGTGCCGCACCGGTCACGGCCGTGGGCGCAGCAGCTGCGGAGATCTGTGCGCGCTCTGCATCCTGCCTGTCGGCGTCGGCCTTGTCGCGCGCCGCGCGATCGAGCACGATCTGATCCATCTTGTCCTGGCGCTCGCGGTTTGCCTTTTTTTCCTCTTGGTTCATGTAGCCGGTACCAAAGCCAGCGATGAAAGAAACGAGTGAGTTGTTGGCCATCAGATACCTTTCGTGCCGCGGCGTACGACGATGCTGCTTACCTTCTTGTCCAGGGCCTTGATGGCCGCCATGGCAATACCGTTCATCGAGATCAGATCGATGGCCTTGCCGCCCGGGGCCACCTGGTCGCCCACCTCGGCCTGGACATCCTGGGCCATGGGCCCCACGTGTTCGCCGGCATCGCCCTCGCCTGGCTTGTAGGACCACTTGGAGATCGGGATCTTGCGGATGGCCTGCAGGGCCTGGTTGCCATCCACAGGTTTGATGTCTTCCTTGGCGTTCTCGTCGCTTTTGGCGTAGCGAAGCTTGAACGTAGCAGGCTTCCACACCAGGCGGCCTTCTCGATCGGCCTCGCACCACAGAGCCACGTAGAGGATTCGAGCCAGTGGGGAGAGGCTCACGATGTCCTCGGAAGAGAAGAACTCCGGTTTGATGGTTCTGATCCGGGCCATCACTGGCCCCCGATCGGGCCCAGGCCACGCAGTGTGTGGCGGGCGGCCACCTCGGCGAACATCTTGATTTGCGCCTCACAGGCGGCCGGGCGGTCGCCCTGCAGCATGGCGAGCTCGATCTCGATGCCCGCCACCTGGGCCAGCAGCTCGTGCCGGCGATCGCGCAAGGCCAGCAGTTTGGTTTGGTCGGGGGTGCTCATGCCACCCCCACGAGTTCCTTGATCTCGGCGGTTGGCCAGGCCAGCCGGCCGTGCACACGAATAGGCCGGACGGGACCGTTTTCCAAGCACGCCCAACCACGCAGGGTTTGAGGGCGCCGGTTCAAGTAGTAGGCGGCCTGCGAGGTAGTGAGCGCAGGTGTCGTGACCTGCTCCAACGTGGGAAAGATGGTGTTTGGTTTCATCGGCCTGCATCTCAGAGTGTTGAGGTGCAGCGATGTTTTTTCAGCAGGCCAATTCTCCCTAGCTTGCCGGCCTTGTCGTGGCCGTATCAGAGCTATCGAGGCCCTATCGAGGCCTAAACAGAACTACGTGATGCCTACCGATTCGCAGTCATCCGACTAATTGCACTGCTGATGCTCCGGATGCTTGCGTGTTCCGTGTTGCCATTGCTATCGTAGTAATCGATCCCGTCAGGCAAGACCTTCGCTATTTCTGGGGGCGTCTGAGCTAGCCATGCATCAATCACATCCCTCGCCTTTGGCAGTGATGTGCCCAGACGATGCGCATCGGAAAGCAATTGATACAAAGGTCTGGTGTACCCGTGGTAGCGCTGGGGCTTGTGGATCGACCAAGCAGGTTGATGACATGACTGCAAAGGCTCTTGAGGTCTCACGGCCTCCCCGACATTGGTCGACTCCTCCAACGCGGAAAGATATCGGCCGAACCACTCCACCGCCAGTGATTCGAACTCCGGAGGAATCATCGGGTCGAAGTCTAGGGCGCACTCAGGTTCTGCCTGCTCGCCAGCATCGTTCCATCCGAACTCAGCAAGGTAACAACGGGCCAGATCGTCGCGCCATACAAATGCCCCGGCCGGAAGTGCAACGATCGACTCTTGGCGCCATTGTTGACGCTCGAGATTCTGATCCTCAAGATCTTCAATCTTGCAGACGACAGAATTTTCCCAAAACGCCTCTGCAATTTCCCGCGGCCCCCCTGACTCAAGCCGGTAGGCAACTAGGTCGGCGAAATTTTCAAACCCCTCATTCCGAGCCAGTGCACGGGCCACCTCATCGGGACTCATGGTCCAATGACTCAAGAACGGAATGGCCCGCACAGGGACCGCCTCACGGCCGGCGATCATCAAAGTCAATTTCATGGCACCCCCTCGGTGCGCCCCAAAGAAGCAGCCCCAGCAGGCGGGTAGGGTTCTCCGCTTTTCGGTTCGCGGGCCTAGCTGGGGCAAACCAATCAGACGTGTGCAGCCTCAGGCGCGGCCGGCGCTGGTTGAACGTGCAGCGGCGCCTTCTTGAACCGCTGCGCCACCTGCCAAACGTCATAAGCGCTCTGCTCGGCCAACCACACCCTCGCATCGCCACCACGCTCAACACCCAGCCAAGCCTGAAGGCGCAGCGCCATTTCCGGTGAGATGGCGGCACGGCCATTCAGCACACGGGACAAGGCCACGCGCGACACATCCAACTGCTGGGCGGCCTCGGTGACGCTGAGACCCAGGGCGGGCAAAACGTCATCGCGCAGGGTCAGACCTGGGTGTGGGGGGTTGAACATGTGGGCCATGGGCACTGCGAGTCCATCAAGCATGGGCGACTTCTGAACCAACTGGCGCCACGCTCAGGCGCAGGCCCACTGCGTGGAGCACCTTGCTCACGGTCTCGATGGTTGGGTTCCCGTTTTCACTCAGCGCCTTGAACAAGGTCTTGTCGCCCAGATCGGCACGACGGGCCACCTCGGCCATGCCGTGGGCCTTGGCAACCTGCCGAAGCGCCAGCAGCAGCGCACCAGGCGCGTCATCTTCCATGACGGCCTCAATGTAGGCGGCAGCCTCTGCCGGGTCCTTCAGGGCCTCAAGCAGTGAAGCCTCGTAGCTTTTGTCGCGCGGTGCGTTCATGGCTTTCCCCTTTGTTTCCAGTCGTCCAAATACCCAATGGCCTGGCTGATTGCACGCTCCTGGTCGCTCTTGTCACTGCCACAAAGCAGCAGCACGAGCACGGGGCCCTGCCGACTCAGATAGACCCGGTATCCAGGCCCATGATCAATGCGCAGTTCTTGAACGCCGTCCCGAAGTGGTTTGCAATCGCCGAAATTCCCCGCCTCTACCCGGGCCACCCTGGCACGGATCTTGGCCCTGGCCAGCCGGTCAGGGAGAGCAGCCAGCCAATACTCAAACGGTGCGTGCCCCTGACCATCCGTGTAGATTCGAATTTCCATGATGGTATCTTAAAGAATACTTTCAAGCCACAGCCTGCAATTTCCCTGGCTGCAAGGTGGCATCGAACTGAACCCCGGCGAGTTCCAGAATGTGCGCCTCTATGCGCTCCGCAAAGGGTCGCAGGTCGTCAATCGGCAGGATGGCATAACCGTCCGCGGTGCCAGATGGCCGGTGCCCCTGGATCTGATCGACGGCACCATGCGGCACCACGCTACGGCCGCGCTGCTTGTACGCCCGGCGCAAGCCGTGGAAGGTCAAGTGTTCGATGCCCACGCTCCGCAACACCCGCTCATGGCTGGAGCGCACATCCACAATGCGGCCCGTCTTGCCGGTACTCGCAAACACGAAGTCATTGGCGCGGGGCAGAGTCGCCAGCAGCTGCGCCAGGTAGGGGGTGAGTGGAATGGTGCGGGTAGTGCCCACCTTGTCGGCCAGGGTCAACTTGCGCCATTGAAAGTCCACGTTCGCCCAGGTGAGGGCTGCCAGTTCTTCCCGACGAGCCCCTGTCAGCAGCAATGCCTGCAGGTACAGGCCAGCGGTGCGGTTCGGCAGTTGCGAAGCCTCTGCCCACCATCCACGCATCTGCGCCGACTCCAGCACATCGGTGCGGCGGGTGTTGGTGGGCAGATCCTCAAGGATGGCAGCCGCCCGGCCGGCGTCGCGATCAGTGAGGCTTCGATATTCAGGCCGGCCTGAGCACCAGCGCAGGAAGCCCCGGAACATCATCAAGGCCCTGGTGGCCTGATGCCGGCCCGCTTTGGCTTCCTGATCAAACCAGACCTTCAGCACGTCCTCGTCAATCGAGGCCAGCGGCAGCGCCATCAGAGGAAACAGCGGCCCAGGCCGGGTAACGCCCTGCCCTCGCTTCTTGGGCTCACCACCTGGGGAGGCCATGGCCACAAGGTCGGCGCGGTATCGGGGCTTCCAGGCTTCACGGCGCTTCGGGCGCCCCTGTTCAAGGTAGATCGGCCAAACATCCCCGACCGCAATGGCGGCAACCCTTTCCGCCTCGATCTGGGCGGCATGCTCGGCTGCCTGCTCGGCCTCCCTCGCCAGGGCTTCCCGCTTCGGCGCACGCGGATCTCGGCCCTCATCGATCATCCGCTGATACTCCCGGGCTTTGGCCTGGGCCAGACTGATGGACCATGCATCGGTGCCACCAATGGTCACGCGCACCGACTTGCCGTTGAACTCACCTTGAAAGACGTAGGCAGGCTTGCCGGCTGGTGTGACACGGAGCCCAAGGCCTGGAGAACTGGCATCCCACATGAACGCCTGCGCTTTGCCTTCGGGGCACTTGAACCCAGCAATACGAGCTGCAGTGAAAGGGACCTTGGCCACGATGCTCCTTGATGCCTTACATCAACAGGATGTAAGGGCGGATGTAAGACGGAATTCCAAAAAGAACCGAACAAGCATCAACACCAAAGAAGCCAATATCCGATGTAATGTGTTGATTTATATTGATTCTACCAACACCGATCAACACCACCAAACACCATCATCCAATCATTCGTAATGAGAAGGTCGGGTGTTCGATTCATCTCTCCGGCACCATCAAAAAGTCTTTGTAATTCAACGAGTTACAAAGCAGCAAGGAACCCAGCCTCGTGCTGGGTTTTTTGTTTCGGCTAGCACTGGGCTAGCAGTTTTCGTTAAACAGCGTTAAGGCGCAGCTCCAAAAAGCCAGTTGCTGGACCCCCAACCTGGCAAGGAACCCCCCCCACGGACCAACTCTCCCAACTCGGCATCGAACTGCCCAGCGTGGCCTACATCATCGGCGCCGTGCTGTTCGGTTTGGTGGGCATGGTGGCCTGGCGGCACGGCCGGCGAACCACCCGGCCCGCTGTGACATGGACCGGCCTGGGCCTGATGCTCTACCCCTATGCGGTCACAGAAACGTGGATGCTCTGGGCGGTGGGGGTGGCCTTGTGTGTCTGGCTGTACCTGAAGTGGGGCGAGTGAGACCGGGCGACCCCTTGCGGGATTGCTCAAGGAGGTGAAGCAAGGTCAGCCGATGGGCCGGCGTTGCGATGGCAGGCCCTGGGCCTGCGGACACCACCCAGAGCCTGAGGCAGATCCCCCCAGCGCCATCCACCTTTGCCCATAATGCCGACATCAACAACAGGGAGGAACGCCATGAAAAAGGCTTTGGCATGTCTGCTGTCGGCCGTCGTGCTGGCAGGGTGCGCAATCACGAATGAAACATCGGTTGTCGTTGGCCAGGTGCGGCCAGCCACCACACCAGAGCAGGTGAAGCTCTACACCAAACCCCCGGCCAAGTATGAGGATGTCGCCTTGGTCTCTGCCGATGCGGCGCACGACTTCATGTCCAAGCAGGAACTGATGAACATCTCGATCGCCAAGCTCAAGGCGGAAGCTGCGAGGGTGGGCGCCAATGGGATCTTGCTGGACAACGTGGGCGATCTTGCCTTGGGGGCGGCCGGGCTTGCCGTCGCCCAGCCATTGGGGCGCAAGGGCGCTGCCATGGCCTGGGGGAGTTCGACCAACAGAACCGGTAAGCAAGCCAGCGGCATGGCCATCTACGTGACTGAGGAGTGAGCCAGGTAGGCCGCTCCGCCCTGGGGGCGACCACCAGCGGCCGCCCCCGGCTAGATCGCCAAGGGAGTGAATCCTGCACTTGGCCGATCATCACCTGCAGTTGGTTTGGATCACCCCGCCCAAATTCTGCGACGTGCAATTGACCGGAGCCGTGGGCTGGGCTGGCTGCAGCATCTGCAAGGCACGATCGGTCTCAGCCTGGGCATTGCGCCGGCGCTCCTCCGCCAGGCGCTGGGCGGCAATGTTCTGCTGTGCGTCCTGTCGCTGAGCCACCTCAGCTGCGGCCCGGGCCTCCTGACTCAACCGGGTCCGCTCGGCAATGAACTGCCCGTAATTGAAGTCGCCCCCATAGAGCTTGGCGATGGCGAGCAGCAGGCCGGCGTTCGCGTTCGCCACCGCGTTTTGTGCCCACTGGGGGGCCGCGGCCATGAACTTCTCGCCCGACTGCGCGCAGAGCTGCCGGGCAAACCCCCATTGGCGCAAGGCCTCCTTTTCTTCCGCTGTCGGTAGGTCCTTGCTGGCCATCATCTCGATCGTGGCCTTGTCGCTGCGCGAGAGGGATCCAAGGCGCGGAAGAAGAGGGGCAAACCTGGGGTTCGTGTCAAAGGTGGCGTAACAGGCCAGTGATGGGTTGACTGCTCGAGGCTGAGCCTGCGGCGGTGTGTTCTGCATGGTCTGGCAACCGGTGAGGGCCAGCAATGCCACAAGTGTCCAATTTTTCATATTCCTCCCTGCCTTCGCGGCATACTGATTTTTGGATTTATCCCGCTATGGTAGCCGGTCAAAACAAAAAACCCAGCATGTAGCTGGGTTCAACACTGCCGCCGCGATGGTGCTTTTAGCCACCGCTCGGAAGGTATACCTGATCGAGCCAATGAATACCAAACTTGGCCAAGTTCAGATCACCAAGCAATACCTCCAGATCGCCTGTCACGTTGTACCTGGCGAGATCGCGCAAGCGCAGAAACTGGCTCTCTCGGACATGAATCAGAATGTGATCTTCAGTTTCCCAAGCAACAAACGAACGCTCTGAACCCCGTCTGAAAATTGGCTGGAATGTGAAGCCATTGATATGCGGAACCTTGAACACGGTGGGCGATGCGCCACGAAGCTGACGCATCAGTGCAAGTTTCTCATTGGCATCAAGGGGGGCCTTCAAGATCCGATACAAGGCAACACCACAAAAGAGGCCGGCCTCTACGAGGGTGAACCCGCCAGGTCGCCAATTCTGCTGCAAGACAGTTGGTAATGCATCCACTGGGCTGCCAAATAGCAAAGAAGGAAACAGGCGCTGCCGTGGATCCTGGTAGTAAGGGATGGGTGGGGTTTCTGATTTCATGCCTGCGATTCTCAGCAGGCCGATTCAATTCGATCACAAAAAAGCCCGGGAGAACCCGGGCTCGACGGTGCGTGCAATGCCTGGCGTTACTCCGGGATCGCATCCCTGGCTGAAGCCACCGCGCCGCCCAAAAGCCCGAGCACCAGCGTCAGACCTGTCGCAGCTTCCTCACACAGCGCCTGGGTAGCCAGGTGGTCGGCGGATACCTCCAGCAACGCCAGCACCGCTTCGACGTTGTTCAGCGTGTCGGCCGAGGACGAGCCAATCAGAGTATTTGCCATGGTTCATGCCCTCCCTTGAGTCGTGTGCAGCAGATTCAAGGCAGCCAGCGCCTGACTTGCCTTGCGGCTAGCACCGCTCAAATCGGTAGCGGGTTGGCGGAGGTAGTGCAGAGCCAGTGCCAGGCTGTTGACTGCCCTGGCATGGATCTGGATCGGATCGGGCGCGCTGGGCGTTGAGTGGGTGACGATTACTGTGGTCATGGGTTCAGCTCCTGATTGAGTTGGAAACCCACCCTCTGAACTTTCGACGGACAAGGGGTGGGGATTGGGATGTTCGAAACATGGAAATCAGCCCATGCCGCCCGCCTTCCGGCAAAGCGCATCCCAACCCCCGAAAACTGGTGATGGTAACTCCATTGACGCCGGAGTGAGGCGCTGATTTATGGTGTTTCGAGCACCGAAGAGAATATTAAATCAAAAACAAGATATTTTAGCGAAAAACGATTCAAATCGAGAATTAATCAATATCCACGTGAATACTGAGCATTACTCAATGAGAAATCGAGATTTTCTCAATATTGGATTTTGATAATATATGGAGCAAATAAATGGAGTGCAAAACATGAAGCCCGAAGGATCGACAGTGAGCGTGCCCGAAGCGGCTGAGCTACTTTGCATTCATCCGAACTCCGTTTGTCGGCTGATTACCGCCGGTACGCTGCCCGCGGCGAAGATCGGGCGTGCCTACGTGATGCTGTATCGGGATGTGATGGCATTCGCAATCCAGCAGATCGAACACCAGACCCGCCAGCGCATGCATGGAATGCCGACTGGCCAGGACTTGCCAGCCCCACCGCCCCGGCGCAAGCGGCGCAAAGGCCGGCCGGGGTGGTGACGGCCTGTCAGTGGGCTGGAGTTGCCGCCTTGGCCTGTGCTGCCTTGGAATCCCGCACGGCGGCCTTGAGCAGGGTGTTTCTGGCCGCCATCAAGGCATCCAGCTTTTCCCGCTTCTGATCTGCGTTCAGCTTGCCGTCCCGGCGAACATCGCGCATCTCGGCGTTGATGCCCCTGAGGTTCTCGCTGGCCCGGGTCAGCGGTGAAAACTCGGTAGCCAGGGGCTCCCTTTCCTTCTCGTCGGCCAGGTCCTGGTGCCCCATTTTGTCCAGGCCACGCATCGTGCCGCGCAGTCGTTTGGCCTCACCCAGCATGTCGTAGAACTCGGTCTCGTACCGGGTGGTCTTGGCCGGCTCCTGAGCAACGAAGCGGCGCAACACCGGCATTTGATCCGCGCGCATGGCCGGCTTGTCGGCCCCGGGCATGGCCTCATCGGCCAGCATCAGCCCGTACACCGCCCAGGTGTTGAGGTAGCCCCGCAGCAGGGCCTCTGTCCGCACTGGGTTGACCTGCAGAGCCTCGGGCAGGTTGCGAGTGGCCATGCCCGCCGCCTTGAGCGCTTCGCTGGTGCTGGGCTTGGCACGCATGAAAGGCTGCTCGTTCTCCATGCCTGGCGTCTCGATGGGGGCGCCCGTGAAGCTGTTCTTGTTGGCGTACTGCTCGACCACCGGGGCGATGATCTGGGGCATCAGGTTCAGGCTGAACGTCTGCCCAATGACCCGTACCAGGTCTTTGCCGAAGCCGAGCGGGTCGCCGGTCAGGGTCTTCTCCACGGCCCGCTCTGCCACCGAAGCCATGGCGCCGATCTCCCAGGTCTTGGGGAACCGAAAATGCTGGTCACCGACGAAGAAATGCCAATGGCTGTCACGGTCCCAGTCGGGCAGATCCTGGTACCGGGGATCGGAGCGGTTGAGCAGGTAGAGGCCCATCGAAAACAGCGCCATGACCCCCGCCTTTGCAGCGATCCCGGCCCGGTTAGGGTCATGAGCCAGCCCACGGTAGAGTCGATCCATGGAGAGCATGGCGGGCTTGAGGAACATCACCGTGTCGTAGAGGAAGTTGAGCGCCTGGCTGTCGCCCCGCATGGCAAAGTCGGTCGACACCTCGCGCGCCAGGTAGGCGGCATGCCGGGGGTTCTGCCCGGCCTCAATAGCCCGGCGGTATTCGCCCAGCCTGGTGCTGGTCTCGAAGGCATCGGCGATGTTCTCGACCATCCCCAGCAGCTTCTCGGGTGCGTCCAACACGGTCAGGTAATCGATGCCCTGGCTCCGGTAGAACTTCTCCAAGCTGGTGCGCAACTTGGTTGAGTCTAGATAGATCGAGGACATGCCCCCACCGTTGGCCAAAAAGTCCTTGTAAATGGGATCGTTGGTCATCCGCAGGCGCATGCCCTGCAGGCTGTCCACCACCGGCCGGAAGCCCGCCCGACTCATCACCCCGCCCATCAGGGTGTCGCGCGCGATGTTGGCGATCATGAAGTCAGGGGTGAGCGTGATCGAGGCCTGCCCGATGCGCTTGGGCAGGCCCAGCAGCTTCACGACCCAGCTTTGCACAGGACGATCGAGCGCAGACATGGCACGGTACAGCACTGGGTCTGCCACCTCGTAGAAGGTCGGTTTGCCGTTGTTCAGCACCGCCACGACGTTGTTGCCGGCCGGCGCCTGGTTGCCCATGAAGAATTCCAGCATGCCGGGCGCGGCACCCAACTGGGCCTCCAGATCAGCGATGACATCGAAGGCGGCCGGGTCGTGCTTGTCGATCCCCATGGCCTTGAGGATGCCGTCCAGCACGGCCTCTTTCTGAAGCCGCACCGGCCGGCTCTCGGGGGGGATCTTGGTCATGAACTTGCCTGCACCGCGCTCACCCTCGGCCAGGGCTGCGATCTTCTGCCGGGCCTCGTTCTTCATGGCCTTCTCGATCAGTAGCGCCGCATTGCTGGTCATGTTGCCCAGGATGTCGCGCAGGTTCTCAGTACCCCCGGTGAGCGCCTTGATGCCGCTCCAGTCACCCGGCTTGGCCGCGTAGCCCCCAGCCTGCCCCACCCGGTGGAAGGGCATGTAGGACTGCCGCTGCCACATGGCGCGGGACTCCCGATTGATGACACCGGCAGGCGCCAGGAGGGGATCTGCTCATTCGTCGGCCGGGGGGACCGGAGGCCGTGGCGGCCTGAAAGTATTGAGCCCATTTTGTCGAGAAAGATTGAGGGTTGTGATGAGGCACAGCGGCTTTGGACTCGCAACTCACAATTGGCTTGCGAGTCGATAAGTTCTTTGTGAATCAATGAGTTATGCAGGACTCGCAAACTCGCAAATTCCGGCTGCTGGGTCCATGTGGTTGGTATGGCCGAAGCAATAGACATTTGATCTGGGGTGGACTGCGAGTTTGCGAGTCGATCACAACAAATTGAACATGAGGTATGAATTGAAATAAAAATTCCCCTTACATATCAATCAGTTAGCCTAAATTCATGATGAGAAAATCTTGAGATTCCGGACTCGCAAGAAGGCTGCGAGTCCGTGCGAGTCGTCGGGGTCAATCCTCAGGGATCTGGTACAGCGCGCCCTGCGTGGCCAGCTCGCCCTGCAGCAGCTCGCCCTGCAACTTGATCACCGCCTTCGTCTCCACCAATGTGTCCATGAGCTCGGAGAACTGGCGGGCCTTCATGTGGCTGAGTTTGAGCAAGACGGTGTGCGGCATCATCCCGGCCTTCATGTGGGCCTCCAGATGCAGTTGCTTGCTACCAGGCTTGTAGCTTTTGACACCTCGGATCCATTTGAGAATCTTCTTCACCTCTTTTTGGAACTCGTTTTCTGAGACGTTGGCCTCCACCTCGTCCACCAGCTTGTAGTCGTACTGGCGCACGTAGTTGATGGCCCAAGCCATATGCGGCGCCATCACCTCGGTGTTGCCCGGGTTCTCGGCCTTGCACACGATCATGGCCAGCTTCATGGCTTTTTCAGCAGTGCGATTCAGAACAACGTCCAACCTGGGGTCATTGAGGCTGTCCTTCTTTACGACGAGCTCATGGTTCAAGGCATCCACCAAAGTCATACAAGCATCGCTGATACGCAGCTCGATGGTGGTGGCTTCCTGCTCCGCCAGGCTCAGCTTGCCCAGATCGCCCTGCACCACGGTGGTGGCGTGCACGGCCTTGCACCAGTCGATGATCTTCTGGGGCGGGTGTGTTTTGGGTTGGTAGATAGGAACCTGGCGCGGCTGCTTGCTCTCCACCACGATGCACCGGCCCAGGAAGCCGTCTTGCACCAGGTCGGTGGTCAGGTTCTCGTAGAAGGTGCCCGGCGTGGTGGCCCCCAGCAGGGTGATGGCCGGGTTGTGCACCACGCGATCGGTTGATTGGCTGGCCTTGGCCAGGTCGCTCATGCTCGAGTAGGTGGGGGGGCGCAGCACGCTGTCCTGGCGTCCGAAACATTCAAGCAGCTTGTCGATTGCCGCCTCGCCGTGGGCATTGCCCTTGGCCCGGCTGGATTTCAGCAGCTTGCCCATCTCATCGATGGTGGCGATGTGAGCCGGGCTGCGCATCAGGGCCGTGTGAATTGCCCCAGGACTGGTGTAGCCGGAGCCCCCGATCAGCTTCTGCAGGCCCGCAGCTGTCAAAACCTTACCGACGCATTCCTGGGGGTGCTCTTTCCCCTCACCAGACTTGGCGATCATGATCAGGAACAGGCTGGTGAAGTTGCCGTACTGGCTGCGGTAGCACCGACCCATGACCACGCTGCACAGGGCGATGGCCGCGGCCAGGCTCAGCTCGGGCTGGGCCCTGGGGGCCGTGGCCGTGATCCAGCGCGCGATGTCGCCCAGGATGCCAGGGGCACCAGTGATGAAGGCGGGCACGGCGGGGGCCGGGTCGAAGCTGGTAGTGGCCGGCAGGATCACGGGGGCCGGGGCCTCGACCGATTGGGGCTTGGCCTTGAGCCAGGGCAGCATGGGCGGCTGGGGGGCAGGAGTGGGCTGGCCAGGCGCTGCGCCGATGGCCACGCCGCCCACCGTCATGGTGATGGGCTCGGGCTCCATGCTGGGCAGGCACAGGCGCAGCGATTCGGTGGCCTTGGCGAAGGTCAGCCCATTGGCATACATCACCAGGTCGATGGGGGTCATGCCGTAGTTGCCGCCCCAGTCCATGATGCCTTCCGGATGGATGCCCACGTTCGGGTTCTTGGCCCCCCGCCAGGTGGCGATGGCGCGGTATCCCTCGGCATGTGGCTTGGCCGTGGGCACGATCTTGGGCACCCAGGCGCCCAGGTTCGCCAGGGCATGCTGGTTCAGGTCGTGGAAATACTGCTCTTGGATGGAGCGGTCCCCAGAGATCCTGTCGGGCGTGTCCTTGGGGCCACGGGCCGGCTTCTGGTACTGGCGGTCCTCTTCGGTCTGGTATGGGGCCAGCACCCGCTCGACCTGGCTGATGAAGTCGTCGGGCAGGCGGGGCAGTTCCTCGATGCTGAGGATGTTGTCCAGGGTCTCTTCGGACAGCCACACGTAGTTGCAGCCGCTGGGGTGAGCCGTGGGGGGCACCACGGTCTGGCGCCCATCGGACAGGATGTCCAGCACCCGGTGGCCGCCCACGTCGAATGACTTGGAGGGCTCACCGTTGTAGAGGTAGAACTTGGTCCAGCCTTTCTCGCCTTTCTTGGCCACGGGGCTGTAGGGGATGATGGCGTTCAGGGCGTCATTGCCACCGGCGGGCAGGTCGTAGTCCTTGTCCAGGGCCACGATGCGCGACAGCTTGCCGCAGACAACGCCGATGCCGGAGTTGGGCCAGCGTTCCCAGTGCTCCAGCTCGATGCTGGTGGGCATGCGATCGGCGAAGCGTGTCCATTCGGACATGCCTCGCCAGCCATCGGCCTGGGACCACTGGCCCGGCTTCTTGCTGCCGGCAGCGATGGGCACGACGCTGATGCCGCGTTCGATGTACTTCCAGCCGAACTCGGCAAATACTGACGGCTCGGGAGCGGATGCTTGCCCATCCACCCCACTTGCGAGAAAATCACCGCGTTCCTGCTGTTTTTCCTGAGAGGCCTTGCTGGTTGCCGCCAGCGGGCCTCTTTTCATTTGGGCATTCATCGTCCGCCCGCCTTTCTGGCGGCGGCACGCTGCTCAATCCACTGGTCTATCTCGGCACGGATCCAACGCCTGGACCGTCCAACGATGATGGGCTTTGGGAAATCCTCCTGGCGCGACACCGCGCGTGCAGTGCATAGGCCAACCCGCAGCAGCTCCTGCAACTCCGAAAACGTGGTCAGGGGAGGCTGGTAGGACGGTCGTCGGGGCTCAGGCTCTGGGTCGGGGGGCGTAGCATCGGAAGGGCCCGCAGCAGGCTCTCCAGGCGCAGCAGACGCGCCACCGCCGCCCGCTTCGGGCATGTCGTTGGTGATGGCCGGCATGGCGGCCTTGGGGACTTTGCGGGTGTCGCAGATACGAAGGCGATGAATGGCGTCAGCGTAGTGGCTGAGGTTGCCCATGGTGGGCACGTAGGAAAGGCGAATGGTCATTGCGGGACTGGCTCGGGCTGGATGATCGAATTAGCGAATATCAGAGATATTTAGCTATTCGATTCAGGCAGTGGCCCCCGAAGCGCGGATGCGCGCTTCCAGCCATGCCTCCAAATCCGAGTGGCGATACCGGACGTTCCGGCCCACTTTGACGAAAGGGAGCCCGTATCGACCAGTGCTCCGCCATACCGCAAGTGTTCCTGTTGTCACACCAAGAATGGCAGCAGCGCTTTTGTCGTCAAGCAGGTTGGCTGAAGCTTGAATGATTTGACCGATGGTCATGGTTACCTCACATTGGCCGCTGTTAACGTTGCGGCATGTGGGGTATGGTCAATTAAGGTCGTTATCCTCGCTACTGCAAAGTTCGCCGACTTTTTGCAGTCACTCAATCAGTCGCCAAACGGCGCGATCAGACACATTGAACTTAAGTGCTGCCTCGCGGACTGCAGTTGTCTTGTTCGCACCCGCCTTGATCCGTGCGTTCACATCAGTCCGGACTACGAAATCCTTGACCCAGCCATCGTTCGGAGCAAAGGTCCCTGTTTCTGCAAAATCTTCCAACCGCGACAACAGGAACTCAATGTCATCCGCATGGTGGAAGTGCTGGGCTTCAGGAGCGGCATCTGGATTCAAGCACACACACCCATCAGCCGAACGTTGGGCAGCCCGGTACAACTCAACGAGGTGACGTGCTCGGTCACGTTCATCGCTGTCCGCTTTGCGCAAGACTTTCACGCTGGGCCTCATTCGGGTACTACCTTAGGATGCAGCCCGGCCGCTTCAAAAATCGCTGCTGTGGCCATGTTCACAGACTGACGCACAGGGTCTAAATCCAGCCGGGCGTAGATTGCCGTCGCCTGATGTGTCTTGTGATTCAGGCTCTTCCCAATGATCGGCAGGCTGGCGCCGCTGCGGGCTTGCCAACTGCCAAGGGTGCGCCGGAGGTCATGGATGCGCAGATTGGCGATTCCAGCGGCCTCCAGCAGCTTGGCCCACGCGCCTTTCGGTTCAACGATGTGACCCGTCTTGCCGGTGCCAGGGAACACAAAGGAAGATGAGCCCGCACCCTCCTTCCGCGCCTTCAGCACCTGCGCAGCCTCTGGGCTCAACGTAACGTTCTGGGGCGTGCCGTTCTTGGTCTTGGCAATGCGCCAGATGCCGGCCTCAAGGTCAACGTCAGACCAGGCCATGGCGCAAACATTGGAGCGGCGGGCCCCGGTCAGCAGCGCCAGCACGAAAAGATCGCGCATTGACTCGTTCGGCATGTCCGCCAGCGCCTTGAAAAAGGCCGGCAACTCGTCGACCTGTAGGAAGCGATCGCGCTGCACTGACTGGTTCTTCTTCACGCGCCCGGCTGGATTGGGGCCGGCGAAGACCTCCGCGTCCAGCATGTAGACGTACACCGCAGAGATCAGCGCCACGCACTTGTCAGCCTGGGCCGGGCTCTTCTTGCTCACCTTGGCGTGAATGGCCTTCACCTCAGTGCGCTCGATAGCCGATAGCTTTTTGCCCTTGATGCCGTCCAGGTGCAAGCGCAGCAGGTCTTGATAATCCTTCTTGGTCTTGGGGCTGATGGGGCTCCCATCACGCTTGCGCTTGCCGGCCAGGAACTCCGTGAGTGCCTCGCTGAAAGTTGGTACAGCTTTCAGGGCACGCTTGACGGCCGCCGGATTTGCTCCGGTAGCGAACTCTCCAAGAACCCTTTGCGCCTCGGCCCGAGCCTGCTCGACCGTCATGTCGGGAAAAACACCAAGCTTGACCCACACCATCGACGCGTCCGCACGCTTGACGACATAAAACGTCTTGGCGCCAGTGTGAGTGATCCGAACTGCCAATTTCGGCACTTCAGTGTCATAGACAGTGAGTCGCTTGCCAGCAGCTGGCGCTGGGATAGTGCTGACTGAAGTTTTCGTGAACCTCATCTTTGCCATTTCATAGCCTTCAAGAATCCAGAATGCGGCTAGCATCGGGCTAGCACCGGCTATCAAATTTGAGCAAACTCAGTGATAGCCCGTTAAACGAATTCTACCCCTAAGACTATGATTTATATGAGACTGTTAAGGTTTGTTAATTAGCATGAAACACCGAGCCCACTGATTCGTAATGAGAAGGTCGGGTGTTCGATTCATCTCTCCGGCACCAAGTCTGACAAGGAAACCCCGCTATCGAATAGGTAGCGGGGTTTTTCTTTTCCTGGGTCATGTAGCCACCATGTAGCCAGCGGTACATAGTTTTCGGCCTCTTTTGCCGACTCAAGGGACTTCGATCCATGGACCAACTTTCCCAACTCGGCATCGAACTGCCCAGCATGGCCTACATCATCGGCGCCGTGCTGTTCGGCCTGGTGGGCATGGTGGCTTGGCGTCATGGCCGGCGAACCAGCCGCCCTGCAGTGACCTGGACGGGCCTGGGTCTGATGTTCTACCCCTATGCGATCACGGAAACATGGATGCTCTGGGCGGTAGGCATAGCCTTGTGCGTGCGGCTGTACCTGAAGTGGAATGAGTGAGGCCGGACAGCCACACAAAAAGAAAATCCGGCACTTTGGCCAAGTGAACCCTTGCGGGCTTGCTCAGGGAGGAAAAGCAAGGTCAGCCGATGGGCTGACACTTCGATCATAGGGCCAGGGGGATTGCATCACCCAGTCGCTCACGTTGGAACTGACGCATCGGCCAATATCTTTGCCCAAACCACCTGGCTCAGCCGATGCCCAGCCTGGCCACCAACGCACTTAGACCGGCTAACACGACCGGTCCATGAGCGGAGGACAGATGATGATTTGAGGCCCATTCGGCAGGCTGTTACAGATCAAATGCCTTGTGCTGGGCACGCATGGGCATGGGGATGGAGACCGGGGCCGCCGCCGAACGGTTCGCCCCGCGCAAGCACCTCAACTTTGAGTGTCCGCCTGCGGGTTTTTGCGGCGCCGAATGCCGGCCGCAACTACCACCAGACCGCCGAGTGCCACCAACGCCGCCCCGTTCAGTCCTGGCACGGCCTGCACGTCCGGTGTCGCCGCCATGTAAGTCCAGTTGGCGATGGACTGCAATTCAGTCGGCCCCAAATCCGCCAGATAGCCAGCCTGTTGCAGCGACGCCATGTCATTGAAGGTTGGCGCACTGGCGATGGCCGCCTGACGGGTGGCGGACAACTGCACGAGCGACATCACGCGTTGTGTTCCACCCGGCGGCACCGTGACATTGAAGATTTGGTAGGGATTGTCGTCGCCGTCGGTATATCCGGCGGAGCTTGCCTTTTGCATACCGACCAGGGTGATGATGGGGTCCGAAACAGGGCCGCCGAGTGGGGTGGGACGCTGGTAAGAAATCACCCAGTTGTCCACGCCCGGATTGAACACCGTATCGCCGTTGCTGGTCTTCACAATGGTGGTGTTAGCGTCGGAACCCAGGTTGTTGTAGTTGGCCACCTGAACTGTGATGGCCGCGCCGGTGGGGTTTTGCAGGATGAGTATGGACCGTGCTACTGCCTTGCCGGCCGGGAAGTAAATTTGCCCGGTGACGGTGAGGCCTTGCAGTGTTTGCGCCTGGCCAGTCACGGTAACTGCCTGGCCCGGCGTCGGGCTGGAAGGCGTCACCACTGCACCACCCACTGCGTTATAGCCCCCGATGGCATGATTAGTCTCGCCAGGTAGTTGTACGTGCCAGCTCATGGCGCCATCGAAGGCGTCGTTCAGTGTTTGAGTGCCACCGGCGTCCGTCAGCATCGGAGCCGTGCCCGAGGCCTCGCTGAACCCCCAGCCCGAGGAGGTGGTCTGGAAGGTGATGTTGGTGTTAATGAACCACTTGAAGCCGCCCGAGACGACTTGTTTTGAGCCCGTCGCGGCCGCAGCTGAGCCGGGGGCCAGGCCGACACTGCCGCCCAGCAGAGCCAGGCTGGAGAGTCGGGAAAACTCACGCATACGCAGTTTGGAAAACGAGGAGGTCATGGATCAGCTCTTTCTTGAGGGAATTGCGGGGCAAAGACAGTCGAGGCTCCTGTCCCGTCGTGGGCCAGAGCGGCGCAGACCGGCTCCAGCATTCGTTCATAACGCTGCCAGCGCGCCACCGCGCGCCGGTACATGGGCTGGCGTACCTGGTTGACGCTGGCGGTGCGCACCAATCGCCTGGTTTCGAAAAACGAGAGGCATCGCTCGTCCCACGGCAGACCAACGGCGTTGAGCAACCGCTGCGACTCGCCGCGTTGGTCGGCTACAAGGCGCTCGTAGCGCAGGGCATGCAGGCGAACAGGCAGCACCCGCGTCCAATGCGCCATGAGGCGGCGGTACTGACGGATGCGGTGAACCAGATGCTCCATGTCATTGGCCCAGACGATCTTGGAAAAATCCGTCAACCAGCAGGACAATGCGACGTCGCGCAAGTCGCGCTGGCAATGCACGAAGTGCGCGTGCGGAAACAGCACCGCCAGCCAGCCCAGGAGGCTGTAGTTGTCCGGCATTTTGTCCACCACGCGCGCGGCGTCCTGGTTCAGTTGCGCCAGAGCCTCTAAGTGCCACTGCGCTGCGGCGTACACGGCCTCACGCGACGCGCCGGGCAGCCAATCGAGCGGCCCTCCGACCGATTGGCCCATCCGCTCGGCCAGCAGCTTGAAGCCTTGTGCGGCGAAAGTACGTTCCCCGGCACCGTAGGCCTGGGGGTGGCTGGCAATGATTTGCTCTGCAAGCGTGGTCCCGGAACGTGGCATGCCCACGATGAAGACCGGCCGCTCGCTGGCAGAGCCATGACCGGCCAAGCGGGCAAACAGCTCGGGAGTGAAAATCTGGATGGTCTGGTCGACATAGGCCTCGTATGCGGCGGGGTCGTAGCGCTCGTTGCGTTGCGACTTGCCGCTTTTGCCCAAATGGTTGGCCTGCACCATGTGAGCGGCCGCGTTGTCCCAGGCTTTGGTGGTATCGAAATAGGTGGCCAGGCCAAAGTGCAGCCGCGAGCGCTGCAGCGCATGCAAGTGCGGCTTGTCGAGCAGGGCCAGCGCGGCATTCTTGAGTGGTGCGTCCGCTCTGGTCTTGGCCATGCGCAACAAACCCACCAGCGCGGGAATGCACTCCGCATGACAGGCCAAGGCCGCGCGGTAGCTGTCCATCGCCGGAGCGGTTTCACCGGCTTTGGCCAACGCATGTCCCAGAGCGGCATGCAACTGTGCCGATTGCGGCGCCTGTGCGATCGCGGCACGGTAGTCGGCCAGTGCGCCCGCGCCGTCGCCAAGGCCCAGCTTGGCGGCACCTCGCAGGCTGAGTGCATGGGGTCGGCCCGGGGCGCGCTGCAGCACATCGTCCAGCATGCGCAGGGCCAGCGTGTGCTGATCGGTCTTGATGGCTAGGTTGGCCAAGCACTCTTGGGCATCCAGATGCCCCTCGCTCAACTGCAATACGCGCTGGAACCATTGCCGCGCTTCGTCAGGCTCACCCAACTCGTCCCAAGCCATGCCTACAAACAATGCTGCCCGCGGGGAAGATGGCGTGCGCTCGATGGCCTGCTCCAGCGCTTCCATGGCTTCTTGAAGTTGCCCGCATTCCAGCCGCACGCGACCGAGGTTTTGCAGAACCACGCTGTCACGCTCGCGGGTGGGCGCATGTGCATCGGGGTTGACCTGCAGCGCAGCTTGTTCGCAGAAATGCAGGGCTTGGTCTATGCGCCCTTGACGAAACAGCATCCAGCCCAGGTGCTGCAGGACATGTCCATGTTGCGGCTCGGTGGCCAGCACCTCGCGGTAGGCCTGCTCCGCATCACCATGCGCGCGCCGCTGGCGCAGCGTGTCTGCCAGACACAGCAGGGCCAGGCTCCAGCCAGGCCGCAACTGCAAGGCGCAACGCGCCTCCGCCTCCGCCTGCGCCAGATCGCCCTGCGCCAGTGCGATGGCGGCGAGATTGGCATGGGCCTCGGCCATATCCGGAGTCAGCGCCAGCGCGTGGGCAGCAGCGCGCCGTGCTTCTGGCAACAGCATGGCGCTCAGCAGCACCGCCGCCAGATTGCAAGAAATGCGTTCGTCCGAAGGCGCCAGTGCGCCAGCTGTCTGCATCAACCGTGTAGCAGTGTTGATGTCACCCATGGCATGAGCCAGCATGCCGCGCAGGTGCAACGCCTCCACATGCCCAGGCGCCGCCCGCAGCGCCGCGTCGTAGTGCTGGCTGGCCAACGGCAGGTCGCCAGCGCGCTGGGCCTCCAGTCCGGCCATGGTGTGCAGGTGTGCCGCCGTGCCGACACCCGCTTGCTGGGTCGCGATACATTCAAGCTCGGACCTCATGACACACCCGGCTGTGTGCTGACTACTTGCCGCACTTGTTTGGGTGCCTGCACGTACGACAGGTCTTCGGCGGTGTACACGTTGGATCGCATGGGTGACTCGCAGGAACTGCCCTCGGTGAATTTGGATAGGTCCTAATACTGTGTCCCGCCATGCAGTGACGTGCCCACAAAATCCTCAATGCTCGGATTCAGTAAAGAACCGAAAAAGACGGCGCGCATGCGCCTGCTCAGCGGCGAGCGGCATTCAGGCTTTTGTTGGGCAAAGTTTGCACGCCTCAACGGATTCACAGAGAAACTGAAAGCGCAAATTTTGACCGCCAAGCAAAAAGGGGAAGCATCTGTCTGTCCACAATGTCGCCCGTTTTTCGTCAGTCAATGGCACCGACATGATTGCACAATATGTTACATAATTGTGTAAACAATACAACTGATGACGATTGCATATTGAGGCTCATCAAGCTTTGCTTTACACGCCGATGGGGTAAAAGCAACAGAGGCTGACCCTGTACCAGTTTCAGTACCGCTCAGAAGTAGAAACTTCCGGCTTCTCTGACATCGCCGTTGCTGCCTGCAGGCAGCAACGGCGGGCGAATTCAGCGGGTGTGGCCCACTCCAGCGCAGAGTGGGGACGACTCTCGTTGTAATACCTGCGTCACGCTTCGATTTTGGTCTGTGCATCCGCCAATGACAAGAACCAACTCGCGTTCAGGCACTCCTGCCGCAGTCGACCATTGAAGCTCTCCACTGCCGCGTTGTCTGTCGGTTTGCCTGGCCGGCTGAAGTCCAACTCAACGCCGCGCTCGTAGGCCCATTTGTCCATCACCTTGGAGATGAACTCGCTTCCGTTGTCTGTCTTGATCGTGCCTGGTAGGCCACGTTGGACACAGACGTCGCTGAGCGTTCGCACGACATCTTCCCCCTTCAAGCTCTGGCCAACCTCGATGGCCAGGCACTTCCTGGTGAACAGATCTACGACCGTCAGCATGCGCAGCTTTCGGCCATCAAACAAGGCATCGGCCACGAAGTCCATGCTCCAGATTTCATTCATGGCGTGGGCCAACTGCTTAGGCTGGCGTAACTTGGCCGCTTTGTTGCGCCGCGGCCTTTTCAGGCGCAGCGACAGACCTTCTTCCCTGTACAAGCGGTAGACCCGTTTGACGTTGTCCCTGTGGCCCTCGCGACGAAGCATCACGTGCACCCGGCGGTAACCGTAGTGCACCCTTGTGTCGGTGATCTCCTTGATGGGCATCTTCAGTGCCGACTCGTCCTTCTTGACCGCTTTGTACAGGTAGGTCGAGGTCGACATCTTCACCACACGCAACGCATTGCGTTGGCTGCATCCAAAGCGCTGCATCAATTCGGGCACCAACGCGCGCCGCTGCGAAGGCCTCAAAGCTTTTTTGCAACGACTGCCTGCAACATCGCCTTGTCCAGGCTCAGATCAGCCACGATCTGCTTGAGCTTGCGGTTTTCCTCTTCGAGTTGCCGCAGTCGACGCAGCTCCGAGGGACCCACGCCTGCGTACTTCTTGCGCCACACATAGAACGTCGCATCGCTGATGCCCATCTTGCGGCAGACCTCCTCGACGCTGATACCCAACTCAGCTTGCTTGGGTGCGAACGCAATCTGATCTTCAGTGAACCTGCTCTTTTTCATGACATGCTCCTGGCCCAAAACAGGCCTTCATCATGCCGGCAGCTCTGTTACCAAACGGTACTAAAACATGGGACAGGGTCAGTTCGATTCATCTCTCCGGCACCAAATGGAAGCCCCAGGTTCGCAAGAGCCTGGGGCTTTTTGTTTTCCGGTGTTGCTCAGGGCCTCAAAGAGGTGCCGTGCATGCCAGGGCCAGCTATACAGAACTGGGCGAACAAGCCCTTCACCCGACGCGCTTGCTCAAGGCCCAGATGCAGGCCCCCACAGCCAGAAGATCAGCCACATCCCTCTCATAACCTTCTGCCTTGGGATCCAGCCGTTCCAGCAGTGAGGCGATGTTGGCAATGGCCACGTCCGGGTCCGCGGCCCCACCGCTGGCTTCGGTCTCCAGGATTCTGAGCATGGCGTCGGGTTGTTTCATGGCGTTAACAGGGCGGTTGAGGCTGGCGTTGTGGCAGACACCCAAGGATAGCGAAGCCTTCAGCAGGCGTCACGTCAACGCTGTTGCGACCACCCCGTAAATCGCTTGTTGCCCCTCATCTCGGCGATCGGCCCACCCCAGCGAGGGCACGTGGTGGCAGCTTCGGGCAGGCCACAGTTTCTCAGAAGGGGCCCAATCTCAAGCCCAGAAAGACGAGGTAGCGCTTCTCACAGCCATGGCATTCAAGGTGCCGACTCCCCGGGAGAAACCGCATCCACAGGTCGCGGGCCACGCGGAACAAAGGCTCGTGACAGCGGCTGCAACGCGGCCTGCTTTCATGCCTGAGCGCTGGGTTGGATGAAACTGTGCTCATGAACGACCTCCTTACCGACCTCGGTCATGTCGAACAGACACGCCGCCGCATGCGATTGCTGCGTTGCAACATGTTACGCCTCCACCGTGACAAGCCCAAGAATTTCTGCAAATGGGCCAGGGGTTAGGCCCCCCTCAGACCGAAGTCACCTTGAAACGTATCTGGTCAACCACTTACCAAAATTGGGCGATGCGCGCCCTGTTCAGGTTTGCCAAACTCGCGCGAACCGCAGGGAGAACGACAACGTGACAGCAGACTTTTCATTTGAAGATGGCGGCTACCTCATCGAGGTGTACGCCAGCGAGGTACAGCCCGGGCAATGGAAGGTTCATTCCGTTTTCCAGCGCCTGAGTGACCTGGACGATGACCACGGCATCGCCACCGCGATCCGACATGAGTCCGACGTGATCTTCGAATCGATGCCCCACGCCATGCTGGCGGGTCGCGAACAGGCCAAGCAATTGGTGCGGCAGGGCTCGGTCGGGCTCTGACAGCCGCTTTCAGAGCTCAAGCCCCGTCTGTGGGCAGGACCATGGTGATGGCCCCAAAAGGACAACGCAGCTCACATTTGCGGCAACCCACACAACGATCGGCGTCTTGCAAGGCTGAGAATTTGCGCCAGCCCTGAGCCTGCAAACTTAGAAGATGCAGATGACACGTCGGCACACACCAGCCACAGCCCGTGCAACGTGTGGAATCGATCACCGGAATCGGAATGGAACGAGAGGGGTTCATGCAAGCCGTGTTAGAAACCAGAGATAGCCAAAGCCCCTGCCGTGACAGGGCCTGTGCAGGCATGAATGCTGCTGCAGTGATGCTTTGGCACCAGAGTGTGGCTTCATGAACGCTATTTTCTTTTTTCCCGTGGCCGTGGCGATCGCTCTGACACCCGGTCCGAATAATTTCTGCGCCCTGAACAACGGCATTCGCCAAGGCGTGGTCCCGGCCTTGGTAGGCACTTGCGGCCGGGTTCTGGCGTTTTCGGTGTTCCTGACGGTGTCGGCCGTGGGCCTGGGCGCCATGCTGCTGGCCTCTGAGGCCGCTTTCAGCACCATCAAATGGGTGGGCGCAGCCTATCTTTTTTACCTGGGCTGGCGGGCCTGGCGCAGCCGCGAGTTCAGCGGACTGGCCCAGACGTCGGACACCGCGGACGGGCGGGACGCGCCCGCTGCGGCGGTGCAAGCGCGCAGTTGGCGGGCCTTGATACGGCAGGAATTCCTGCTGGGCATCACCAACCCCAAAGCCATCATTTTGTTCGCTGCAATCTTTCCGCAATTCATTGACCCCAGCCAAGCGGCTGTGCCTCAGTTTGCGATTTTGGGCCCCACCTACCTGGCCGCCGAGTTCGTGGCCAGCCTGGTTTATGCCGCTGGCGGCCTGCAATTGCGCCGCCTCATCACCACCCAGCGGGCCGTCGTGCGACTGAACAAGGCCACTGGGGGCTTCTTCATGGGGGCGGCCGGGCTGCTACTGGCCTCCAACAAATAAAAACAGCGCACTGCCAGACCGGCCACTACGATCCCCGTCTTCCACGACATACCAGGGCGCGACTGAGGTGGCACCAGCCCTGCCCCGCAGGGGTACCTGTTTCTGAGATTGTGTCAAGTGCGTAAAGTCTCAGGCACACTCCGAAGGTTTGCCCCCCACGCCCGCGCACTTCCCGCACTGATGAGTAAAAGACTGTTCGATTTCACCCTGGCCAGCCTGGCCTTGATTCTGCTGGGGGTGCCCATGTTGCTGATCGGGCTGGCGGTGCGATTCAACTCACCCGGGCCGGCGCTTTACTGGTCACTCCGGGTCGGTCGACAGGGCAAGCCTTTTCTGATGCCCAAGTTCCGCAGCATGCGGGTGGGCACACCCACGGTCGCCACGCACCTGTTGCCCGATCCAGACAGCCATCTGACGCCTTTGGGCCGTTGGCTGCGCCGCACCAGCCTGGACGAACTGCCCCAGCTGTGGTGCATCGTGCGCGGTGACATGAGCCTGGTAGGCCCGCGCCCTGCCCTGTGCAACCAACAGACACTGCATGCGATGCGCGAGACGGCAGGTGTCCATACCCTGGCCCCAGGCCTCACCGGATGGGCCCAGGTGCATGGGCGCGATGACCTGGACGACACCGAAAAGGCCGCCTACGACGCCGAGTACCTGCGCACGCACTGCCTGGCGCTGGACCTGCGCATTTTGTTCCGGACCGCCGTGCTGGTGCTGCGCGGCGAGGGCATACGACATTGAAACCAGGCCTCCCCGACTGACCGCCACCTCAGCAGAACATCAGGGCCAGCAAGGCCGCATCGTCGGCCAGGTTCAGCAAGGCATAGGCCGACAGACGCAGCAGCCAGAACTGCGCCTGCAAGGGCAAACCCTCCAGGGCCAGCCACCCCGAAAGCGGCGCCAGTGCCTCGGACGCGGGCTCGCTCACTCGAAACGCACCCCGGCACGTGCCCCGGCCGGCAAGGCCTGCATGCGGCCCACGACAACGGCCTCGGCAAATCCGGCCTCATGGAAGGCGCTCAGCACAGCGTCAGCGGCCTCAGGCGCACAACTCACCAACAAGCCGCCGCTGGTCTGCGGATCGGACACCAGGGCCTGCTGCCAGGCCTCTGCGCTGCCGGGCCAGGTGATGTCGCCCCCATAAGAGGCCCAGTTGCGGGCCGAAGCGCCGGTCACCACCCCATCATGGGCAAAGCGCTGGGCAGCCTCGATCAGGGGCAAATCAGCCAGGCTGACCTCGGCCTGCAGAGAAGAACCGCGGCACACCTCCAGCAGGTGCCCGGCCAGACCAAACCCGGTCACATCGGTCATGGCGTGAACGCCGGCCAACCCGCCCAGGGTGCTGCCCACGCGGTTCAAGCGCGTGGTGTGAGCCAACATCTCGGCATAGCCGGCCTCATCGAGCAGGCCTTTTTTGAGTGCGGCCGACAAGATGCCCACCCCCAGCGGCTTGCCCAGCACCAGCACGTCACCGGCCTGTGCGTCGGCATTGCGCCGCACGCGATCAGGGTGCACCAGGCCCAGGGCCACCAGCCCATAGATGGGCTCCAGCAGATCGATCGAATGCCCTCCGGCCACGGGGATGCCGGCCTCACGGCAGATCTCGGCCCCACCGGCCAAGACTTCGCCGATGGTCTCGGGCGACAGCTTCGCGATCGGCATGCCTACCAAGGCCAGCGCCAGGATGGGCGTGCCGCCCATGGCATAGATATCAGACAAGGCATTGGTGGCCGCGATGCGACCGAAATCTCGCGGGTTGTCAACGATGGGTGTGAAGAAATCGGTGGTGGCCACCAGGGCCTGATGGTCATTGAGGCGGTAAACCGCCGCGTCATCGCTGGTCTCCAGCCCCACCATCAACTCGGGCGGCATCAGGCCACGCGGTGCGCGTGACAAAATCTCGCTCAGCAAGCCGGGGGCAATCTTGCAGCCGCAACCGCCTCCGTGGGAAAACTGGGTCAATGCAGGAGTCGAAGTAGTCATGTCTTATTTTCACGTTTTTTGGCGACAGGGACGCTCATGAGCCGCCGAGCCCCCGTGCAGGTCAGCGAAATTGACCAATTCGACGTCGTGATCGATGCCCGCTCGCCCTCCGAGTTTGCACTGGATCACATCCCGGGGGCCATCAATTGCCCGGTGCTCGATGATGAGGAGCGCCGCATTGTGGGCACGATCTACAAGCAGCAAGGCGCCTTCGAGGCACGTCGCGTGGGCGGGGCCATGGTGGCCGCCAACCTGGCCCGCCACCTGAACGAACGATTTGCTGATCAGCCCGCCGACTGGAAGCCGCTGGTGTATTGCTGGCGTGGCGGTCTGCGCAGCGGCTCGATGGTGGCCTGGTGGCGTCTGGTGGGCTGGGATGCCCAGCAACTGGCCGGCGGCTACAAGCGTTTTCGCCAGCAAGTGGTGTCAAACCTGGCCGAGTTGGCGCCCAGGTTGCGGCTGCAGGTGCTGTGCGGCCCCACCGGCAGTGCCAAGACGCGACTGCTGCACGCGCTGGCCGACCAGGGCGCCCAAGTGCTTGACCTGGAAGGGCTGGCCCGCCACAAGGGGTCTTTGCTGGGCGCCGTGCCGGGGCAAGCTCAGCCCTCGCAAAAGGCTTTTGAGACCGCCCTCGACGCGGCGATCCGCCACTTCGACCTGAGCCGCCCCGTGTGGGTCGAGGCCGAAAGTCGAAAAATCGGACGCATTGCCCTGCCCCAGGCCCTGGTGGACCGCATGCGCAGTGCCCCCTGCCTGGAGTTGCAGGCCTCTTTGTCAGAGCGACTCCGTTTTCTGCTGAACGACTACGCCTACCTGGGAGACGCCCCCGAGCAACTGGCGCAGCAGTTGGAACCCCTGCGCACCCTGCACGGCCACGAGGTGCTGAACCAGTGGCAGGCCTGGGCCCGCCAAGGCCAACTCGCGCCCCTGTTCGAAAGCCTGGTCACGCTGCACTACGACCCTCAGTACGCCCGCTCGCAAGCGCTGCACTTCCGTCACTGGCCCGAGCGGGAGGCCCTCCAAGCCGACTCGCTCACCCCGGCTGCGCTGGCCCTGCTGGCCGCCGATGGACTGGCGCAGCGCGAACTGCCCGAGCCGGCAGACAAGGCCGCTTATTCATCTGCGTCATGATTTTTCAAGACTGACAGGGTTATGCTTTCGCCTTTGACACCTTTGTCAACGCCCGGCGTGCTCGCCCCCTCCTGAACCTCATCCATGGCTGAACGATCGCCCTACGAGATTGCCAAGGAAACGCTCAAGCTGCTTTCCGTGCGCAAGCTGCTGCCCTCGCCCGAAAACTACCAGGCGCTGTATCACGAAGTAGCCGGTACCCGGCATGTGCCCAACTTTCCCGAAGAGCAGTTGCGCAGCATCGCCCGGGTGATGCCGGGCCAGACACCAGCCCAGCAACGCCTGCTGGGCCAATTGGACCAGTCCATCCAAACCCGCAACTGGGTGGGCCTGCAGGCCGCCCTGGTGGGCCTGGCCACCCAGCCCCTGGTGAGCACGCCAGCGCACCTGCCGGACAAACCTGCCGTCACGGACGACTTGATGGCCGAATTGCGCGAACAGATCGCGCGCCTGATCGAAAACACCCTGCCCATGCTGGGCCAGGATGACCCGCGCCTCAAAGAGCAGGCCGAGCAACTGCTGACCTTCGCCCGCCAACCAACGGCCGACGTGAGCACCCTCAAACTGATGCTGGGCAACCTCAGCTTCAAGGTGTCCTTTGCGGCCGAAGACCAGATGGCCATCAAGAGCTCCCTGCTGGAGCTGCTGCACCTGCTGTTTGTGAACATCGGCGAGCTGACGGTGGAGGACAGCTGGGTCAAAGGCCAGATCGACGCGCTGGTCAGCGCCACCACGCCGCCGCTCACACTCAGGCGCCTGGACGACGTGCAGGCCCGCCTGAAAGATGTGATTTTCAAGCAAAGCGAAGCCAAGGCCCGCACGCTGGAAGCGCAAGAGCAGATGAAGCAGATGCTCGCGGCCTTCATCGAGCGCCTGGGTCGCATGACAGAACACAGCAGCGCCTACCAGGGCACGATCGAGAACTGCTCGCGCCAGCTGGAATCGGCCCAGACCCTGGTCGACATCGCCCCCGTGCTGCAAGAGGCCATTCAGGCCACGCGCGCCATGTCCATCGACACCTTGCACATGCGCGACGAACTGCGCGAGATGCGTGAGCGCACCCAGCAGGCTGACGAAGCCCTGCGCCGGCTGCAAGAAGAGTTGGACCGCGCCAGCTCGCAGGCGCGCCACGACCCGCTGACTGGCGCACTCAACCGCAAGGGCCTGGACGAGGCCCTGCAGCGCGAGATCGCCCGGGCCCGCCGCCAGGGCACGGCCATGTGTGTGTCGCTGCTGGATCTGGACAACTTCAAGCGCCTCAACGACAACCTGGGCCACGACACGGGCGACGCCGCCCTGGTGCACTTGGCCCAGGTGGCGCGCAGTACCATGCGCCCGCAAGACAGCCTGGCCCGCTACGGCGGTGAAGAATTCCTGGTGGTGCTACCCGACACCGAGCAGGCCAAAGGCGTTGAGGTGATGAAGCGCCTTCAGCGCGAGCTGACCAAGCAGTTCTTCCTGAAAGACAACGAAAAGGTACTGATCACCTTCAGCGCGGGCGTCGCGCAGGTGGGGGCCGACGAGGAAACCACCGAAGCCATCAAGCGTGCCGACCAGGCCATGTACCTGGCCAAACGGTCCGGGAAGAACCGTGTGGTTGCGGCCTGAGCTGCCTCGGCGCGCGTGGCTGCAAGCCCTGCTGCTGGGCAGCGCGGCTCAGCCCTGGCGGGCCTGGGCCCAGCGCAACACCCCGGCGGGCCTGGCCGCCGATCCATTTGGCCTGGGCGTGGCCAGCGGCTCACCCAGCCATGACAGCGTGGTGCTCTGGACCCGCTTGTGCACCGACGGCCTGGGTCCGAACCAAGTCACCGTGTCATGGGAGCTGGCCGAGGACGATCGATTTGCCCGGGTGCTGCAACGTGGGCAGGCCTCAGCCCAGGCCGAGTTGGGCCACAGCGTGCATGTCGAGGTCAACGGCCTGCAGGCTGAGCGCTGGTACCACTACCGCTTCATGGTCGGCGACGCGGTCAGCGCGGTGGGCCGCACGCGCACTTTTCCGGCCCCGGACGCACTGGCCCCGCGGCTGCGGCTGGCATTTGCCTCTTGCCAGCGCTGGGAGCACGGCCACTATGCGGCCTGGCGTGACGTGGCCACCCGCAGCCCCGACCTGGTGGTGTTTGTGGGCGACTACATCTACGAATACGCCTCGCCCCCGGGCGACCCCACCCCCCAGGCCAAGACCCCGATCCACCGCGTGCACACGCTGCGCCGCGCTCAGACCCTGGCCGACTACCGCGACCGCTATGCGTTGCACAAAAGCGACCTGGCCCTGCAGGCGGCCCACGCAGCCTGCCCCTGGCTGCTGACCTGGGACGACCACGAGGTCGAGAACGACTACGCCGGCGATCGGGGTCGCGACAGCAGCGGCGCCGACTTCCTGCGCCAGCGCAGCGCGGCCTACCAGGCCTTCTATGAAAACCAGCCCCTGCGCGCCTCGGTGCTGTTGCACGGTCTGCAAGGCCTGACCCGGCCTGACGCCTTGCGCCTCTACCAGCGCAGCGACTTCGGGCGGCTGGCGCGTTTTCACCTGCTGGACGACCGCCAGTACCGTGCCGTGCAGGCCTGCCGCGAAGCCGGCAGCAGTGGTGCCGGCACTGTGCGCGCGGGCCGCTGTGCCGAGCTGAACGATCCGACCCGCAGCCTGCTGGGCCCGGCCCAGGAGCAGTGGCTGGCCCAGGGCCTGGCTCAGGATGCCGGCCCGCTGGGGCCGCGCTGGAGCGTGATCGCGCAGCAAACCCTGTTCTCGCCGCGCCACTATGGCGGCGCCAGCGCGGCCGCCCGGGCCGATGAACCCACCCCCACCGACCCCTGGGACGGCTACCCGGCGGCCCGTCAGCGCCTGTTGGCCGACCTGCAGGCCACGCCGCCGCGCAACACCGTGCTGATCGGTGGCGATGTGCATCAGAACTACGTGTGCCGGGTGCAGGCCGACCCCGATCGGCCCGATTCGCCGGTGCTGGCCAGCGAGTTCTGCGGCACCTCGATCAGCTCACACTCCAGCGCCACGCTGGAGCGCGCCGCCGCCCTGCGGCGCGACAACCCGCACATCCTGCTGGCCCGGCCAGACCAGCGCGGCTACGCCTGGGTAGAGCTGAGCCCGCAACGCTGGCAGACCACGCTGATGGCGGTGGATGACCCGGGCCGCGCCGACAGCCCCGTGCGCCCTCTGGCCCGCTTTGTGGTCGAAGATGGCCGCGCCGGGCCTCAGCCCGACACGGTTTAGCTCAAGCCTCAGACGTCGATCGCGCCGGCCGAGCCCGCCTGCTTGCGCAGTTCGAACTTCTGGATCTTGCCGGTACTGGTCTTGGGCAGTTCGCCAAACACCACCGCACGCGGCACCTTGAAGCCGGCCAGGTGCTTCTTGCAATGCGCCACGATGTCTTCGGGCGTGGTCTCAGCACCCGCCTTCAACTCGACAAAGGCGCAAGGGGTTTCGCCCCAGCGTGCATCGGGCTTGGCCACCACCGCGGCGGCCAGCACGTCGGGGTGGCGATAAAGCACGTCTTCGACTTCGATCGAAGAGATGTTCTCGCCACCCGAGATGATGATGTCCTTGCTGCGATCCTTGATCTTGATGTAGCCGTCCGGGTATTGAACCGCCAGGTCGCCGCTGTGGAACCAGCCCCCGGCAAACGCCTCTTGCGTGGCCTTGGGGTTCTTCAGGTAGCCCTTCATGGCGATGTTGCCGCGGAACATGATCTCGCCCATGGTCTCACCGTCCTGCGGCACCGGCTGCATCGTCTCGGGGTCAAGCACGCGCACATCGCGCTGCAGGTGGTAGCGCACGCCCTGGCGAGCGTTGAGTCGGGCGCGATCGCCGATGTCCAGCGCGTCCCAGGCTTCGTGCTTGGCGCACACCGTGGCCGGTCCATACACCTCGGTCAGCCCATAGACATGGGTCAGGTCAAACCCCATCTGCTCCATGCCCTCGATCATCGAGGCCGGCGGCGCGGCGCCCGCCACCATCGCCCGGATGCCGGCCGGCACACCGGCCTTCAGGGCGGCCGGTGCATTCACCAGCAGGCCGTGCACGATGGGTGCACCACAGTAATGGGTGACACCGTGCTCGCGCATCATGGCAAAGATGGCCTCGGGGTCGACCCGGCGCAGGCACACGTTGACACCGGCCCGCGCGGCCACTGTCCACGGGAAACACCAGCCGTTGCAATGGAACATGGGCAGGGTCCAGAGGTAAACCGAGAACTTGGGCATGTCCCACTCCAGCACATTGGAGATGGCATTCACCGCGGCACCACGGTGGTGGTAAACCACCCCCTTGGGGTTGCCTGTGGTGCCGCTGGTGTAGTTCAAGGCGATCGCATCCCACTCGTCCGCGGGCAACTGCCAGGCATATTCAGGGTCACCACTGGCCACAAACTGGTCATAGGTGGTTTGCCCGAGCCGCAGCGGGGCCTCGCCATAGAGGGCATCCTCCACATCGATCAGCAGCAGCGGGGTCTGGGCCTGGCGCAGCGCCAGAGCCTTTTGCACCACCAGGGCAAACTCGGGGTCGACGATCAGCGCCTTGGCCTCGCCATGGTCCAGCATGAAGGCAATGGTTTCCGGGTCAAGCCGGGTGTTGAGCGAGTTGAGCACGGCCCCGGCCATGGGAACCCCGAAATGGGCCTCGACCATGGGCGGGGTGTTGGGCAACATCACGGCCACGGTGTCGTTCTTGCCGATGCCGGCACGGCTCAGGGCGCTGGCCAGTTGGCGGCAGCGTGCGTAGGTCTGAGCCCAGGTCTGGCGCAAAACCTGCTCACCACGCCCGTGCACGATGGCCAGGCGGTCGGGGTAGACCTGGGCTGTGCGCTCGATGAAGCTCAAGGGGGTGAGACTGGCGTGATTGGCTTCGGTGCGGGGCAGATCCTGGTCATAAAAGGCGGTCATGAGGTCTCCTGAAGTGCGAAATAAGACAGTGCGGGCTGCGCTGGTTTCATTTTGCGGCGACAGCCTTACGCGGGCGTTTCAACCCACAAGGGCCTGAGCCACTCAGGCCGCCGGCCGACTGAGGCGCCCGCTTTGCTTGGCTCGGTACATGGCCGCATCGGCGTCGGACAGCAGGCTGCGCACATCGTGCCCGTCACGCGGATACAGGCTGATGCCCACACTGGCGTGCACCTGGATCGGCAGCCCCTGGTGCAGCACGGGCTGCAGAAACTGGGCCTGCAGCTTGGCCGCGATCGGGTCGGCATCCGCCTCGCCCTGCAGCCCTTCGCACACCACCACGAATTCATCGCCGCCCATGCGGCCCACCAGATCTCCGGCGCGCAGGTCATCGCTCAGGCGCTGGGCCACAGCACGCAGCACGGCATCGCCCACCTCATGGCCCAGGCCATCATTGATGTTCTTGAAGTGGTCCAGGTCCACGAAAAGCACCGCACAGACCAGGCCCGAACGGTCGGCCCGGTCCAGGGCCTCGGCCAGGCGCGCTTCCACCATGCGCCGATTGGGCAGGCTGGTCAGCGGGTCATGGTGGGCCAGGTGGTCCATGGCGTTGTGGCGACTGCGCAGTTGCGACATCTGCAGCCAGACCTGCTCCTCCATGTGCTGGAAGCCACGCGCCAGCTCACCGATCTCATCATGACGCTCGACTGGCAGCCCCATCACACGCTGCCCCTTGCCCATGCTGCGGGTGGCCGCCACCATCGCCTTCAGGGGCTCCGTGACCACCCGCGACACCAGCACCGCCATCAACAGGGCCGCCAGACACACCAGCAGCAGCACCTGGACGATGCTGCGGCCCAGGAGCGGTGTATCGCCCTCGATGACGCTGAGCGTCTGGGCCAGCCCGAGCACCAGGAAACGCTGATCCACCTCGGCGCCGACCGGCAAACGCACAAACGCCGCCGCCAGGGGTTCGCCATAGGCATCGCTGGCCCGGGTGACCAGCGACTGGACCCGCCCATTGATCAAGCCCTGGGCCTCGGGAAAGGTGTCCTGGATGAACACGCGCTGCCCACGGTCAAACCCGAAGGTCTGGCTGGCATCCGGGTGCATCAGCCAATCCCCCCAGCGGTTGCTCATGTAAAGCTGGAAGCCGCCCGGCAGATTGGACATCACGTCCTGCAGAAAAGGCCGGGCCGCCACTTGCAAGGCCACCACACCCAGGGTACGCCCCTGAAACACCACAGGTGCCGACACCGTGAATGAGGGCATGTCGTTGGCCCCCGGAGACTCGTCATGGTTGACCGCGAACTCAGACAGATACACCTGCCCGGCCGGCTGGGCCAGGGCCTCGAAAACATAGGGGAAATGCCCCTTCTCCCGCATGTCGCGCTCCGGCGCACGCTGCAGCGCCTCGCCCTCGCGCAGCACCCGCACCCGCTCCAGGCCATGCTCCCGCGCAGTGATCAGCCGCAGTTGCAGATAGGCGGGATGGGAGGCCAGCAGGGCCTCGAAAGCTTGAGCCATGACCTCACGGTCGGCTTGCGGCGCACGGCCATGAGCCCCTGCCCCCTCTTCCAGCAAGGACCGGGCGGCCGCATGAGCCGCCAGCCCCAGGGCGTCTCGCGAGACGCTTTGCAGGCTGGAATGCAGGTGACGCGCCAGCACCTCGGTCGTGCTCAACAGGTAGCGCTCGGCGCGCTCGGTCATCATGGCGCGACTGCTCACAAAGGTGTAGTGGCTGGCCAGGCCGGCAGCAAACGCGCTGAAGGCCACCAACAGCAGGCTCAGCCGCAGGGCAATGCCGCCGGGCTTCATGCTGCCAGCCTCTCGGGCCGCTCGCCGTCCCGGATGCGCTGCCAGAGCGCCGCCCGACGGGCTTCGTCCTCGACGGGCTCCAGCCACAGCAGCGAGGCACCGGAAGCCACCTCAGGCGGCTCTTCCAGCGTGTTGGCCAGTCCCTGACGCTGACTGAATGTACGGCTGACCTCAGCCGACAACATGGTGTCGATCCAGCGCGCGGCCAAGGTCAGGCTGCGGGCCTGGCGGGTGATGGCCCAGCAGTCCAGCCATGCCAGGGCGCCCTCGCGCGGCAGGGTATAGCCCACATCCAGGCCCTGATCACGCAACAGCTTGAGTTGCTGGCGACCGTAGTTGGCAAACATCAGGGCCACCTGATGACGACGGAACAGATCGGCCGACTCGTCCGGCTGGGTGTAGAAGGCCCGCACATTGCGGCGCAGGGCCACCAGATGCCGGGCCAGAGGGCCAAACTGGCTGGCAGGGATGCGAAACGGCGGCAGCCCGGACGACTGCGCGGCAATGGAGAAATTGTGCGCACTGCCGTCAAATGCCAGCACCTTGCCACGCCAGCGCTCATCCCACAGCGCCTGGATCGAATCCGGCGGACGGGTCATCTGACGGCGGTCGAAGATCAGCCCCATCTCGGCATAGGTGAAAGGCATGCCGAACAGCTGAGACCCCTGCATCAGGCCCGGAATCGATTCACGCTTCAGAAAGCGGGGCAGTTGGGCGGCCGCCTGGGGAATCCAGGCCAGCGGCAAAGGCGACAACTGATTCAGGGCGCGCAAGCGCTGCAACTCGACCGTGTTGGCCGCCAGCACGTCAAAAGGTGGCCCACCAGTGTCGGGGTCGCGCCGGGCCAGGCGTTCACGCAGCACATCATCAGACCCCACGATGGTGAGCTCAACCCGGACCTCAAAGTGACGCTCAAAGGCCTTGACGATGTCAGCATCTGCGTAGCCTGGCCAGGCCAGCACCCGCAAGACGCGACTGGTGTCAGCCACCCCACCCTCGCCCGAGCCCTGGGCGCAGGCACCTCCGCTGGCCCAGACGACAGTCTGCGCCAGTCCCGCACGCCAGAAGGCGCGCCTTCCAGCCGAGGGTCGCATGCCGCTTGTCATATAAGGTGTTCCGTCCGCCTGACAGTTTAAGGGGACAATAGGCGGGTGACGATCCCCCAGTCTTTCATCCAGGAACTTCTTGCCCGCACCGATGTGGTGGACATCGTGGGTCGCTACGTGCCCCTGAAGAAAGCCGGGGCCAACTTCATGGGCCTTTGCCCCTTCCATGGCGAAAAGTCGCCCTCCTTTTCAGTCAGCCCGTCCAAGCAGTTTTTCCATTGTTTTGGCTGCGGCAAGAATGGAAACGCCATCGGCTTCCTGATGGAGCACGCGGGCATGGGCTTTCGCGAGGCCGTGGAAGACCTGGCCCAGCAATACGGCTTGCAGGTGCCCGATGACGATGTCTCGCCGCACGACAAGGCCCGCGCGGCCGAACAGCGGCAAAAGCAACTCAGCCTCAGCGAGGTGCTTGAAAAAGCAGGCGACGCCTATCGCAAGCAGCTCAAAGTGTCACCCCGGGCCGTGAACTACCTCAAAGGACGGGGCCTGTCGGGCGAGGTGGCCAAGCGTTTCGGCCTGGGCTACGCCCCGGAGGGCTGGCGCAGCCTGGCCAGCGTGTTTGCCGAGTACGACAGCCCCCTGCTGGCCGAATGCGGCCTAGTGATCGTGAGCGACGAGGACGGCCGGCGCTACGACCGCTTCCGTGACCGGATCATGTTCCCGATCCGCAACGTGAAAGGGGAATGCATCGGTTTTGGCGGGCGTGTGCTGGGGGACGAGAAGCCCAAGTACCTGAACTCGCCCGAAACCCCGGTGTTCAGCAAGGGGCGCGAGCTGTATGGCCTTTACGAGGCCCGCACGGCGCTGCGCGAGCAGGGTTACGCCCTGGTCACCGAAGGCTACATGGACGTGGTGGCGCTGGCCCAACTGGGTTTCCCCAACGCGGTGGCCACCCTGGGCACGGCCTGCACCGCCGACCACGTGCACAAGCTGTTCCGCTTCACCGACTCGGTGGTGTTCAGCTTCGATGGCGATGCCGCCGGCCGGCGCGCCGCGCGCAAGGCGCTGGACGGAGCCATCCCCTATGCCACCGACACGCGCAGCGTGAAATTTCTGTTCCTGCCGGCAGAACACGACCCCGACAGCTTCATCCGTGAATATGGCCCCGACGCCTTTTCGCGCCATGTGGGCGACGCCCTGCCGCTGAGCCGCTTCCTGATCGAGGCCGCCCGCGAGCAATGCGACCTGGGCACGGCCGAGGGCCGCGCCCACATGGCCGCCAACGCGCGCCCGCTGTGGAGCGCCCTGCCCGAAGGCGTGCTCAAGCGCCAGTTGCTGGGCGAGTTGGCCGAACTGACCCAGTTGCCCACCGCCGACCTGGCAGCCTTGTGGCAGGGCAGCCCCGATGCCGGCGCCGTTCCGCGCCATGGTCAACGCCAGGCGAGCCCGGATGACGCCCCCCACTGGCATGGCGATGGCGGCCAGGGGGCCTGGCCCGATGCCGGCGGCGGCAGCACCGGCCACCCCTCGGCCGGCCCCGGCAAGCGCTTCGACAAGGGCGGCTTCAAGGGCGGAAAAGACGGGTTCAAAGGCTCGCGCGACGGCTGGAAGGGCGGCAAATGGAATGCCAAGCCCGAGGAAAACGACGACGGCCCGCGCACCCCGCCCGTGACGCGACCTGACCATGCGGCCCGTCTGCTGCTGTCGCACATGAGCGCGCTGGAAAGCCTCGGCCACGATGACCACGACATGCTGTGCCAGTTGCCGCCCCCCCATGGGGCCCTGTTCGTCTGGCTGGAGAGTCAGTTCCACGAACACGGGCCCGTGCCCTGGGCGGTGCTGCGCGAGAGCCTGCGCGGGCAGGTCTTCGAAGCGCTGGCGGTGAAGCTCATGACCGGCTCACACGCTCAGACCGAGGGTGAAATCAAGGAATTGCGTGCCGAGCTGCGCGGGGTGCTCAACCGCATGCTGGTTGAGCAGCTCAAACTGCAAGAAAAAGAGGCCATCGAGGCGGTGCGACACGATCCGGCCGCCCTGGAACGCTACCGTGCCCTGTTCAAACGCCGCACCGAGCTCGAGCTGAATCTGCAGCGCGTGGCCATCCAATAAGCACTCTTGTACCGCCTGGCCCTTGAAAAGCGGCCACATCGGTATAATGTAAGGTTTGCATCGGCAAGAGCGACAGCAGCACCTCCGGTCCGGGCCCGCACCACACCCCTAGACGGGGCACGCGCCCACCATCCGCAAGGACTGCACACCAAATGTTCGCCCAGACATCTTGCCCCTGAGAACCGCGTTGCCAGGCCTTGCCCGGCTACCTGCTTCTCAACTGCGAAGGGCTGCAACAAGCTGCAAGAAATTGCGCCAAGCCTCCCTTTGCCGTGCCACCCGCGCCGGGATATGTGGCGCTTGCTCGTTTCTTTGTGTCCCTGTTTGATCCTGAGGTTGTCCATGCCCGCTCAAAAGTCCGCGAAGCCAGTCAAGTCCGAGTCCACCGCCCCGGCCCAGGTTGCTCCGAAAGCCACCGCCAAGACCCCGGCAGCCAAGACGGCTGCCAGTGCCAAGGCGGCGACCCCGTCTGCCAAGAAAGCCACCACAGTGCCCGCATCGAAACCCAAGGCTGAAGCCACCTCCGACGAACTGAAAAAGACTGCCAAGGCCACCGCGGCCGCTGGCGAAGACGCTCCGGTCAAGAAAAAGCCGGGCCGCCCGCCCAAGGCTGCCGCCGACAAGGACGCGACCCCCAAGACCGGTGCCAAGCGCGGCCGCAAGCCCAAGGCCGATGCGGTCAAGGAATCCAGCGAAGACGATCTGGACCTGTCCGACATCGAAGCCGACCTCGAAGGTGAAGTCGAAGCCACCCCCGCAGCGGCCACGACCGAAAAGGTCAAGCCCCTGCGCATGAAGATCAGCAAGGCCAAGGAACGCGCGCTGATGAAGGAATTCGGCCTGGACGAGACTGTCCTGTCCGAAGAAGACATGGCCAAGCGCCGCTCGCGCCTGAAGACCCTGATCACCCTGGGCAAGACCCGCGGCTACCTGACCCAGGTTGAAATCTCCGACCACTTGCCCGACAAGCTGGTGGATGCCGAGACCATGGAAGTCGTGGTCACCATGTTGAACGACATGGGTGTGGCGGTGTACGAGCAGACCCCCGACGCCGAAACCCTGTTCCAGAACAACGTGACCCCGACCGCTGCCACGGTCGAAGAAGCCGAAGAAGAAGCCGAAGCCGCGCTGTCCACCGTGGACTCCGAATTCGGCCGCACCACCGACCCGGTGCGCATGTACATGCGCGAAATGGGCACGGTCGAGCTGCTGACCCGTGAAGGCGAAATCGAAATCGCCAAGCGCATCGAAGGCGGCCTGATGGCCATGATGGAGGCCATCTCGGCCTCCCCCGCCACCATCGCCGAAATCCTCAACATGGGTGAGGAAATCCGCGAAGGCAAGATCGTCATCTCGACCATCGTCGACGGCTTCTCCAACGCCAACGAGGCTGACGACTACGTGGCCGAAGAAGACTTCGACGAATTCGACGAAGCCGACGACGACGACGGCAAGGGCGGCTCCAAGGCCCTGACCAAGAAACTCGAAGAACTCAAGCGCGAAGCCCTGTCGCGTTTCGACAAGCTGCGCGAGCTGTTCGAGAAGATGCACAAGATCTACGACAAGGAAGGTTACGGCGGCGCCGTTTACATGAAGACTCAGCAGCAGCTGTCTGCCGAGCTCATGACCATCCGCTTCACCGCCAAGACCATCGAGAAGCTGTGCGATCTGGTGCGTGCCCAGGTCGATGACGTGCGCAAGAAGGAACGCGAACTGCGCCGCATCATCGTCGACAAGTGCGGCATGCCCCAGGAAACCTTCATCAAGGACTTCCCGCCCAACCTGCTCAATCTGAAGTGGGTCGAGAAGCAGGCGGCCGCCGGCAAGCCCTGGTCCACCGTGATGGCCCGCAACATCCCCCCGATCCAGGAACTGCAGCAAAAGCTGATGGACGTGCAGTCTCGCGTGGTGGTGCCGCTGTCCGAGCTCAAGGACATCAACAAGCGCATGAACGAAGGCGAAGCCGCCTCGCGCGATGCCAAGAAGGAAATGATCGAGGCCAACCTGCGTCTGGTGATCTCGATTGCAAAGAAGTACACCAACCGGGGTCTGCAGTTCCTGGACCTGATCCAGGAGGGCAACATCGGCCTGATGAAAGCGGTCGACAAGTTCGAATACCGCCGCGGCTACAAGTTCTCGACCTACGCCACCTGGTGGATCCGTCAGGCCATCACGCGTTCGATCGCGGACCAGGCCCGCACGATCCGCATCCCGGTGCACATGATCGAGACCATCAACAAGATGAACCGCATCAGCCGCCAGCACTTGCAGGAGTTCGGCTTCGAGCCTGATGCCTCCATCCTGGCCGCCAAGATGGAGATCCCTGAGGACAAGATCCGCAAGATCATGAAGATCGCCAAAGAGCCGATCTCCATGGAAACGCCGATCGGCGACGACGACGACAGCCACCTGGGCGACTTCATCGAGGACGGCTCCAACACCGCCCCGATCGACGCCGCCATGCAGGCCGGTCTGCGCGATGTGGTCAAGGACATCCTCGACGGCCTGACCCCGCGCGAAGCCAAAGTGTTGCGCATGCGCTTCGGCATCGAAATGTCCACCGACCACACCCTCGAAGAAGTGGGCAAGCAGTTTGACGTGACCCGCGAACGCATCCGTCAGATCGAAGCCAAGGCCTTGCGCAAGCTCAAGCACCCGAGCCGCAGCGACAAGCTGCGCAGCTTCATCGACTCGCTGTGATCCCAGCCCCCTGATCGACCGGCGCCTCTTCGGCGCCCCCGATCTGTGCAGCCCCTGAGCCTTGCGGCCAGGGGCTTTTTGCTGGGCAAAACCAGGTGCGCCCTCTTGGCGCAGCAGGGCTGCCAGCCCCTGTCCAAAGCACCTGCTGACAAGCCTTGCATCGCGGCAAACAGCCTGCTTATTTGCAACAAAAGCCGTTCGCGTCAGCGACGGAAGATGGTGCAAATGAACGCTGTTCCGCCATGACTTCTGCCCTTTTCCACCCTGGCTTCCGGATCTTGCTCAGCCTGAGCGCCCTGCTCGGCACGTCTTCTCACGCTGGCAGCGGCCTGGGTGCCGAAACCGGCCCTTGTCTGGGCCCCGACTGCCCCAGCCGCTACCAGCCGCCAGCGGCCTGCCGGAAGCTGGGGGCCGAAGGTCGTGACCAGGCCTGGTCGCTGGTGGTCGGTGGCAACTTCCAGGTGCTGAAGGGCAGTGAAACCGAGGGCCGCGTGTTCGTGGCCGGCAATCTGGTGCTGCGCACCCAGGCTTACTACAACCTGGTGCAAGTGGGCGCCGGGGCCTGCGTGGTACCGCCGGACGCGGATCAGGCCAGCAGCCCCCCGCACCTGGTGGTGGGCGGGCAGATCCAGCCCGTGGCGGCCAGCGCCATCCTGGCCGTGGGTCAGCCCAATCTGCGCTCCAACGTCATCGTTGGCGGCTCTAGTGTGGGGGCGGGTCAGGTGCAGGCGCGCGGCGGCGTGCGCTACCAGACGCCCCCACCCGCAGCGCCGGTGGACTTCATCCGCCTGGCCCAGCGCAGCGCCCATTGGGCCACCCTGCCCCCCACCGGCACGGTGCATGGGCAGCATCCGATGGTGCTTCAGGGCGACGGGCAGTCGGCTCTGCAGGTGTTTCATCTGCGGGCCGACCTGCCCAGCGGAGGCCTGCGCCTGAAAGACATCCCGGCGGGCGCCACGGTGCTGATCAACCATCTGGGCACCCAGACCGTCAGCCTGCAGTACTACGACATGAGCGACACCGCGGGTCGCGGCGGCTTTCAGTTCGACACCGAACTCACCCGGCGCATGCTGTGGAACTTTCCTGCGGCCAGCCTGGTGAAACTGGGCGGTGGGGCTCAATGGCAGGGCAGCGTGCTGGTGGCGCAAGGCGCGCTGTACAACGCCTTGCCCGGTCTGAACGGACGGGTGCTGGTGGCAGGCGACCTGACCCAGGATGGCCAGGGCAGCGAATTCCACAACTACGATTTCCAGGGCGACCTGCCCGACCCACCGACCGACGAACAGAACACAACAGATCCAGGCCCGGAAACCCCGACCGAGAGCCCCCCCGAGACACCGACAGAAGCGCCCCCTGAAGAACCGCCCCCGGGGCCGATGCAGGCCGCCCTGAGCATCCAGGTGCGCTACGACGGCGATGCGCTCAAAATCCTGCAAGCGCCGCAACTCCAGATCCGAAGCCAGTGCGATCGTTCGGGCACCCAGTCGGTCAGCTTCACGCCGCCCGCGGTGGGCTGGATCGAAGGTCTGCAGGCCCAGGAGTCGTGCCTGCTGGTGGCCCGCATGGCGCACGCCGCCCAACTGCCACGGGGCTGGCAATTGCGGCTGCCCCCAAGCGGCCAGTGGGTGGGCGACAACCCCAGGGTGATCGCCCCCGACACCAACCCGGTCGAGCTGCTGCTGCCCATCCGACCGGTGCTGAGCGCCACCCTGCGGGTGCAGCCCCGTTACCTGGGCGACAGCCGCGCCATCCAGACCCCTCCCCGCATCGAGTTGAACTTGCGTTGCAGTCACTCCGGCCTGCAGGTGTTGCTCGTGCAAGCCCCTCAGGTCAGTCAAAGTGCGCTGCTGCAGGACGGTGAGACCTGCGAGGTGCTGGCGCAGCAGATCAGCGCGGCCGTGCTCGCACCCGAGCACACCTTGAGCCTGCCTGACACCGGCTGGTGGAGCCCGGGCAGCACGATGGTGGCCGGTGACACGCCCGACCTCATCCCGCTGGACATCCGCATCCTGGGGCCGGCCCCCGACGATGGCCCCCAGCCGCCCACGGAGGACAGGCCATCCACCTTGAACAGCATCCCGCTGCTCGGCCCTTGGGGCTTGCTGGGCCTGGCCTGTGGTCTGGGTTTGCTGGGCGGTGGCAGTTGGGCCGCCCCCCTCATCGCTCGGCGCCAGCGCCGCACGACCGGCGACAAGGTCAGTGAAAGTCGCGACTGCGTGGGCGCATCGTCCCCAGGGTCTGGTCCAGCATCGCATTGAGGTTGTGCAGGCGACGCGCCACCAGGTGGCAGACATCGCCCTCGCGCTGCCACAGCCCGTCCACCGCCATCAGGCGCGAGCCCAGCAAGGCCTCGCGTTGCTCGGCCACCACCGGGGCCCACACGATCACGTTGACCACACCCGTCTCGTCTTCGAGCGTGACAAACACCGTGCCCTTGGCCGTGCCCGGGCGTTGGCGCACCGTGACCAGGCCGCAGGCCTGCACGCGCCGTCGCCCAGGCACCGCCTGCAACTGCTCGGCACTGAAGATGTGGCGCCGAGCCAGTTCGGAGCGCAGCAAGGCCAGCGGATGACGCCCCAGGCTCAAACCCAGGGCCTGGTAGTCCAGGGCCAGGGCTTCGGCCTCGCTGGCCACGGGCAGGGCCAGGGGAGCTTCATGCACCGGCGCGTGCTGCAACAGGCGGGGCGCGCGGTGCAACGCAGCGCTCTGCCACACCTGCTGGCGGCGGTGCCCGGCCAGGCCCTCCAGGGCATTGGCGGCCGCCAGCGCGGCCAGGTCGCCCGCGTCCAGCCCGGCCTCACGGGCCAGGCGCTCCACGCTCAGGGGCTGGCCGCGGCGGCGCAACTGCAGCACACGCCGGGCGGCGGCCTCGCTCAGGCCCTTGACCTGCTGCAGGCCCAAGCGCACCGCAGGCTGGTGCGCCCCAGCCCAGCCCGGGGGCTCCAGGGTACTGAGCCAGTCGCTGTGCAACACATCCACCGGCCGCACCTCCACACCATGGCGGCGTGCGTCCTGCACCAATTGAGAGGGGCCATAAAAGCCCATGGGCTGCGAGTTCAGCAAGGCGGCCAGAAAACAGGCCGGCTCGTGACACTTGATCCAGGCGCTGGCATAGGCCAGCAAGGCAAAGCTGGCCGCATGGCTTTCCGGAAAGCCGTACTCACCAAAACCCTCCATCTGCTTGAAGATCGCTTCGGCAAACTCGGGCGTGTAGCCACGCGCACGCATGCCCTCGAACAGGCGCTCACGCAGGTGGCCGATGCCGCCCTTGCGCTTCCAGGCCGCCATGCTGCGGCGCAGGTGGTCAGCCTCCTCGGCGCTGAAACCGGCCGCGATCATGGCGATCTGCATGACCTGCTCCTGGAAGATGGGCACGCCCTTGGTGCGGCTCAAAGCCACCTCCAGGCCAGGCGGACAAACTTCAGGCTCCAGGCCCTGGCGCCGGCGCAGGTAGGGATGCACCATGCCGCCCTGAATGGGCCCGGGCCGCACGATGGCCACCTGCACCACCAGGTCATAGAACTCACGCGGCCTCAACCTGGGCAACATGCTTTGCTGGGCCCGCGACTCGACCTGGAACACCCCCACCGTGTCGGCCCGGCACAGCATGTCGTAGGTGGGCCCGTCTTCGCCGGGCACATCGGCCAGGCCGAAGGGCCGGCCATGCCACTGCCCCATGAACTGAAAGCTGCGCTGCAACGCGCTGAGCATGCCCAGGGCCAGCACATCGACCTTGAGCAGGCCCACGTCGTCGATGTCGTCCTTGTCCCACTCGATGCAGGTGCGCCCCGCCATGCGGGCATGCACCACGGGCACGGTGGCATCCAGGCGCTCGCCACTCAGCACAAAGCCGCCCGGGTGCTGCGACAGGTGGCGCGGAAAGCCCAGCACCTGCTGCGTCAAGGCCAGCCAGCGCTGCAACAAAGCGACGTCCAGGGGCAACCCCAGGCTCTGCAAACGCGGCTCCAGGTCGGCCGGCGCATCCCACCACTGCTGGTGGCGCGCCAGCACCTCCACCACCGCCGCGGGCACCCCCAAGGCAAAGCCCACATCTCGGATGGCGCTGCGCGCTCGGTAACAGATCACCACCGCCACCAGAGCAGCATGCCCCCGGCCATACTTGCCGTACAGGTACTGGATGACCTCTTCTCGGCGCTGGTGCTCGAAGTCGACATCGATGTCGGGGGGCTCCTTGCGGGCGCGGCTGATGAAACGCTCGAACAACAGGCTGTGGCGGCTCGGATCGATCTCGGTGATGCCCAGGCAGAAGCACACCGCCGAATTGGCGGCCGAGCCCCGGCCCTGGCACAGGATGTGGCGCTGACGGGCAAAGCACACCACATCGTGCACGGTGAGGAAGTACTTCTCATAGCCCAGCTCGTTGATCAAGGCCAGTTCGTGCGCCAGTTGAGCCCGCACCGCCTCGGGCGCCCCCTGGGGGTAGCGGCGCTGCACCCCGGCCTCGACCGCCTGGCGCAGGTGCTGGGCCGGGCTCAAGCCGGTTGGTACCAGGGCCGGCGGGTATTCGTAACGCAGCTCATCCAGGCTGAAGCGGCAGCGGGCGGCCACGCGCACGCTCTCGGCCAGCAGCTCGGGCGGAAACAAGCTGGCCAGGCGCAGCCGGGAGCGCAGATGCGCCTCGGCATTGGCCTGCAGTTCCAGGCCGCACTCGGCCACCGGGCGACGCAGGCGGATCGCGCTGAGCACGTCGTGCAGCGGCTTGTCCGAACGCCGGTGCAGGTGCACATCGCCCACCGCCACCAGGGGCAGGCCGCAGGCGTGGCCCACGGCCTGCAGGGCCTCCAGCCAGCGGGCATCGTCCATGCGCAGCCAGCGGCGCACGGCCAGCCAGGCCCGCCCCGGAAAGCTGGCCGCCAACCCCTGGGCCACCTGGGCCAGAGCCTCGGTCTCAGGGGGCTGATCACGATCGGGGCTCCACAAGGCCAGGCAATCGGCCAGCCGCGCCGGGCTGGCCTGCAGATCGGCCCAGCCCAGCTGGTATTCGCCCTTGGGCTGGCCCGCCCGCACCTGGGTGATCAACTGGCACAGTTGGCCATAACCGCGTCGGTTGCAGGCCAGCAGCACCAGTTGCCCGCCCGGATCACCCAGCGCCGGCTCGGGCGGCAGGCCAAACTGGGCCCCGATGATCAGCTTGAAACCCAGGCGCTTGGCCTCGCCATGGGCGCGCACGACGCCGGCCACCGAGCACTCGTCGGTCAGGGCCAATGCCTCGTAGTCCAGGGCTTGGGCGCGCGCCACCAAGTCTTGCGGCCAGGCCGCGCCGCGCAGAAAACTGAAGTTCGACACGCATTGCAGCTCGGCATAGGCCGGCAGGGGCGAGGCAGGGTGTTCGGGCAGGGTCATCCGAACACCCCGTGCAGAAACCAGTGCGTCGGGCTGCCCTGGTGAGCGTTCAAGGGGCGCACGCGAAACACCCACAGCAAGCCGGCCCGGGCACTGCGGGCAATGAAGTAGTCGCGCAGGGTCAGGTCGGGGTCGGTCGCGCCGGGCCCATCCCACCAGCCGGCCTCCAGCCGTTCAGGGCCGGCCAACAGGGTCAGCGGGCCGCCATACTGCGGACGCTCGCCGACCAGGCGCAGCGGCTCGGGTTCGGGCAGCAACCAGGGGGGCTGCCAGGCGGTGGCGGGCGCTGGCCGAATCGTGGCCGGAGAGGCCGGCCGCTCGATGGCGGGCTGCCAGTGCTGCATGTGCTGAGGCCGGTGGTCGGCCTGCAATCGGCCCGCCAGCACCCGCCCTGGGCCCAGGCGCGCGCTCAGCCGCTCCAGGCAGATCGGCAGGGGCTCGCCCCCGGCCAGGTCCTGGGGCAACAGGCTGGCACTGTCGGGCCCCCAGTGCTGCACCCCCAGCGCCTGCAGGCTCAGGGCCTGCACCGGCGCGGCCAGCGTGAGCCGGGCCAGGTGTTCAGCCAGCAGGCGCTCCAGGTGGGCCACTTCACGCGTGGCTTGGGCCGTGTGCACCACCAGCTCGGCCCCCGGCTCGCACCCCCGGCGCGGGTCATGCCGCCAGGCCAGACGCACCCCGGTCACGCCGCTGTGGCGTGCCGCCAGCCACACGGCCAGAGCCTGCAGCAACTGGCGCGCCCCCCACATCAGGCCTGCCGCCTGCTCCACCAGACTGGGGCAGGCCAGATGCTGCTCGAACTGCTCGGGCAGCACCTGCCAGTCAAACACCTCGGGCCGTTGACCGTGGGCGCGGTCCAGGGCGCCGGACAGATCGGCCCCGAAACGGCGCGCCAGGCCGGCGCGGGGCAAGGCCCGCACCTGGCCCAGGGTCTGGCAACCCAGCTGCTGGAGCAGCTCGGCATGCTGCGCCACCTCGGGCAGCGCCTGCAATGGCAAGGCATCCAGCGCGGCCGCCAGCCGGGCCGCATGACAGCGGCGCAGGCGCCGTTGCCCAGGGGGCAGCGAACGCGCCAGGGCCAGGGCTGCCCAGGCCGTGGGGGCCACACCGATGCGCTGCACGCCCAGGGCACCGGCCTCGGCCATCAGACGGCGCAGCAAGGCCGGCGCCCCCCCGAACAGGCGCAGGCTGGCCTGCACCTCCAGCACCACGGCGCCCTGCAGCCGGGCCACGCGCGGCGTGTAGCCCAGCGCCCACCACGCCAGCGCCGGTCCGGGCTCAGCCAAGGGGTCGGGCAAGAGCGCGATCCACCACATGGCGATCCGGTTTGAAAGGGTTGGGGGATGGGGCCACCGGGGTCTGCGAAGGTGTGTGCGGTGGCGGGTGCGGTGGCGAAGAGGCCGGCCCGGCCCGCAAGGGCGAAGGCCGGGCCGCAGGCAACAGCAAGGTCTGCTCGAGCACCCGGCCACGGCGCTTGAGCACCTGCACCTCCAGTGCGTCGGTCGGGCCGGCGCGCAGGCCCAGGCGCAGCGGTGCGGGCGAGGCCTGCTGCCGAGCCGCCCAGGGGCGCAAGGCCCACAGGCCAGGCGGGCAGGCCTGGCGCCCGGCCTGGGCCGCCAGCTGCAGGCGCCGCAGGCCCTGCGACAGGCCTGATGACAGGCCCTGTGGCAGCCAGACCAGCAAGGCTGCCAGCGCCTGACAGCGCAGGGCCTGCTCGGCGGCCCACAGGCGCTCGGCCGGACTGCTCGCCTGCACCCAGATCAGGGAGCTCAGCGCCAGCCCCTGCCAGGCCAACGCCGGCAAATGCGGCACCAGCGGTGGCCCCACCAGCACCACCGAGCCTTGCTGAGACAGCCGCGCCAGGCTGGGGGCCAGCAAGCGCCACTCACGCCAGCCCGCCTCGGGCTGCAGCACCTCCGTGAGCTGGCCGCAGGGCCAGCCCCCGCCAGGCAGTTCGGCATCCAGCGCGGCAAAACCGCTGGGGCACACCGGTGCTGCGCTGCGCCCCAGGTCGCTGGCGCGCCAAAGGCTGGGAATCGCATCCAGAAGAAGGGCAGACATGGTGAATCGAGGGGGTGACGTTACTTTGGGCTGTTTATTTATACAGTATTTTAACCATCACACGGCAACAGCACAGTCCACCCAGGGGTCTCTGGGTTCGGGTATCGCGGCCCACCGTGACCAAGCCCACACCTGAGGCCCTTGCGGCGGTGTTTCGGCGTGTTACAAACAGTGGGTGATAGACCTCAGACCGACGTCCCATCAACCGAACAAGACAGAAGCATGAACAAGACGACACGCGCCATCAGCCTCCTGGGCCTCATGTGGAGTTCCCTGGCCCTGGTGGCTTGCGGAGGGGGGGGTGGCGGCGGCAGCACCAGCACGCCCATGGTGGACAGCTATGGCGTCACCCAGTCCAGCAGCTTTGATGGGGGCGTGACCAGCGCCGCCGGCATCAACGGGGCCGCCGCCGATGGCACCGTGCTGGCCAATGCGCCCGTCACCATCACCGACAGCGCCGGCCACAGCGTGAGTGCCACCACCAACAGCAACGGCATCTACCATGCCCGCATCGACGGCTTTGTGCCCCCCATGGTCGGGGTGGTGACCAAGCCGGATGGCTCACGCTGGTTTGCCCCCGGCACCACCGCCCCGGTGGCGCGCAGCTTCATCGTGCTGAACCTGACCGGCCTGACCGACAAGCTGGCCTCGGACGTGGTGAGCGCCGCCGGCCAGTCGGGCTCGTCGCGCCTCACCCCGACCCTGCTGGCCGCCAACAGCACCGCGTTGGCCCAGGCCAAGGCCAACCTGAACAGCAACCTCGGCAGCCAGATCACCGCCGCCGGGCTGAGCACCAGCACCTTCGACCCGGTCAGCACCTTGCTGACCAACACTAACACCGGCTACGACCAGTTGCTCAACGGCCTGGCCATCAGCAACACCGCCACCACCCCGACGGTGATCGGCACCCGCTACAGCCTGGGCGGCAGCATCAGCGGCCTGGGCTCGGCCACGGGCCTGAGCCTGAAAAACGGCAACGACACGGTGTTTGTGAGTGCTGGCGCCGCCAACTTCGCCTTCAGCCGCCTGATCGCCCCCGGGGCCAACTACAGCGTGAGCGTGGCCAGCCAGCCCAGCGGCCTGAGCTGCAGCGTGAACAACGGCAGCGGCACCATGGGCGCAGCCGCCCTGACCAATGTGGCCGTGGTGTGCGGCACCAGCGTGGCCAGCCTGGGTGGCAGTGTCAGCGGCCTGGGCACCGCCAGCGGCCTGGTGCTGGCCAATGGCAGCCAGACCGTGAGCGTGCCGGCCAATGCCAGCAGCTTCACCTTCCCCAGCAACCTGACCCTGGGTGCCAGCTACTGGGTGACCGTGCAGACCCAGCCCAATGGTGCCACCTGCGCCGTCAACAACGGAGGTGGCACCGTCACCAGCGTCGCCCCCATCACCTCGGTGCAGGTGCAGTGCGTGCTCAACACCTACCCCTTGAGCGGCAGCGTGAGCGGCCTGAGCACCAGCGGGCTGGTGCTGGGCATCACGGCACAAAGCGTCAACGTGCCAGCCAATGCGGTGAGCTGGAGCTTTCCGGCGGGCGTGGCCGTGGGCGTCAATTACAACGTGGTGGTTCGGGCGCAGCCCGTGGGCGCCACCTGCTCGGTGGCCAATGGCAGCGGCACCATGGGAGCCAGCGCGGTCAACTCGGTGACCGTCAGCTGCAGCAGCGCCAGCTACAGCCTGGGTGGCAGCATCAGCGGCCTCACGGGCAGCGGCCTGGTGTTGAGCGCCCTGGGCCAGAGCCTCACCGTGGCCGCCAATGCCACCCAGTTCACCTTCGCCACGCCCGTGGCCGCAGGCACCGCCTACAACGTGCAGGTGCAGACCCAGCCCTCGGGCCAGACCTGCAGCGTGAGCAACGGCAGCGGCAGCATCACCGGCAGCGCTGTGAGCAACGTCCAGATCAGCTGCAGCAGCAGCGCCACCACCCTGGGTGGCAGCGTCAGCGGCCTCACGGGCAGTGGCCTGGTGGTGGCCAGCAATGGCCAGACCCTGCCGATCCCCGTGCCTGCCACGGGCACCAGCACCACCTTCATCTTCCCGCAGGCACTGGCCTACGGTACGCCCTACGACGTGACAGTGCCCACCCAGCCCACCAACCAGTACTGCAGCGTGGGCAATGGCAAGGGCACCATGGCCGGCTTGAACGTGAGCAATGTGCAACTCAATTGCGGCCCTGGCTCGTTTGCCCTCAGCGGCACGGCCAATGGTCTGCTGGGCCCCCTGACCCTGGTGGTCAGCAGCACCGGAGACACCGCCGCACTGACCGTGGCCAAGCCCGGCTTCAGCTTTGCCACGCTGATCCCGGTGGGCACGCGCTACCGGGTTTATTCGCAGTTCCCGGCCCTGCGCGCCTACGCCTGCAACGCGGCGGACGGCACCCTGCCGCCGGGCGGGGTGTCGCTGGTGTTGAGCTGCTTCACCCAATACGCTCACACGCTGACCGTCAGCGGACTGGCCAGCGGCACCTCGCTGGGCCTGAGCATGACCTTCAGCTACCCCACGGGCAGCTCGCCCGACCAGAGTGACACCATGACCCAGACCTTCACGGCCTCGAACGGCACCCTCACCTACTACCTGCCAGTGGGGGCCAGCTACAGCTACGGCATCACGGCCCAGCCAGCCTCGGGCAGTTGCGCCATCAGTCCGACCGGCACTGGCAGCGGCAGCCAGACCACCAACGGCAGCGCGGTGAAGTTCAGCTGCCAATGAGCTCCCCCGACAAGCGCACCGACAGCAGCACCGACAGCGGGCCGCCCGGTGTGCGCCTGCTCGGCACCCAGGAGCTGGCCAACGACTGGACTCGGCTGAGCAAGACCCGATTTGAGCTGCAGACCCGCGACGGCCGCACCCTGAACACCGCCCGCGAGGTCTACCACCTGGGCGACGGGGCCTCGGTGCTGCTGTACAACCGGGCCCAGGCCACGGTGCTGCTGACGCGCCAGTTCCGCCTGCCGGTGTGGCTCAAAGAAGGGGGCGAAGGACAGTTGATCGAGACCTGCGCCGGCCTGATCGACCCGGCCGACAGCCCCGAGTCGTGCGCCCGCCGCGAAATCGAAGAGGAGATGGGGCTGCGTGTGGAACACCTGCAGCCGGTGTTCCAGGCCTACATGAGCCCGGGCTCGGTGAGCCAGCGGCTGCATCTGTTCTGCGCCGAATACACGCCCGGCAGCGCCGCCACCCAGGGCGGCCTGGCCGAGGAGGGCGAAGACATCGAGGTGCTGGAAATGCCCCTGCAAGAAGCCCTGGACAGGGTCTATGACGGCCGCATCCAGGACGGCAAGACCATCATGCTGCTGCTGCATGCGGCCCTGACAGGCCTTGATGGGCTGATCCAGCGCAGACCGGAGGAGAAAAGCCTGGGTTCACCTCTTGTTAAAAGTTGTGACTGACGTATCGTCTCCAACCAGCCGACCACCTTGAACCGACCCCAGCCCCCTCAACCCGCCCACCCTCGTCTTGCGCCTGATGCTTGAACGGATCTTCAGCCCAGCTTTCAGCCCCGCGCCCTGGCGCAGCATGGCACTGATGATTCTGCTGGTGCTGGGCTTCACCGGTCTCTACACCTGGACCACCTGGCAGCAGGTCAGCAATAGCCTGATCGCTGAGCTGAGCACGGTGACGGAGCTCGGCGAAAAATCAACCGATCATTACTTTCAACTGCTGCATGTCAGCCTGAGCGGGCTGGCCGAGGAACTGCAAGAGTCCCCCACCCCCGAGGGCCAGTACGATCTGGAACGGGTCCGCCGTTACAGTCGCCGGCACCCCGAACTGCTGGACGTGAGCCTGATCCGCCAGGACGGGCAGATGCTGCTCTCGACCCAGGCCGATGCGGGCACCGTCATGCCCTCGCTGGCCACGCGGGACACCTTCATGGAAGCACGCGCCGCCATGATCCGAGGGCAGAACTTTGTGTTCGGACGCCCTGCCCTGGGCACCCTGACACAGCGCTGGATGATCCCGCTGCGCCATGCGCTGCGCGATCGCCAAGGCCGCCTGCAGGCCATGGTGACAGCCTACCTGCCGGCCGAACTGCTGCAGACCTTCTGGCAGAACGCCCCCATCGTGAAGCGGGCCTCGATCGGCATCCTGGGTGATGACGGCTACCTGCGCAGCCGCTACCCCAACCCGGCCAGCGCGAGCATGCAGCAGATCTACGGCCAGCAGCGCCGGGGCGCCCTGTTCCGCGAGTTGCAGGCCCGCCATTTCCCAGCCCAGGGCACGCTGCAGGGCCGCAATGAGATCGGAGGCCAGGACAACCTCAATGTCTACCGCCGCATGAGCCACTACCCGGCCACCCTGTTCGTGACCCTGCCCATGCAGGAGATGCGGGCCGTGTGGTGGAGCAACATGCAGGTGCCCTATTTCCTGATCAGCCTGCTGCTGGTCGGGCTGTTGCTGGTGCAGCGCAGCGCGCAACGCCGCCGGCACGAACTGCTGCGCCAGCAGGAGATGATGCAGCAGGCCAGGGCCCGGCTGGCGGCCATCGTGGAAAGCTCGGACGACGCCATCATCAGCCACGACCTGGATGGACGCCTCGCGTCCTGGAACCCCGGGGCCAGCCGACTGCTGGGCTACACCGAGGCCGAGGCCCTGGGCCAGTCCAGCCAGATCATCGTGCCGCAGGAGCGCCAACTTGAGGAACGCCAGATCCTGGAGCGGGTGCGCCAGGGTGAGCGCGCCGAGCGCATCGAAACGCAGCGCCTGCACCGGGACGGCACGCGCCTGGACATCGAGCTCACGCTGTCACCGCTGACCGACGAAGGCGGCCGCATCACCGGGGTCTCGAACATCATGCGCGACATCTCCGAGCGCAAATCGGCCGAGCAGGCCATCCATGTTCTGGCCTATTTCGACCCCCTGACCGGCCTGCCCAACCGGCGCCAGTTCATGGACCGCCTGAGCCAGACCCTGAGCCAGGCGCAGAGCGGGTTCCAGGTGGGCGCCCTGCTGTTCATCGACCTGGACCACTTCAAGGACGTGAACGATGCCCGTGGCCACGCCGTGGGCGATGCCGTGCTGTGCCATGCCGCGGCCGTGCTGGTGAGCCTGCTGCGCGAAGGCCACCTGGTGGCACGGCTGGGGGGGGACGAGTTCGTGGTGCTGGCCCCGATCCTGAGCAACACCCTGACCGCCGGTGCCAGCGAGGCCATGGCCTTGGCCGAGCGCATCCGCCAACGGCTGGCTCAGCCCTTCGAGCTGGAGCAGCAGCGCTACAGCCTGGGCGCCAGCATCGGCGTGTCCCTGTTCCCCTTCGGTCAGCAGACCCCGGCCGACCTGCTGCGCGAGGCCGACACCGCCATGTACCGCGCCAAGGGTGCCGGGCGCAACCGCATCGCGTTTTTCGAGACCAGCATGCAGGCCGACATCGAGCAACGCCTGGCGCTCGAGAACGACCTGGAAAAAGCCCTGGCCCAGCAACAGATGGTGGTCTACCTGCAACCCCAGTTCGACGCCCGTGGCCAGATCGATGGGGCCGAATTGCTGCTGCGCTGGCAGCACCCCGAGCGCGGCCTGGTGCCGCCCGACCGCTTCATTGCTGCCGCCGAAAAGTCGGGCCAGATCATCGCCCTGGGTGACTGGGTGCTGCAGCAGGCCTGCGAACTGCTGGTGTTGCTGCAGGCGCGCGGCCACGACATCCCGCTGTCGATCAACGTGAGCCCGCGCCAGTTCCGCCAGCCCGATTTGGTGGGCCGGGTGAAAGAGGTGCTGCAACGCACCGGCGCCCCCGCGCACAGCCTGATCTTCGAGGTGACCGAAGGCCTGCTGATCGACGACTTCGAGGAGACCGTGGCCCGCATGCTGGCCCTGGCCCAATTCGGCATCCGCTTCTCGATCGACGACTTTGGCACCGGCTACTCCAGCCTGGCCTACCTCAAGCGCCTGCCGCTGTATGAGTTGAAGATCGACCGCAGCTTTGTCAAGGACACGCCGGAAGACCCCAATGACACGGCCATCGTGCGCATGATCCTGTCCATGGCCAAGCACCTGGGCCTGCGTGTGGTGGCCGAAGGCGTGGAAACCGCCGAGCAGGCCGACTTTCTGCGCCAAAGCCACTGCGACGCCTTGCAGGGCTACCTGTTCGCCCGCCCCGCCCCGGCCTGGCAGTGGCTGGCGGAGCAGGAGCGGCCCATCAAAGACAAGTCACCGGGTTGATGACCGCGTGGCGGCCTCAGGCCGGGCCGCCACTGGCGTGGATCAATCCAGTTTCACCCCCACCTGCTTGATCACGCGGCCCCACTTTTCGCGCTCGGTCTTGGCGTAGCTGGCCATCTGGGCCGGCGTGCCGGGCAGCGGCTCGACACCCAGGGCCTGCAGGCGAGCCTTGACGGTGGTCGAGTTGAGCGCGGTCTGCAAGGCCTTGCTGAGGCTGTTCACCACCTCCGGCGGGGTGCCGGTGGGCACCACCAACCCTTGCCAGGCATAGCCCTCGAAGCCTTTCAGGCCTTGTTCGTTGAAGGTGGGAACGTCGGGCATGGTGGCCACGCGCTGCGGGCTGGCCACGCCGATGGCCTTGAGCTTGCCGCCATTCAGAAAGGGATAGGCGGTGGCGCTGTCCACCCACATGGCAGGCACCTGACCGCCCACCACATCGGTGATGGCCGGGGCCGCGCCGCGGTAAGGCACATGGGTGAGCTTGAGGCCGCTTTGCTCGCGGAACAATTCGCCCACCAGGTGGTGCGGGCTGCCCGGGCCGGCCGACGCCCAGTTCACGCCATCGGTCTGTGCCTTGGCCCAGGCGACAAACTCTTTGTAGTTGCTGACCGGCACCTGGTTGGACACCACCAGGAACATCGGGAAGCGCACCAACAGGCCCACGGGCTGGAAGTCTTTTTCAGCGCTGTAGCTGAGCTTGCTGAACAGGAAGGGATTGGCCGCCAGGGTGGCAAAGTCGGCCGAGAACACCAGATTGCCGTAGTCCTTGGAACGGGCCGCGTACTCAGCAGCGATGTTGGTGCCCGCGCCGGGCTTGTTGTTGATGATGATGGTGCGACCCAGGCTGGTGCCCATGGATTCGGCAATGGTGCGGGCCACCACATCCGAGCCCCCACCGGCGGCGTAGCCCACCACCCATTCCAGGGGTTTGTCATTGGCAGCGGCCAGGGCGGCGCTGCCCAGGGCCAGGCCCAGCCAGGACGTGGCCAGGGCGGTCAGAAAAGTGTTGCGTTGCATGGTGTTGTCTCCGATTCGGGTGTGGTTTTTGGAATGGCTTGTTGTTTTGATGAGGGCACAGTGCCCCCTGCCCCGCCACGGAAGGCAGGCCAGAGAACAGAGGCGTTGCTGAGCGCGCGCTGGGGCGAGGCTGAGCCGGGCCTCAGGCCGCGGCGTGCACCGGGGCCACCGGGGTGATGGCGGCGCGCTCGGGCGCCACCGGCGCCTGGGCCGGCGCGCTGCCGCGGGCCAGCTGCAAAGCATGCTGCAAGGTGTCGGCATCGCCGATGTGGTTGGCCAGCAGCAGCACCAGGCGGGCGTTCATGGCATGGCTTTGCTCGGTGCTGAGGCCCTGGTGGGACTGGATCAGCGCGTCGTAGAAGTCGTCGCAGGCGCCGAGGTTGGCTTGGGTGTTGAGCATGTCGGTGTCTCCAGGGTCTCAGGCAGCGGTGGCCGTCGCGGTCGCGGTGGCCAGGGCGGCGCGCACGGCGGCTTCGGTGGGGGCACGCCAGCGGGCGCTCACGTGCTGGTCAGGGCGGATCAGGTAGGCGGTACCGGGCTGGGCATCCAGGCGCTGGGCCACCAGGCCTTGCGGGTCGAGCAGCTCGTGGCCGATGCCGATGGCCTGCACATGCGGCAGGCCGGCGGCCCAGGCGGGCACGGGGCCGAAGCACAGCAGCGTGAAGTCAGCGCCCAGCTCGCGCAACAGCCAACTGTTCTGACCTTCGGGGCGGCGCACCGGCGCATCGAGCAGCACGGCGCCGGGCACCTGGCGCGGTGCGGCAAACGCATCCCCATCCGGGGTGTTGAGCACTGAGCCCTGCAGCGTGGCCGGCACCGACAGCCGGCCGCTGTTGACCAGGCGGCGGGCAAATTCATGCTCGCGCGCCAGGTCCAGGGTGGCGTCGCGGAACAGCCGGCTGATCTCGCTCTTGGGCGTGATGAAGTCGGTGGCCCGGGTGGAGTTGAGGATGTTCTCGTCGGCCGCGTACTCGCGCTCGGGGCCGTAGGTGGCCAGCAAGGCCTCGCCGGCGCGGCCCTTGAGCATCCAGTCGAGCTTCCAGGCCAGGTTCTCGGTGTCTTGCACGCCGCTGTTGGCACCGCGTGCGCCAAACGGTGAAACGCCGTGCGCGCTGTCACCGGCAAAGATCACCCGGCCGTGCACGAAGCGGTCCATGCGCAGGCAGGCAAAGGTGTAGACGCTGGCCCACTCAAGCTCGAACTGCGCGTCATGCCCCAGCAGGGCGCGCACGCGCGGCAGGATGTTCTCGGGCTTTTTCTCTTCTTCGGGGTCGGCGTCCCAGCCGAGCTGGAAGTCGATGCGCCAGACGTTGTCGGGCTGACGGTGCAGCAGCACGCTCTGGTGCGGGTGAAAGGGCGGATCGAACCAGAACCAGCGTTCGGTCGGAAAGTCGGCCTGCATCTTGACGTCGGCGATCAGGAAGCGGTCCTGGAAGATGCGGCCCTTGCTCTCCAGGCCCAGCATGGCGCGCACCGGCGAACGCGAGCCATCGCAGGCCACCAGCCAGTCGGCATCGAGCTGGTAGGCGCCCTCGGGCGTGTCGATGCTGACCCGTGCACCGTCGGCACGCGGCGCCACGGCCGTGACCTTGTTGTGCCAGCGGATGTCGATCAACGGCAGCTGCAGCGCGCGCTCGACCAGGTAGGCCTCGGCGTAGTACTGCTGCAGGTTGATGAAGGCGGGCTGCAGGTGCCCGTCTTCGGGCAGCAGGTTGAACTGGTAGACCTGCTGATCGTGGAAGAAAACCTTGCCCACGTTCCAGGACACGCCCTTCTCGACCATGCGCGGGGCCACGCCCAGGCGGTCCCAGATCTCGAGCGCCCGCTTGGAAAAGCAGATGGCGCGCGAGCCGATGGACAGGCGGTAGTCGTTGTCGAGCACCACCACCGGCTGGCCGCGCTGGGCCAGGTCGATGGCCAGGCTCAGCCCGGCCGGGCCGGCGCCCACCACCACCACCGGGTGGCGCGCCGGCGTGGCAGCGTCCTGATCGGCACTGCGCCGGTACGGGAACTCGATGGCCTGCACCTCAGGCCCGGTGCCACGCAGGGCTTCGAAAGGAATGTCTTGGGGGTTCATGCGGCTTGTCTCCTCACACCTGGACTCTTGCGGATTGGGGGTTCAGCCTTCCAGCGACTTCCACATCTGCACATCGCGCTCGGCAGTCCAGATGCGGGGGTCGGGAAACTGGGTGGCTTCGTCGTAGGCACGGGTCACGTCAAAAGGCATGCAGTGGTTGAAGATCACCCACTGGCCGTACTTGGGCTGCAGCTTGGCAAAGGTGGCTTCATAGACCTTGCGCAGGTCCTGGCCTGCGGCAGCACCGGCCTTGACGCTCTCGTACAGATCGCTGATGAAGGCCCGAGTGCCGGCCAGGCCAGCCTGCACCTGCTCAGGCGTCTGCAGCGCAGCGCCACGGCCAGGCACCAGCTTCTCGGGCTTCAGCGCGGCGATGTTGTCCAGGGTCTGTGGCCAGTCCTTGAAATAGGCGTCACCGGCGTAGGGGGTGGCGTCGAACTCGACCAGGTCACCCGAGAACAGGATCTTCTCTTGCGGCAGCCAGGCCACGGTGTCGCCCTTGGTGTGGCCGCGGCCCAGTTGCAGGATCTGCACCTCGACGCTGCCCAGCCACAGGGTCATCTTCTTGTTGAAGGTCAGGGTGGGCCAGGTCAGGCCTTCGGGCACGCTTTCGACGTTCTGGAACAGGCGCGGAAAGCGGCCGATCTCGCTGTCCTTGTCGAACTGGCCCCGCTCGACGATCAGGTCACGGGTGTCTTCGCTGGCGATGATGTGCTCGGCGCCATAGGCGCTGGCCCCCAGCACGCGCACCGCGTGGTAGTGGCTCAGCAGCACGTACTTGATGGGCTTGTCGGTCACTTCGCGGATGCGGCGGATCACGTCCTGCGCCATCACCGGCGTGGCCTGGGTGTCGATCACCATCACGGCGTCGTCGCCAATGATGATGCCGGTGTTGGGGTCGCCCTCGGCGGTGTAGGCGTAAGCGTGCTCGGACAGCTTGTCGAAGCTCACCTTCTTCACTTCAAGGTCGGCGGCAGAGGCAAAAGTCTTGGTCGTCATGTCGGTCTCGTGGGTAGGTTGAAATTCAACATAGGCAAATTTGTTCGCCTAAACGGAATTCGTTGATCCTAAGCAAAAAATTCGTTCATGTCTAAGCCATTCGTTTAAGTGAAAACCCTAGCCCTTTCAGACGGCCTGCGAGCAAGCACAATCGGGTCATGAGAAGCACAAGCGAAGAAGAACAAGGCCTGGAGCCCGAATCCGGCCCCCGCGCGCCGCGCGGCATCCAAAGCGTGGAAGTGGGCGGCCAGTTGCTCAAGGTGCTGGCCCACACGGGCCGCCGCATGCCCCTGAAAGACCTGGCCCGCGAGGCCGACATGAGCCCGGCCAAGGCCCACCCCTATCTGGTGAGCTTCGGCAAGCTGGGGCTGATCGAACAAGACGGCGTGAGTGGCCACTACGGCCTGGGGCCTCTGGCCCTGCAACTGGGCCTGATCAGCCTGCAGCAGGTCGACCCGGTGCAACTGGCCAATGCCGAGTTGCCCGCCCTGGCGCAGCGCCTGGGTCACACGGTGTCGGCTTCGGTGTGGGGCGCGCGCGGGCCCACCATCATCCGGGTCGAAGAAGGGCCGACCGCGGTGTATGTGGCCATGCGGCACGGCACCACGGCCTCGGTGCGCCACACGGCCTCGGGCCAGGTGTTTGCGGCCTACCGGCCGCGCCACGACGTGGCCATGGCCCTGGCCAGCGACGGCGACGCCGGCGCCCTGGACGACCCCACCTTTGCCGCCGAACTGGAGCGCGTGCGGCAAACCCGGCTGGGCGTGGTGAACAACCACCTGATCACGGGCATCAGCGCCCTGGCCAGCCCGGTGTTCAATGGCTTTGGTCAGCTGGTGCTGGTGCTGGCCTGCATCGGCCCCAGCGCCACGCTGGACACCGATCTCGACGGGCCGGTGGCCCTGGCCCTCAAGGCCTGCGCCCAGGACTTGAGCCGGCGCCTGGGCGCCACCGGCTAAGGCCGTCTTTCAGTCCGCCAGCAAGGGGCTGCGCACCTTCGAGAAGCCGCCCGCCTGGTCGTAGGCGTGGCCCATCTGCAGCACGGCCCAATCGGCCTGGGCCGGGCCAATGATCTGCAGGCCCACGGGCCAGCGCCCTTGCGGCCCGCCCAGGCCGGCCGGCACGCTGAGGGCCGGCAGCCCACCCATCGTGGCCGCGATCACCACCTCCATCCAGCGGTGGTAGGTGTCCATCGTGCGCCCACCGACTTGCACCGGCCAATGCTGGGCCAGCTCGAACGGAAACACCTGGGCCGAGGGCAGCACCAGGTAATCAAAACGCTCGAACAAGGCCCGCAGCGCCTGGTACCAGGCACTGCGCACCGCACTGGCGCGGAACAGCTGCGGCCCGCTCAAGGCCAGTCCCCGCTCGATCTCCCACACCGCCTCGGGCTTGAGCTGGGCACGGCGCTTGGGGTCCTCATACAAGGGCGCGTAATTGCCGGACACGGTGAAGCTGCGCAGGTCCAGCCAGGCCTGCCAGACACGCTCGAAATCGGCCTGCGGCAAGACCGGCTCGACCACGCAGCCCACCGCCTCGAAATGGCACAGCGCCTGCTCGCACAGTGGCAGCACCCCGGGCTCGGTGGCCAGATGCCCGCCCAGGTCGCCCAGCCAGCCAATGCGCGTGCCCTGGAAATCACGGGCCAGCGAGCCGGCGTAGACCGAAGTGTCCTGCTGCCGCGTCAAAGGCTGGCGCGCATCAAAGCCTGCCTGCACCGACAGCAGCAAGCCCAGGTCGGGCACGTTGCGCGCCATCGGGCCGCTGACGCCAAACTGCTGGAAGAACACCTCGTCGGCCGGCCCCTGCGGCACGCACCCGAAAGACGGCCGGAAACCAAACACATGGTTGAAGGCCGCCGGCGTGCGCAGCGAGCCCATCATGTCGGAGCCATCGGCCACCGGCAACAGGTGCAAGGCCACCGCCGCGCCAGCACCGCCGCTGCTGCCACCGGCCGATCGGGTCGGGTCGTACGCGCCACCGGTGGCGCCATACACGCTGTTGTAGGTGTGGCCGCCCAGGCCGAACTCGGGCGAATTGGTGCGCCCGATGAAGAGGGCGCCCGCTGCACGCATGCGGGCGAACACCTGGGCATCGGTGCGCGTGAGCTGGCCCTTGAACAGGGGAGAGCCCCGGGTGGTGATCAGGCCTGCGGCCGGGGCGATGTCCTTGGGGGCTTGTGGAAAGCCATGCAGCACGCCCAGGCTCTGCCCGCGACCCAGTTGCTCATCGCGCTCACGGGCCTGGGCCAGCAGGCCCTCGGGCTCCAACAGGGCCACGAGAGCATTGACCCGGGGATTGAGGCGCTCGATGTGGGCCAACGTGGCCTGCATCAGCTCGACACACGACAGTTCACGCCGGTGGATGGCCTGCGACAGGGCTACCGCATCGAGGGCCAGAGGGGCCGGCAACACCGGCTGGGGGTGGGTGGGCGCTTGGGGGGTGATTTCAGAGGGCATGGGCTGGGAGCTTAGCCGGGTGCAGCCAGCGCAGCCAGTCCAATCATGCCTCAACAGCCTCTGGTTTGCGGATCAGGACCTCGGCCGGAATGTGCAGCCCCTCACTCAGCCGACGAATCATGTTGAGGGACAACGAGCGCTTGTAGGACAAAACTTCATAGACACGGTTGAGTGAGCCGATGTAGGGCACCAGATCTTTGACCGTCATGCCCGACTGCTCCATGCGGAACTTGATGGCCTCGACGGGGTCGGGAAGATCGATCGGATGCTGCCTGGCCTCGTAGGCTTGTACCAGTGCCCCCAGCACCTCCAATCTCTCCCCGTCGGGTCCGTCGGGCGAGGGGTCCAGGTCGATCAAGGCCGACACTTCCTGCAGCGCCGCGAGGTAATCGGCTTCGGTGCGGATGGCTTTGATTTCCAAGATCAGACTCCTTTGAACTGGTCCACAACGGTAGCGTCAACACGGTCGTATTCAGCGTGGGTTCCGACGAACTTCACGTAGACGTACTGCATTTTGTAGGCGATCGCCACAATCAGGCGGTAGTCATTCCCTTTGATGTTGAAGACGATACGGTTGTTCGCAATGATGCTGGCATTCGCATACTGGCGCTTCACGTCCTGAGGACTGCTCCAATGCGCGGCACGGGCTTCTGCGAGCCACGCCTTCAACGGCCCCTTCGCATCGCGGCAATGAGTTTGCTGCCAGAAGGACTCCAGGTTGCGCAAAGCGACGATGTGCATGCCGCAGAATAGTCCCAAAACGGTACTCTATCAAACACCGTGGAGTCAGTGCACACCGTGAACCAGCGTCAGGAAATTTCCGCCCCCCGCCACAGATACCTCGCGCTCAAAACCTGGCATCCCTCGCAAAACCCAAAAAGCCCGGGCCTGCCCGTCTTTCGACAGGGCAGGCCCGGGCTCGATGTCGTGCGCTGGCGCGAGCTTGCGCCTTGGATCAGGCGGTTTCGGCCAGGGCGTCGCCCAGGGCGTTGATCAGGCGGTCGATCTCGGCCTTTTCGGTGATGAAGGGGGGTGCCAACTGGATGGTGTCGCCACCGTAGCGCACATAGAAGCCCTTCTTCCAGCAGGCCATGGCCACCTCGTAGGGGCGGCGGGCCGGCTCACCGGGCAAGGCCTGCAGCGTGATGCCGGCGGCCAGGCCGTAGTTGCGGATGTCGGCCACGTGCTTGCTGCCCTGGAGGCTGTGCACCGCCTCCTCGAAGTACGGGGCCAGGGTGCGTACGCGGCCCAGCATGTCTTCCTTTTGCAGCACATCGAGCGCGGCCAGGCCAGCGGCACAGGCCACCGGGTGGGCCGAGTAGGTGTAGCCGTGCGGGAACTCAAGCATGTAGTCGGGGCCGCCCACCGCCATGAAGGTGTCGTAGATCTCCTGGGTGGCCAGCACGGCCCCCAGGGGCTGGGCCCCATTGGTGATCTGCTTGGCGCAGTTCAGGATGTCAGGGGTGACGCCAAAGGCCTCGGCCCCGGTGAAGGCGCCGGTGCGGCCAAAACCGGTGATCACTTCATCAAAGATCAACAGGATGTTGTGGGCGGTGCAGATGTCACGCAGGCGCTTCAGATAACCCACGGGCGGGATCACCACGCCGGCCGAACCCGAGAAGGGCTCGACGATGACGGCGGCGATGTTCGACGCATCGTGCAGGGCAATCATGTCGAGCAGGCGGTCGGCCAACTCGGCGCCCGTGGGCGGCATGCCCTTGTAGAACGAGCCGGCGGCCGGCTGGGTGTGCGGCAGGTGGTCGGCTTCGACGCCCTGGCCGAAGATCTTGCGGTTGGCGCCGATGCCGCCCACCGAGATGCCGCCATAGTTCACGCCGTGGTAGCCCTTTTCGCGACCGATCAGGCGGGTCTTGCTGCCCTGCCCCTTGGCACGCCAGTAGGCACGGGCCAGCTTGAGCGACGTGTCGGCCGACTCGGAACCCGAACCGGTGAAGAACACATAGTCGAGGCCGGCCGGGGTCAGCTCCTTGAGGCGGTTGGCCAGGGCGAACGAGCCGGGGTGACCGAACTGGAAGGCCGGCGCGTAGTCGAGCTTGGCGATCTGGCGGCTCACGGCTTCGGTGATTTCGGGACGGCCATGGCCCAGGCCGCTGCACCACAGGCCCGACAGGCCGTCGAAGATCTTGCGGCCATCAGCGTCGGTGAAGTAGGCCCCCTTGGCCTCGACGATGATGCGCGGGTCTTTCTTGAAGCTGCGGTTGGCCGTGTAGGGCATCCAGTGGGCTTCAAGCCACGCGGCATCGGTGCGACCGGCAAAAGAGGTGTCCGGTGCCGGGGTGGCAGAGGGTTCGGCGGCGAGCTGGGTCATGGCGGTCGGGCCACGCGGCGAACGTGGCAGTGTGGGTGAAACAAGTTGCCCATTCTTCATGCCGCCGTTATTCTTGAAAATGGATCAATATCAATACTTACTTCGCAATTTATGCAAGTAAAAAACAACCCACCCCCACCCCCCCCTGCAGCCGAACGCGCCACCAAGAACCGCGCCATCCTGGGCCAGCTCAGCGACATGGACCTGCGCCTGCTGCAGGTGTTCAAGACCGTGGTCGAATGCGGCGGCATGTCGGCCGCCGAACTCGAGCTGAACATCGGCACCTCCACCGTGAGCCGCCATGTGAAAGACCTCGAAACCCGCCTCGGCCTGGTGCTGTGCCGGCGCGGCCGGGCCGGCTTTGCCCTCACCCAGGAGGGCCAGCGGGTGTATGACGAAACCCTGCGCCTGCTGGCCGCCGTGGACGGCTTTCGCAGCAGCGTCGACGACATCCACCACCGCATGGGCGGGCAACTGGAGCTGGCCCTGTTCGACAAGACCGCCAGCAACCCGGCCTCGCGCATCCATGAGGCCATCGCGCTGTTCACCGAGCAGGCCCCCGATGTGAACCTGGTGCTGCGCGTGGCCTCGATCAACACCATCGAGCGCGGCATCATCGACGGCAGCCTGCAGGTGGGCGTGATCCCGGCTCACCGCAGCTCGCCCAGCCTGATGTACGCCGACCTGTTCAACGAAAAAATGCTGCTGTACTGCGGCGCCCGCCACCCCCTGTTCGGGGCCGAGCACAGCGATCTGGACTGGGACAGCCTGCGCCGCTGGCACTTTGCCGGCTTGGGCTACCACTCGCCCAACATGGAGCTGAGCCACCAGGCCCGCCTGTCGCGCCGGGCCACCGGCTTTGACCAGGAGGCCATCGCCACGCTGATCCTGTCGGGCCGCTTTCTGGGCTTTCTGCCCGATCACTATGCCGAGCCCTTCGAACGCCAGGGCCTGATGCAGGCCGTGCAGCCCGAAGCCCTGCACTACGAATGCCAGTTCGTCAGCCTGCTGCGCCGCTCGCCCCAGCCTGGGCGGGCCGCACAGCTGTTTCATGACTGCCTGGTGCGGGCGCATGCCCCAACGACCATGGCCCCAACGTGAGCCAGCACCCGCGTGCAGCGGCGAGAGAAATCACCCCCTCAGCAGCCGCTTGAGCAAATGGGCTCTGAAATCTTGCCGGGTCCCGATGAAGAGGTGAACGATGACCAGACTGTCATCGAACTCGTAGACCAGCCGGGTTTGTCGCACCAGGACGTAGCGGACATGGGACATGCCCAGGTCTGCCAGCCATTCAATGGGGTTTCCAGCTTGGGGTGCTTGCTGAATGCGCCTGAAAGCGTCCTGATACTCTTCGTGGACGGCACGCCAGACGGTTTGGCCAAAGTTCTGCTTGACGTATCGCTGGATGTCTTTGAAGTCTTCTTTGGCGCTGTCCAGAACGACGACACGGTGCGTCATGCCCCCTCATCCATCTCATCGAGGAAGTCTTTGGCCTCACTGAAATGCCCTGCTTTGAACTCGGTCCTGCCCAGGGCCAACAGCTTGAGCAGGGCCATCGTCTCCTGCTGTTTTTCATACTCGGCAATGTCCATCACCACCATCTTGGCCTCGCCGTTCTGGGTGATGATGATGGGCTCGGGATTGACAGAAAACCCTTTGACAATGTCCGCCGCATTCGACTTCAAGTAGGTGATGGGCCTGATCTGGGTGGCAAGGGACATGGCAGCTCCTGGAAATCCTGGCCGGCCAGAATACGATCCATATTCAGACCCGTCAATCCGACACCCGCTTGAACTGCAAGGGGCTGAACGTCAAACGCGCCCCGCCCAAGTGCACCGCTCAGCCCAAATGCACCGCTAAGCCCAATTACGGCCAGGCGGCCTGTTGCCTGAGGCCAGAAGGTCTCTCGCGGCCCCAAGCACCGCTTGACCCGAGTCAAACCCTGGAATTGTCAAATTTCATAAGACAGACCGTCAATTTTTCCTCCGATTGTCAAACACAGTTAATTGACCAACAATCGGCCGGCCCCGGGGCCCACCAGACGTCTGCCGGTCTTTGCGGGGCGCCTTCCCCCTTCGAGAGACAAGCATGACGACAAGCCACCCGACCCTGAACCGCCGCCAGTTGCTGGCCCTGGCCAGCGCTGCCAGCGTGGGCAGCCCCCTGCCAGCGCTGGCCCAAAGCAAATACCCAGGCGGCAAGCCGGTGACCGTGGTCGTGCCCTTTGCCGCTGGCGGCACCACCGACATCCTGGGCCGGCTGATGGCCCGCCACCTCGGCAACCGCCTGGGCGGCACCGTGATCGTGGACAACAAGGCCGGCGCTGGCGGTGGCATCGGAGCCGCGGTGGTGGCCAAGGCCGCCCCTGACGCCTACACCCTGCTGATGGGCACCATCGGCACCCACGCCATCAACCAGTTCCTTTACAAGAAGCTGGCCTACGACCCGGCACGCGACTTCGCCCCCCTGGGCCTGGTGGCCAAGGTGCCCAACGTGCTGGTGGTGCACCCCAGCCAGCCCTACAAGACCGTGAAAGAGCTGATCGCCTACGCCAAGGCCCACCCGGGCAAGGTGACCTATGCCTCGGCCGGCAATGGCACCTCCATCCACCTGGCGGGGGCCTTGTTCGAGCAGATGGCCCAGGTGGACATGGTGCACGTGCCCTACAAGGGCAGCGCACCGGCGATTGCCGACCTGCTGGCAGGCCAGACCTCGTGCAGCTTCGACAACCTGCCCTCGGCCCTGCCACACATCAAGTCGGGCGCCTTGCGCGCCATCGCGGTCACCGGCTCGGCCCGCTTTCCGAGCCTGCCCCAGTTGCCCACAATCGCCGAAAGCGGCCTGCCCGGTTACGACGCCACCTCGTGGTTCGGTCTGTGGGCGCCCGCCGCCACCCCGTCAGAACTGGTGGCCCGCCTCAATGCCGAGATCAACCAGATCCTGAACCAGGCCGAGGTGCGCCAGCAGATGCTGGAGCAAGGCGCCGAAGCCGCCCCCGGCACCCCCCAGCAATTCAGCAGCTTCATCCAGGCCGAAGCCGCCAAGTGGTCGAAAGTGGTTCAGACGGCCAACGTGCAGCTGGACTGAACGACAACCCCGGCTGCGCCGGTATCACCCGCCGCGCCGGGCGTAGTAGCCCAACAAGGCCTGGGTGCCGGTGATGCCGGCCTTCTGCGCCCACTCGCGGCCGAAGCGTTCACCCAATTGGTCCAGGGTGCGGCGCAGTTCGGCGGTGGGGGGCACCACCTGCACACGCTGTTCAGCCAATTGTTTCTTGGCCGCCTCATCGGCGCTGCGGGCCAGTTGCCAGCCCTGGGTTTCGGCTTGTTTGGCGGCCTCCAGCAGGCTCTGACGCACCGCCGGGCTGAAGCCATTCCAGACCTTATCGCTGACACAGACCATGTTCTTGGGAATCCAGGCGCGCAGGTCCACAAAGAACTTCATGGCCTTCCAGGCCTGGCTGTCGACCCCGGTGGTGCTGGAGGTGAGCATGGCGTCCACCTGGCCGGTCTCGATGGCCTTGGAGAGGTCTTGCGCCGCAATGGTGGTGGCCGTGGCGCCCGACAATTCGGCCAGGCGTTTGGTGGCGTCGTTGTAGACGCGAAAGCGCAGGCCCTTGAGGTCACCCAGCTGATTGACCGCGCTGCGGCTGTAAAGGCCCTGGCCCGGCCAGGGCACGGCATACAGCACACGCACACCGTGGCTGAGCATCTCGTCGCTCACCGCCTTGCGCGAGGCCTCCCACATGTGGGCCGCATCTTCAAAGCCCCGAACCATGAAAGGCAAGGAGTCGATGGCCAGCAGCGGGTACTTGGCACCGTAGGAGGACATCAGCACCTCACCAAAGGCCAACTCCCCCTGCGCCAGCGCCGGCAACACCTCGGCCATGGGCTTGAGCTGCGAATTCACCCCCAGCTCGACAGGCGAGCCTGCGATCTCGGCCACACGGCGAGCAAACTGACGCAGGTTCTGGGTATGGAAGACCGCGTCGCCATAGGCACCGGAAAAGCGCAGGGCGGATGTTGGGGCCTGGGCCAGGACTGAGCCACTGCCGAGCAGCGCAGCCCCCCACAGCGAAGCCAGCGCCTGACGGCGCGCAATGCAATCGGACACGGGAAAACCCTCGGTTGAAACGCTGCGGCGATGATACGACCCGTCAGCCGAAAAGCACCGACTGTCGGCCGTCAGGTGTGGAAAACGGCCGCTTTCAACGCCCCCCATGTCAGCGACGCGCCACACCCAGCAGTTGATCCAGCAAATCGGGCCGCTCGCTCAAGGCCTGGGCGCTGTCGCGGTGCACCACCGTGCCGTGGTCCAGCACCACCGCCACATCGGAGATCGCCAGGATGGCCTGCGGGTGCTGCTCGACGATGATGGCGCTCAGCCCTTCGTCGCGGGTGATGGCCCGGAGGGCCCGCAACAACTCTTCCACGATGATGGGGGCCAGGCCCTCCAGCGGCTCGTCAAGCAACAGCAGCCGCGGGTTCAGCACCAGGGCACGGGCCACGGCCAGCATCTGCTGCTCGCCACCCGAGAGCTGGGTACCCAGGTTGCCCTGACGCTCGGCCAGACGCGGAAACATCTGGTAGGCCCGCTCGGGCGTCCAGGGGCCGGGCCGGGCCACGGCCGTGAGGTTCTCATGCACCGTGAGCGACTTGAAGATGTTGCGCTCTTGCGGCACCCAGCCGATGCCAGCGGCGGCCCGTTCGTGGGGCTTGAGGCGGTTCAGGGCCTGGCCGCCCAGGCTGATGCGGCCCGCATGCTGACGCGTGGCGCCCGCCAGGGTGTTCATGAAGGTGGTCTTGCCGGTGCCGTTGCGCCCCAGCAGGGCCAGGGTCTGGCCCTCGTCCAGGCGCAGCGACACCTCGTGCAACACCACGGCCTCGCCGTAACCAGCGCTCAGGTTCTCGACGTTCAGCAACTCAGCCATGGGCGTCTCCGTGGCCCAGGTACACCGCCTTGACCTGGGGATCGTTTGCAATCACCTCGGGCTCACCCTCGGTCAGCACCGTGCCATTGACCAGCACCGTCATGCGGCGGGCAAAGCTGAACACCAGGTCCATGTCGTGCTCGATCAGCAGCACCGACACATCGGCCGGCAGCGCTGCCACGGTCTGCAGCAGTTCGTCACGTTCACCCGCCGGCACGCCGGCCACGGGCTCGTCCAGCAGCAGCACGCGGGGCTCGCAGGCCAGGGCAATCGCCATCTCCAGCAGGCGGCGTTTGCCGTAGGCCAGCACCCGCGTGGGTTGATGCGCCACATCGGCCAGGTGGAACTGCACCAGCAACTGCTCGGCGCGCTCCACCACACCACGGTCGCGGCCCAGGGCCTGCCACCAGCGGCCGCCCTGGCCGCGCTGCTGTGACACCACCAGGCTCAGCGTCTGCAGCGGGCTCATGCTGTCGAACAACTGGTTGATCTGGAAGGTGCGCACCAGGCCGCGCTGCACCCGAAGGTGCGGCGCCAGGGTGGTGATGTCCTGGCCATCCAGCCACACACTGCCCTCGGAAGGGGCCAGCACGCCGGTGAGCTGGTTGATCAAGGTGGTCTTGCCGGCCCCATTGGGGCCGATCAGCGCATGACGGGCCCCCTGGCGCAGTTGCAGCGACACCTGGTTGGTGGCGGTGATGCCGCCAAAACGCATCACCAGAGAGCGCGTCTCCAGCACCACCGGGGCCTCTGGCCGAGTGGTCTCGGCAATGGCTTCGTAGTAGGCAGCGCTCATCGCGGGCCCCCTTGCGCACGGCCACGGGCGAACCAGGTCCAGGGGCGCAGCAGCCGCTCACGCCCCACCAGCACCAGCAAGACCAGCAGCAGGCCGATCCAGAACATCCAGTACTGCGGCGTGATGGCCGAGAGGCTGTCCTGCAGCAGTTTGAAGACGATGGCCCCGACGACCCCGCCATACAACCACCCCACCCCGCCAATGACCAGCATCAACAGCACATCGGCCGATCGGTCGAAAGCCAGCACATCGAGCGAGGCAAAGCCCGTGGTCTGCGCCAGCAGGGCCCCGGCCACGCCGGCCACGCCAGCCGCCACGGCATAGACCAGCACCAGGCGCTGCACCACCGGGATGCCGATGGCCATGGCGCGCAGGCGGTTGTCACGGATCGCCATCAGCGTGGCCCCAAAGGGGGAATGCACCAGGCGGCGCATCAGCACGAACAAGAGCAAGGCCACGCCCAGCGAGTACCAGGCCGCCACCTGCCCCATCAGATCAAACTCGAAGTAGCCCAGCACCGGGCCCATGGTCACGCCCTGCAAGCCATCCGCGCCACCGGTCAACCAATCAAGCTTGTTGGCCAACTCCAGCAAAATCAGCGCGGTGCCCAGGGTCACCATCAGCCGGGTCAGGTCGGTGCCACGCAGAATGGTGACACTGCACAGCGCCCCCAGCGCCGTGCACAGCACGGCGGCCACCAGCAGGCCCAGCGTGGGGTCGGGCATGACCAGCTTGGCAAACAAGGCGGCCGAATAGGCGCCAAAGCCGAAGAAAGCCGCATGGCCCAGCGAAACAATGCCGGTGTAGCCCAGGATCAGGTCCAGCGACATGGCAAACAAGGCCACGATGGCGATCTCGTTGATCATCAACGCGTGCGAGGGCAGCACGGCCGGCGCGGCCAGGGCGGCGGCCCAGACCACGAACTCCCAGGCCCGGGGTCGCGAGCGGCGCAGCAGGGTCGCCTGCATGTCAGAAGCCGTGTTCGGGCGGTGCATCAGCGGCCCCCCCGGCGGGTGAACAGCCCCTGCGGGCGCCACAGAAGAATCATGATCATGAGCGTGTAGACGATGAAGGCGCCCAGTTTGGGAATGAAGTACTTGCCCGCCACATCGGCCACGCCCAGCAGCAGCGCGGCCAGCAAGGGGCCGGTGATCGACGAGGTGCCCCCCACCGAGACCACGATCAGAAAATAGATCATGTACTTGAGCGGGAAGGTCGGGTCCAGCCCCAGCACCTCGGCCCCCAGCGCGCCGCCGAGGCCCGCCAGGCCCGAACCCACGGCAAAGGTGAGCAGAAAGATCTGGTTCACATTGATGCCCAGGCCGGCGGCCACGCGTGGGTCGTCCACCGCGGCGCGCAGCCGGCTGCCAAAGCGGGTGCGCGTGAGCACCAGCTGCAACACCACCGTGAGCGCCGCACACACGGCAATGATGAACAGGCGGTAATGGCCCATGCCCAGTTGCAGCAGGCCATCGCCCCATTCGGTGCGGCCACGCAGCCACTCGGGCAGTTGGACGTTCTGCTGGCTGGAGCCGGCAAAGTAGTCCACCCCGGCCACCGCCATGAAGGCCAGGCCAATGGAGAACAACACCTGGTCCAGGTGGGGCTTGCTGTACATGGGCCGGTACAGCGTGCGTTCCAGCAAGGCCCCCATCAACCCGGCGCCCACAAAGGCCAGCGGCAGGCAGGCCAGAAACGGCAGGCCCAGGCGCTGCATGGCCATCACCGTGATGTAGCCGCCGGCCATGGCGAAGGCCCCATGGGCCAGGTTGATGAAGTTCATCAGACCCAGCGTCACGGCCAGGCCCACGGCCAGCACAAACAGCAGCATGCCGTAGGCCACGCCGTCAAAAAGAATCGTCAACACGGCGGCGCTTCCCCCAAGTGGTCGTCAGTGGTCAGTCAAAAGCCCCGCCTGTCCGCAGGACGGGGCCATGGTGCCGAGGCGGGCGCTCAGCGCGCCTTGCCCGGGTCTTTCACGTCCTTGATCACATCGAACTCGACGTTGTAGAGCTGGCCGTTCTTTTTCTCGACCTTGCGCAGGTACACGTTCTGCACGATGTCGCGCGTCTGCGCGTCGATGAAGACCTGGCCGCGCGGGCTTTCGAAGATCTGGCCTTTCATGGCGCCCAGCAGCGCCGTGCCATCGCCCTTGCCCTGGGTGGCCTTGAGGGCCTCGTAGATCACACGCATGCCGTCGTAGCCCCCCACCGCCATGAAGTTGGGGCGCATCGAGGGATTGGCTTTCTGGAAGGCCTCGACAAACTTCTTGTTGACCGGCGAGTTGTGATCGGTCGAATAGTGGTGCGAGGTGACCACGCCCAGGGCGCCGTCACCCATGTCGTTGAGCTGATCGTCATCGGTCACGTCGCCGGTGGCAATCAGGCGGATGCCGGCCTTGTCCATGCCGCGCTCCAGAAACTGCTTCATCACCGCCGCACCAGCGCCCGAGGGCACGAAGACAAACAGCGCATCGGGCTTTTCATCACGCACTTTCTGCAGGAAGGGCGCGAAGTCGGGGTTGCGCAGGGGCACGCGCAGCGCATCCACCACCTGGCCACCGTTGAAGGTGAAGCGCTCTTTGAAGAACTTCTCGGCATCGATGCCCGGACCGTAGTCGGACACCAGGGTGACCACCTTCTTGATGCCGTTCTTGGGCGCCCAGTCGGCCATCGACACCGTCACCTGCGGCAGCGTGAAGCTGGAGCGCACGATGAAGGGCGAGGCTTGGGTGATGCTGGAGGTGGCCGCTGCCATGACCACCATCGGGGTCTTGGATTGGCTGGCAATCGGCGCCGTGGCCAGGGCCAGCGGGGTCAGACCGAAGCCGCCCAGCACATTGACCTTTTCATTGACGACCAACTCCTGGGCGATGCGCTTGGTCACGTCGGGCAGGCCGGTGTCGTCCTTCACGATCAGCTCGACCTTGCGGCCGGCCACGGTGTCGCCGTTCTGCGCCATGTAAAGCCGGGCTGCCGCCTCGATCTGACGCCCGGTGGAAGCCGACTGGCCCGTCATGGGCAGGATCAGGCCGATCTTGAATTTGCCGGCGTCCTGCGCCAGCGCCGTGCCGGCCTGGGCAGCCGCCAGGGCCAGTGCTGACAGCGCGACACGCTGAAAAAATTGACGTTTTTGCATCTTTTTGTCTCCAATGCGGCAGGCGCCGAGCGAAACGCCTGTTGGCCGCGGGTTGATCTGCCGGGGACCGGATCTTTGTTGTTTGGGCGGACTCTATCACGCACGATGTACGGGCGGCAGGCTCAGGGACTTCGCCGGCAAGGCGCCGCCGCCAGGCCAGCCCTGCCAACAAGTTACACAGCCACCCTCGAAGACGTAATAAAATTACAAAGCCTCGCCGAGGCTATTCTTCAACCCCTCTCGCTACCTGCCCAGCTGCAAGCCCCATGTACGAAGCCCGCGCCCCCGAAACCACCACGCCGCCCCCCGAGTTTCCACGCCTGCTGGGCGACATTGGCGGCACCAATGCCCGTTTCGGTTGGCAGCACCAGGCCGGCAGCCCGATCACTCAGGTGCAAGTCGTGCCCTGTGCCGAACACCCCAGCCTGCTGGCCGCAGTGCAGCACTACCTGAGCACACAGCAGCTGGCACAGCCCGCCCGCGCGGCCTTTGGCATTGCCAACCCGGTCAATGGCGACGCCGTGCGCATGACCAACCACCACTGGGCGTTCTCTGTGGAGGCCTTGCGCGCCGGCCTGGGTCTGTCGCGCCTGCTGTTGTTGAACGATTTCACGGCCCTCGCCTTGTCATTGCACAGCCTGCCAGCCGACGACCTGCGCGCCGTGGGCGGCGGCACGGCGGCCACGGGTGCCGCCGTGGCCTTGATCGGCCCGGGCACAGGCCTGGGGGTGTCGGGGCTGGTCCCGGCCGGCCCTCAGGGCCCCTGGGCCCCGGTGGCGGGCGAAGGGGGCCACGTGAGCGTGTGCGCCATGAACGCCCAGGAGTTTGCGGTGATCGAGGTGCTGCGCCAGCGCCACGGTCATGTGTCGGCCGAACGCGTAGTGTCGGGCACAGGCCTGCCCGAGCTGTACCAGGCCCTGCGCCAGGTGCAGGGCCTGCCCGCCGACGACAGCGCCGGGGCCCCACAGATCATCGAGGCCGGCCTGCGCGAACCCGGCTCGGCCGCTGAGCAGACGCTGCAGCTGTTCTGCCGCTTTCTCGGCGATGTGGCGGGCGATCTGGCCCTCACCCTGGGGGCCCGTGGGGGGGTTTACATCGGCGGGGGCATCGTGCCGCGCCTGCTGGATTTCTTTGCGGCCTCTGATTTCCGCCGCCGCTTCGAGGCCAAGGGCCGTTTCAGCGCGTATCTGAGCCAGGTGCCGACCTGGGTGATCACCAGCCAGGTGTCACCCGCCCTGCAGGGGGCGGCCAACGCGCTGGACAACCTGCGCTGAACGGCGCTTTGGCAGGCCGGTTCAGCGCGGCACCGTCACAGCGGGATGTGACTGGGCCCAGGCCTGAGCCTGTTGCCAACTCGGGGGCACGCAGCCGCGCTGCTGCACACAAAGACTGGCGCAGGCCAGCGCGTGCTGCAGCGCCTGTGCTGCGGCGCTGTCACTCAAGCCTGCTGAATCCGCCCAGCCCGGGCCATGGCGCAAAAGGCTGCTCAACAGGCCGGCGAAAAAGCTGTCCCCGGCCCCCACGGTGTCGATCACTTCGAGCGCTGCGCCTTCGCATGCAAACCAGCGCCGGCCATCACGCGCCAGCAGCCAGGCCCCCTGTGCGCCCAGCGTCAGGGCCAGCCACGCGGTGTTCAAGCGCCCCATCAGGGCCTCGGCTTGCAACATGGGGGTGGCGCCGGGCACCTGCAGGTGGGCCAGGTCCTCGTCACTCACCTTGACCAGATCGGCCTGAGCCAGCACCTGCAGGACATGGGCCTGGTAGGCCGCCAGATCGGGCATCACGGAGGGGCGCAGATTGGCATCCACGGCCACGCACCGGCCGGCGGCCTGCTGCGCCATCAGCCAGGGCAGATAGACCGAGGCATCGCGTGCGTCCAGTGCCAGCCCCCCTGTGCAAACGCATTGCAAGCCTGGCAAGGCGGCGCAGTCTGCGTTCAAGCCCTCTGCACTGACCTGGCGATCGGCCACGCCCTCGCGGTAGAACGCGTAGTCGGGATGACCGTGCTCGTTCAGCGACACCACGGCCAGCGAGGTCGCCTGAGTCACCGGCTGCGGATGGGCCAGATGCACGCCATCGGCTTGTATCTGACTCGCCAGCGCCCGCCCGAAGCGATCGCGGGCAAAGGGGTTCAAGTAGGTGGTGCTGACGCCCTGGCGGCTGATGGCCCGGCTCAGGTTATAGACCGCCCCCCCAAGACAGGGTTCAAAAGCGCCATCGGCGCGTGCGATCAGATCAATCAGGGCTTCGCCAGCAATGGCCACCTGAGCGGCAGAAAAATCGGACATGGCCATCAACGCCAAGGCGGCGCCTGTTGAAATCAAAAGGGATCTGGCATCAGCGCGGGCAGGTCGAGCCCCGCACCTGCAGCGTGGCCGCCAGAATGCGGGGCTCTGGCCGCTCGCCTGCGGTGAGTCGGAGCAGGCAATCCACCATCTCGGTGCCGGCCAGCTCGATGGGCTGGCGCACGGTGGTCAGGGAGGGGTGGCAATGCGCGGCGGCCTCGATGTCGTCGTAGCCCACCACGCTGACATCGCGGGGAACGTCCAGGCCCTGCGCCAGCAGCACGCCCATGGCGTTCATGGCGATCAGGTCACTGGCCGCAAACAGCGCATCAAGACCCACGCCTCGGGCCAAAAACTCACGCATGGCCTGCTGGGCCTCGACGGCCGTGAAAGGCGCCACGATGCGCAGCGCCGGATCGGGGGTCAGGCCACGGTCACGGTGGGCCTGAAGGTAACCCTCAAAGCGCTGCTCGGCCTCAGGAAACGCCACGTCCCCCATGAAGGCGATGTGGCGTCGCCCCAGACCCAGCAGGTGCTCGGTGGCCATGCGCCCGCCCGAGAAGTTGTCGGTGCCCACGCTGCAATAGAGTTGCCTCGGCAATTGCGCCCCCCAGACCACAAAAGGCACCTGGCGCACCGCCAGCGCATTGAGTTGATCATGGTGGCCCCACTGGCCGATGACCACGATGCCACGCGCTCGACCGGTGTCGTACAGGCCGGCCAGGTCGTCCAGGTGCTCTGAGTCGACGCGCGACAACAGCAGGTCGTACCCGTGGTCGGTCAAGGCGTCGGCCAGGCTACCCAACATGCCCAGAAAAAACGGATCCGACACATGCTGACGGGTTTTGCGGTCGAATGGAATCACCACACCGATGGTGCGGTTCTCGCCCAGGCGCAGGTTCTTGGCTCCAACGTTGATCGAATAGTTCAACGAGCGTGCCAGTTCGGTGATCCGTTGGCGGGTCTCGGGGTTGATCAGCGCACTGCCATTGAGCGCGCGCGACACGGTGGAGGCGGACACGCCCGCCAGGCGGGCGATGTCCATCATCTGGACGCGTCGCTTATCGGAGTCAGGTCGTGTCATGTCGGCTCAAGGGATTGAACAGCGGTGCAGGTCGATTCGGACCCAGCCTGAAAACCAGGGCAAGTGGATGCATCAGGGGGTCTGCTGCGCATACAGAAGCCATAGTTGAGCGACCAGCAGGGCATCACCGCCAACCGCCCCCAGCACCTCACGTGCTTGTGCTTTGCGGCCTGCCCCGATGAGACTGCGGCCGTAGTGTAAGCGCACTTCCTCAGGCCGGCGAAGCTCCCCCAGGCCCAGTGCTTTTTCATAGGCCTCGGCAGCCTGGGGCCACTGTTGTGCCGAGCCGAGCAGGTCGCCCAGTTGCGCCCAATCGTTGCCCTGGCGCGCGGCCTCGCGCAGTGCTGCCAGGGCTTGCTCATCCTCCGCAGCGCGCTTGCGGGCCTGTGCCAATGACGCCTGAGCAGGTGCATCCGTCAGAACCCGCCGTTCAACGCCCATGGCCAGCACGCGGCTCGCCTCGGCCGGCAAGCCGGCCTTGATCGCCAGGCTGGCAAAGCTGCTGAATTCCGCCGCGTCTTCCAGGTTGCCCGTGGCCTCATACAGGCGGTAGACATCCAACTCAAGGCGACTGTTGAAGCCAGGCTGCTGGGTCACCCTGGGCAACAGGTCGGACCAGTAATCACGGCTGGCCTCCAGCGTGGCCGATTGGCGCAGCAACTGGCGCAAGGTCTGAAAGTAACCGGCTTCATCCTTGAGCTTGAGCTGGCTGGCCCCCAGGGCACGCCACTCGGCCTCATTCAAAGGGGGGCTGCCGGCGTCAGACTGGGCCTGCCGGGCTTCGGCCAGAACCGCGGCATGCTGGCCCAGCATGCCCAGCGACTGCAGCCTGACCTGGCGGAATCGGGCCGCCTCGGGCCCGCCGGCCTGCCAACCAGCCTGGGCCCAACGGGCTGCCCGGGTGTAATCCTTGAGGTTGATGCTGGCGTTGACCAGGGACTGCACCAAAGCACGGCGATCAGCCTCGGGCAGGTCGGGTCGTTGCAGCAGCGCTTCGAAGGCCGGCACGGCCAGCGCAAACTGGCGCGCCTGCATGGCCGCCGCGGCGGTCGTGCGGTCCAGCAGCGCCCGCTCGGCGTCCGTCAAATCGGTGCGCGCACGCACAGGCGCCAGCAAGGCCAGGGCCTCTTCGGGGTGGCGCGCCTTCAACACGTCCTGGGCCGCCTGCAGCGGCTGGGCCACCTCACGGCGCAGTGCATCGTCGGCCTGGGCGGTGGTCACCCAGAGGAGAGCGGCCAACACCACGGGCATGAAGCGGCCCGAGCCGGGCAAGGGAAAAGCGGTGGAAGTCATGACAAGGGACATCGATCCAAAATCAGTCAAAAAAGACCCCGCGCCCGAAAGCGCGGGGCAAGTCACTACCTTGGAGAAACTCAGTTGACGCTCAGTTGACGAACTGTTCTGAGCCAACAATGCCCAGCTTGGTCAAACCGATGCGCTGGGCATTGGCCATCACCGCGGCCACCGCCTCGTACTTGGCCTTGGCATCCGAACGGATGTGGATTTCTGGCTGAGGCTGCAGTCGCGCCGCCTCGCCCAGATGCGCTTCCAGCTCAGCCCGGTTGCTCAGCGCAGCGCCATTCCAGTGGATGACACTTTGCTTGTCGATGTCGATGTGCACCACCACCGGATCCACCTTCTTGGTGGGTGGCGTGGACACCGGCATGTCGAGGTTGACCGAGTGCAGTTGTGCCGGAATGGTGATGATCAGCATGATCAGCAGCACCAGCATCACATCGATCAGGGGCGTGGTGTTGATGTCCATCATCACCTCGGGTTCGCTGTTGCCGCCCCCGCTACCTATGTTCATTCCCATGATGAATCCTTGTCTTTGAAACGGAGCCCGGGCTCAGTTGGAGGCGGGCTCGGTGATGAAGCCCACCTTGGTGATGCCCGCACGCTGCACCGCATACATGACCCGGCCCACCGACTCGAAGTCGCTGCGCGCGTCACCCCGGATCTGGACTTCAGGCTGAGGCACCTTGACGGCGAAGGTCTTCATGCGGTCCAGCAGGTCGGTGGAGTTCTTGATGGGCGTGTCGTACAGAAAAATATGGCCTGAGGCATCCACCGAGATGATCACGTTCTCGGGCTTGGTCTCGCGCACCACGTTTTTCTCTTTGGGCAGATCCACCTTGACCGAGGTGGTCACCACCGGGATCGTGATCAGGAAAATGATCAGCAACACCAGCATGACATCCACCAGCGGCGTGGTATTGATCTGGCTGAGGACTTCGTCTTCGCCCGAGTCGGCACCGACATTCATGGCCATGGTTGGGGTCTCCTGCGCGCCGCCGAAGCGGCTCTGATGTCAATGGGATTCACTTCTTGGCAGTGGCCAGCAGCACCGAGTGCAGGTCGTTGCCAAAGGCGTTGATGTCTTCCATGGCCGACTTGTTGCGGCGCACCAACCAGTTGTAGCCCAGCACGGCAGGCACAGCGACCGCCAGGCCGATCGCCGTCATGATCAGGGATTCACCCACCGGGCCCGCCACCTTGTCGATGCTGGCCTGACCCGACATGCCGATTTTGACCAGCGCGTTGTAAATGCCCCAGACCGTGCCGAACAGCCCAACGAACGGACCGGTGGACCCCACGGTGGCCAGCACGGCCAGGCCGTCCTGCATGCGGCTTTGCACATTGCCAATGGCGCGCTGGATGCTCATCGTGACCCAGGTGTTGAAGTCGACCGCCCCGAGCATGCCCTCGTGCTTGCTGGCACCTTCCAGGCCTTTCTCGGCAATGAAGCGGTAGGGGCTGTCGGCGTGCAGTTCGTCGGTGCCCTCGCGCACCGAGCCCTTGGTCCAGAAGTTGTCTTGCGCCTTGCGGGCAAAGCCGGCGTTGCGGTTCTGCTCGAAGAACTTGGTGACGATCACGTACCAGCTGCCCATGCTCATGAGCACCAGGATCAACAGCGTGCCCTTGGCCACGGCATCGCCCTGGGCCCACAGGGCCCCCAGGCCATAGGGGTTGTCGGTGCTGGCTTCGGCGGCCGCGCCGGCCGGTGCCGGTACCGATGCCACCTGGGTGGCTGTCGTTTCTGCGGGGGCAGCCGCGTCGGCCGCCCAGACAGCGCCTTGGCCCAGCCACAGGCTGGCACTCAGGCCGCAGATCACAGCGATGGACTTGATGATTTTGAACATGGTGGAAGAACTCCTCGAAAAATGATGTCGTTTGTTTTCTGTGGCGATCAGGGTGGCCAGCCGGCTCATTCCAGACGCCACGTGTACTTCATGCTGGCCCAGCTCTGTTCGGGCTTGCCATCGGTGCTCGCCGGCTTGAACTGGCAGCGCGCCAGGGCCAGCCGGGCCGCCTCATCCAGGCGTTTGAAGCCCGAGGTGCTTTCGACCTGCGAATCCACGACGCGACCATCCACGTCAACCAGGAAACGCAGCTGCACCGTGCCCTCTTCTTCGGCCCGGCGCGACGCGGCGGGATAAGCAGGCTTCTCGCAGTTCTGAGCGCTGATCACAGCGGCGGTGCGCACAGGCGCCGCAGGCGGTGGCGGTGGCGCGGGAGGTGCCGGTGGTGGCGGCGGCGGTGGTGGTGGCGCGGGGGGCTGAGGCGTGTTCGACACCGCAGCAATCGCATTGGCGGCCGCCGGCGCGTTGCTCACCACGGCCGCAGGCGGCACATAGGCCGGCGGTGGCGGTGGCGGTGCGTTCTTGGGTGGAGGCGGCGGTGGCGGCGGCGGAATGTCGGGCTTGGCCTCCTCCAGCAACTGGGCCTCAACGGGCCCCTTGATCACTTTGACGAACTTGCGGGCCAGGCCCGAATTGATCGCCCAAAAGATCAACGCATGCAGCACCAGCACCAGGCACAAGCCGACGACGTGCTTGCGAGGGGTGCGTTGCCGACTGGCGTAGTCATTCATCAAACAGGGTCTCCTCTGGTTTGGACTTCTCAACAGCACGCGAATTGATTCATCGTGCAAACGTTTGCAATCGTAGTTTGTGCCAAAAAAATCAATACTAGTGATAACCCTAGACACACTTGCACAAGCTCTTTCGAAGTGAATCCCCTCTGTTGCAAGCCAGATACACTAGGGAAATCACTTAATTTTCAACCTACTACAGAGGAAGCAAGGCACCTTGGCAGCCTCATTTTCAATAACGGCTTCATGCCAATTTGATTTAAATGATAAAACCATCTTTGCAATCGTTTGCATGATCCAACACAATGCGATCACTCGCGGTAGGCATGCCTTGTGTGCCGAGAGTCACCCCAGCCGACAACCGGGCTTGCAGCGAGGTTTCGGCTCACTCATGAAACGTAGAAGGAGACTTTTGTGAAAAAGAAGCACCCAGCCATCGTTCCCACCAAGGTGGCGATCGCCGCCTCGATCGCGGTCCTGCAACTCGGCGCCGCATGGGCCCAGAACGCCCAGCCCGCCACGGCTGGCTCTGGCCTGAATCTGGACGAGATGGTGATCACTGCCACCCCGGAAGCACGCTCCAAGATGAAGCAAAGCTTGTCCGTCAGTTCGATGGACGGCGACCAGATCCAGGACGCGATGCCCGCCAGCTCGGCCGAAATCCTGCGTTCCATCCCGGGCATCCGCGCTGAAGCCAGCAGTGGCGAAGGCAATGCCAATGTGACCGTGCGCGGCCTGCCGATTTCAGCTGGCGGCTCGCGCTATGTGCAGTTCCAGGAGGATGGCCTGCCCGTTCTGCTGAACGGTGACTACAACTTTCTGACGCCCGACGTGTACATGCGCGCCGACATGGGCACGGAAGGCGTCGAAGTGGTGCGCGGTGGCTCGGCCTCGACCATGGCCACCAACGCCCCGGGCGGTGTGATCAACTTCATCAGCAAAACAGGCGAAGTCGAAGGCGGCACGATCGGCCTCACCACGAATGTCGGCGGCTCGACCAGCCGCCGCCTGGACCTGAACTACGGTGTGCGCATCTCTGACACCGCCACCTTCAACGTGAGTGGCTATGCACGCGACGGCCAAGGGCCTCGCGCCACCCAAGGCGTCAACATGGAGGGCGGCGGCCAGATCCGACTGGCACTGAACAAGGACCTGGGCGGTGGCAACAACATCAAGGTCTACGCCAAGTTCCTGGACGACAAGACGCCCCTGATCATGGATGCCCCGGTGCGCATCGTGAACGGTCAGATTGTTCAGCTCAATGGCGTCAATCCCGGCACCTTCTCCCCCTATGCCGGAGGTCTTCCCCGCATTGCCAACTGGGGCCTGTATGGCGGCGGCCCAGGCAACATGAATGATGGTCTGCGCGCCGTGTCCAAGGCTTTCGGCGCCGAGGTGAACCTGGACCTGGGTGGCGGCTGGCGCCTCAACGACAAGTTCCGCATCTCGTCCAACGGCGGCTCGTTCAACGGCATCATGCCGGCCGCCTATGGCCCCACCAACAACCTGACCAATCCGAGCTCGTCGAACGCCAGCGGCTATCAGGCCCTGTTCCTGGGTTCACGCTTCAACGATGCCGGCCTGGCCGTCAACGACCTGAAGGCCTCCAAGACCTTCCAGATGGCCGACAAGGCCAAACTGACCAGCACGGTCGGCGTCTTCATGGCCAGCCAGAAGCTCAACATGGACTGGGAAATCGGCGGCTTCAACGCGAGCCTGCCAGTCAATGGCAACAGCACCTATGGCCCCTACAGCAGTTGGTATCAGCGCAACGTGAACGAGACTTTCAACAGCCTCGCACCTTACGCCGCGCTGGGCTATGAAAGCGGCCCGCTGAACATTGACGCCAGCGTGCGCTTCGATCGCCAGAAGGTGACTGGCAGCTGGGCTGACAGTGGCTCCAAGGGCGGCCTGGGCATCGGCTACCACTCCGATCTCAACTCGTACTCGGTGGGTGCCAACTACAGCCTGAGCAAGGACACCGCCCTGTTTGCCCGCATCAGCAAAGGCGGCGCCCTGCCCAGCGATCGCATCCTGGCCTACGGCGGGGCCTGCGGCAACAACTGCCTGCAAAACGGCAACCAGACCCCCAACACCGTCACCCAGTACGAAGGCGGATTGAAGTGGCGCAATGGTCCGGTGACCACCTTTGTGACCTTGTTCCAGGCCAAGACCGACGAGACGAACTACGACGTGACCACGGGCGTTTCCTCGGCCAACAAGTACGACGCCAAGGGTGTGGAACTGGAAGCCAGCTACAAGGCCGGCAACTTCCGTCTGAACGGCGGCCTGACCGTGACCAATGCCAAGGTGACCGACTCCAACATTGCCGGTTATGCGGGTCTGACCCCGAACCGTCAGGCCAAGGTGATCTTCCAGTTGGCACCAAGCTACCGCTTTGGTGCGGCCACCGTCGGGGCCTCCATCATCGGAACCACCTCTTCGCTGGATGGCCAGACCACAGCGTTGCAGGCCACGCTGCCGGGCTACACCTATGTGAACGCCTTTGCCAAGTACGACGTGAACGCGGCCACCACGGTGATGCTGGGCGTGAACAACCTGTTCAACACGCTGGGCTACACCGAGATCAACACCGACCGTGCTGCAGCCCGCTCGATCACCGCACGCACGGTGCGTCTGTCGGTTCGCTACAACTTCTGATGAGAAGGCAGGCCGTCGCTGGCTGCCCCGGCGCCGGCCTGATGAGTTTTAACGCGGTATCTCCAAACCTCTCTTGAAGCCCGTGCGGCACGGTCGACCCCCGGCCAGCCGTGTCCGTGCGGCGCTCTTTTCCCTGATTGCACCCTATGAATTTCGTCGGAGCCAGCCACCCTCTCCAAGCCAGCGAGTCTGTGTCGCCCAGCGTGTCGGACTTTCTGCAGTCCATCCCACCGGCGCGGGCCACGCTGTTGCGCGAGCGGCTGGAGCGCGAACTCCCCCGGCTTCGGCGGTGCCTGGACCCGCTGTATGGCCAGACACCCTGCTTCGAATCGTTTTTCAATACCGTCCTACTGAACGCCCTCGCATCCGCCGAGCAGCGCGACGCCGACCTTTGGCAACTGGACCTGCACCGCGAGGCTGACCCCGCCTGGCATCAAAGAGGCCTGAGCGGCTATTGCACCTATGTCGACAAATTGGCTGGCACCCTGGCAGGGGTACAGCAGCGCATCGATTACCTGCGTGAACTGGGCGTGAATTACCTGCACCTGCTCCCCTTCTTGAAAGCCGGCACCGCCCCCAATGACGGCGGTTTTGCGGTCGCCAGCTTTGATGAGGTGGAACCCTCCCTGGGCACCCTGGCCGACCTGCGCTCGCTGTGCCAGGCACTGCGCCAATCGGACATCAGCCTGTGCAGCGACTTTGTGCTGAACCATGTGTCGCACGAGCACCCCTGGGCCAAGGCGGCCCGGGCCGGTGACCCGCGCTATCTGCCGTACTTTCACTGGCTGCCCAGTGAGGCTGAAGTCCGGGCCCGTGAACAGCACCTGGTCCAGATCTTTCCGGCCACCGCACCCGGCAATTTCACCTGGATTGCAGAACGCCAGGCCTGGGTCTGGACCACCTTCTACCCCTACCAGTGGGACCTGAATTACGCCCACCCGGCCGTCTTTGCCGACATCGCGGCCGCGCTGCTGAACCTGGCCAACCAGGGCGTGGAGTCCTTCCGACTCGACTCGACCGGCTTTCTGTGGAAGCGCGCAGGAACCAACTGCATGAACCAGCCCGAGGTGCACCTGATCGTGCAAGCCTTGCGCAGCCTGTGCGCCATTGCCGCCCCGGGCGTGCTGCTCAAGGCAGAAGCCATCATGCCGACCCGGGAACTGCCGCCCTACTTCGGGCTGGGGCCGGTGGCCGGACCTGAATGCCACATTGCTTACCACTCCAGCCTGATGGCGGCCAGTTGGGTCGCCCTGACCGAGGAAAGTCCGCAGCTGATCGAGGAGGTGTTGCGCAATACGCCCGAACTGCCCGTGGGCGCCAGTTGGTTGAGCTACGTGCGCTGCCACGACGATATCGGCTGGAATGTGTTGCGTCCCGAACTGCTGGCACTGGGCGCCGACCCTGTGGCTCGTCTGGGCCGGGCTGCCGCCTTCCTGGCTGGCGAGACCCCGGGCAGCTATGCGCGAGGTGCGCGCTTTCAGGCCAACACACCAGGGACGGTGCATGGCAGCAACGGCATGACCGCCGCACTGGTGGGTTTGCATCCCGATCTGCCCGCCGACCACCCCGACCAGCAGGCGCCCCTGCGTCGCCTCGGGTTGATGATGTCGCTGAGCTTTTTTGTGGGCGGTCTGCCCCTGATCTACATGGGCGACGAACTGGGTCTGGACAACACATCGGAGGCAGAGGTGCAAGCACGCCAAGGCGCTGATGGGCGCGAACTCCACCGCCCACGACTTGACGAAGCCGCCCTGGCACGCCGGCACCAACCCGGTACGGTGGCCGCACATGTCTTTTCGCTTTTGCAAGGCCTGAACCGCCTGCGCCGTGAACGCCTGAGCCTGGACGGCCCGATCCGCCTGCAAGTGCTGCCGTGCCGGCACCCAGGCTTGCTGGCCTTGCAACGCAATCAGGAAGTCGGCCTGTTCAATTTCAGCCCGGAACCGTGCAGCATCGAGCTGTCAGAGCTGAGCAAGCCCGCGCTGCAGAATCTGAGCCTGAATGAAAGCCACCCTGTGAGCTCAGTGCACCTGGAGGGCCATGGCTGCGTCTGGCTCGGTGCCTGACACAGCCCCCCCAAGGAGACCAACGAATGCGAGACAAGCATCAGAAGCCCTGGCTGACGCTGTGGCAGATCCTGCAGATGAACCTGGGGTTCTTCGGCATCCAGTACAGCTTTGGCCTGCAGCAGGCCAACATGAGCCCGATCTACAAATACCTGGGCGCCGATGAGGGCAGCCTGCCGTTTCTCTGGCTGGCCGGCCCCATCACCGGCCTGCTGGTACAGCCCATCATTGGCGCGCTGAGCGATCGAACCACCGGCCGCTGGGGGCGGCGCACGCCTTACTTCCTGGTTGGGGCCGTGCTGTGCAGTCTGGGCCTGCTGCTGATGCCTTTCAGCCCCAGCCTGTGGTTTGCCGCCAGCCTGCTGTGGATTCTGGATGCAGCCAACAACGTGACCATGGAGCCCTACCGGGCCTACGTGAGCGACCGCCTCAACCCGGGTCAACATGCCTTGGGATTCCTGAGCCAGAGTGCCTACACCGGGCTGGCCCAGACCCTGGCCTACCTGACCCCCTCTTTGCTGGTGATGTGGGGGCTGGACAAAAACGCCCTGGGTGCCAACCACATCCCCCAGATCACCGTGATTGCCTTTGTGATCGGGGCAGTGTTCTCCATCGGCACCGTGGCCTGGTCGGTCTGGTCCACACCGGAGCTGCCCCTGAGCCCCGAGGCACTGGCCGAGCTGCGCGCCAGGCCCTCAGGGTGGCGCGCCACCCTGACAGAGATCGTCGAGGCCGTGCGCGACATGCCCCAGATGATGCGCCGCCTGTGGTGGATGAAGCTGTTCCAGTGGTACGGCATGCTTTGCTACTGGATCTACGTGGTGCCGTGCCTGGCCCGCTCGGTGTTTGACACCCCCGACGCCCAGTCGGAGGGCTTTCGCGATGCCAGCCTGCTCAACGGTGAGATCGGGGGGTTCTACAATTTTGTGGCCTTTTTGTCCGCCTTCGCGCTGGTGCCACTGAGCAGGCGCTTCGGCCCGGCCCGGGTGCACGCGCTGTGCCTGACCCTGGCCGGTCTGGGCATGGCCGTTCTGCCCTCTTTGCAGTCGAAGGCCCTGCTGTTCATCCCGATGCTGGGCGTGGGCCTGGCCTGGGCCAGCATCATGGGCAACCCCTACATCCTGTTGGCGTCGAGCATTCCGAAGGAGCGCGCCGGGGTGTACATGGGCCTGTTCAACATGTTCATCGTGTTGCCCATGATCCTGCAAATGCTGACGCTGCCGCTTTACTACGACAGTCTGTTGGCCAGCGACCCGCGCAACGTGTTGCGCCTGGCCGGTGGGCTGCTGGTGGTGGCGGCCGCCTTTTCTTGGCGGCTGCATCGCCAGCCTCGCTGAAGCGGCAGCTCAAGCGGCCTGGCGTTTGGCGACGCGCTCGGCCACGAAACGGAAACCGAAACTGAGGGCGTCTTCCATGGCCTGCTCGATACCGTGGCGCTCTTTCTCGGTCAGGTAGAACATCAGGTCCACATCGTGACGCACATAGCGTGCCGGCAGACGGTTCAAGGCTACGCAGGCCACATCGGCCAGCATGTCGTGGGTGAAATCAGGGTATTTCTCGGAGCGGTGGCTGACCTCCTCGAACACCAGCCGCTCATAGAAATTGTGGATCTGCTCAAAGTCGGTGCTCATGGTGGTCTCCTTCGCGCTGTTGGGGGCCTGTTTTGTTGGAGGCCTGTTTAGCGGCCAGACTCCAACATTAACAGCGAGCCCCGGCCGCCACAAGACAGAAAGGGCCTGCCCTCGGGCTGGCCCTGGCCGCGGGCTCAGGCGCCCTGGTGGTCCAGACCCAGCAGGCGCACCGCGTTGTCCTTCAGGATGCCGGGCATCACTTCGGGCTTGAAGCCGGCCACCTCGAAATCCTTCATCCAGCGCTCGGGCGTGATCAGCGGGTAGTCACTGCCGAACAGGATGCGGTCCTTCAACAAGCTGTTGGCGTATTGGATCAGTTGCTTCGGAAAGTACTTGGGGCTCCAGCCCGACAGGTCGATCCAGACATTGGGCTTGTGCGTGGCCACCGACAGGGCCTCGTCCTGCCAGGGGAAGCTGGGGTGGGCCATGACGATCTGCATGTCAGGGAAGTCGATGGCCACGTCGTCCAGGTGCATGGGGTTGCTGTACTCCAAGCGCAGGCCGCCGCCGCAGCGCATGCCGCTGCCGATGCCGCTGTGGCCGGTGTGGAAGATGGCAGGCAGCTTGTAGTGGTTGATCACCTCGTAGATCGGCCAGGCCATCTTGTCGTAGGGGTGGTAGCCCTGCACCGTGGGGTGGAACTTGAAGCCCTTGATGCCGTGCTCGGTGATCAGCTTCTCGGCCTCACGCGCGCCCATCTTGCCCTTGTGCGGGTCGATGCTGCCGAAGGCCATCATCATGTCGCTGTTGGCCTTGGCCGCCTCGGCGATCTCTTCGTTGGGCACGCGCTTGCGGCCCAGCTTGGATTCACTGTCCACCGTGAACATCACCAGACCGATCTTGCGTTCGCGGTAGTAGGCCACGGTTTCTTCGATGGTGGGGCGACGGTTGCTGCCGAAGTACTTGTCGGCAGCACGGTCGTATTCCTCGCCGTAGTTGTCAAAGGGGTTCCAGCAACTCACTTCGGCGTGGGTGTGGATATCGATGGCAATCAGGTTCTTGTAGTCCATTGACGGTCTCCTGGGGTGGATAGAAACAAGGGTTTTCACCAAGATCAAAGCGGCTCTGTTGGCTTGAATTGGTTATTTTTTATAACCATAATCGATTCAACAACGGAACGCAATCATGAACCAGACATCCTCCCATCCCGACCTTCAAATCGAATTTCATGGCGACGAACAGCAAGTGGCCGTGCTGCGACTGACCCGTCCGACCAAGCGCAATGCGCTCAATGACGGGCTGATCATCGCGATCCGCAATGCCTTCGATGGCCTGCCCGAGACCGTGCGCGCTGCCGTGATCGACGGCCAGGGCCCGCACTTCTGCGCCGGCCTGGATCTGAGCGAACTCAAGGAGCGCGATGCCGGTCAGGGGGTGCACCACTCCCGCATGTGGCATGCGGCCCTGGAGCGTGTGCAGCATGGCCCGGTGCCGGTGATTGCGGCCCTGCATGGCGCCGTGGTGGGGGGTGGGCTGGAACTGGCCAGCGCCTGCCACATCCGGGTGGCCGACGAGACCACCTTCTACGCGCTGCCTGAAGGCTCGCGCGGCATTTTTGTGGGCGGCGGCGGCGCGGTGCGCATCCCGCGCCTGATCGGTGCGGCCCGCATGACCGACATGATGCTGACCGGCCGCGTCTACAACGCCGCTGACGGCGAACGCATCGGCATGGCCCAGTACCTGGTGCCTGAGGGCACCGCCTTCGACAAGGCTCTGGAGCTGGCCCTGCGCGTGGCCCAGAACGCCCCGCTGACCAACTACGCCCTGATGCATGCGCTGCCGCGCATTGCCGAGCAGCCAGCCGACCAGGGCTTCTTCACCGAAGCCCTGATGGCCGCCATCGCGCAAAGCGCCCCCGAGGCCAAGGACCGCGTGCGTGCCTTCCTCGAAGGCCGTGCCGACAAGGTGCGCAAGGACTGAACCCAGCCGCCCCAACAACCACCACCGAGCAGAAGAACATGAGCGAGACAAACCAAGCTGCGGCCCCGGCCCGCTACCGCCCCCTGGAATTCGGTGTCACCCGGGTTCAGTTGCACACCGGCCAACCCGGTACCCGCTACCTGCAGGCCGAACAGCCGCTGGCGTCGCATGCCGAGCGCATGACCGACCGGCTGCTGCACTGGGCGCAGACCGAGCCCGAGCGCACCTTCATGGCCCAGCGCCAACGCGACAGCCAGGGCCGCACCGGTGAGTGGCGCCGTGTGAGCTATGCCGAGGCCTTGCAGACGGCGCGGCGCATCGGCCAGGCCCTGCTCAACCGGGGCCTGAGCGCCGAACACCCGGTGGTGATCCTCAGCGAAAACAGCCTGGAGCACGCGCTGCTGGCGCTGGGCTGTGTGTATGCGGGCATCCCGCACTCGCCGGCCTCGCCGGCGTACTCCACCATCAGCCAGGACTACGACAAGCTGCGCCACGTGATCAACACGCTCACGCCCGGCCTGGTGTTTGCCACCGAGGGCAGCCGCTTCGCCAAAGCCATCGCCGCGGCGGTGCCGGAGCGGGTGGAAGTGGTGCTGGTCTCGGGCGAGGTGCCGGGCCGGGCCCACACGGCCTGGAGCGATCTGATCGCCACCGAGGCCACCGACACGGTGGACGCGGCCATGCAGGCCACGGGGCCGGACACCATCACCAAGTTCCTGTTCACCTCGGGCTCGACCAAGCTGCCCAAGGCGGTGATCAACACCCACCGCATGTGGTGTGCCAACCAGCAGCAGATGCGCCAGTCCATGCCGGTGCTGGGTGATCCGGAGCAGCCTCCGGTGCTGATCGACTGGCTGCCCTGGAACCACACCTTCGGCGGCAACCACAACGTGGGCCTGACGATCTACAACGGCGGCACGCTCTACATCGACGACGGCAAGCCCACGCCAGCCATGATCGGCGAGACCCTGCGCAACCTGCGTGAGATCGCCCCCACGGTGTACTTCAACGTGCCCACCGGTTTTGAGGCCATCGCCAATGCGATGAAGACCGACGATCTGCTGCGCAAGACCCTGCTGTCGCGGGTGCGCATGTTCTTCTACGCCGGGGCTGCCCTGGCCCAGCCGATCTGGGACGATCTGCACGCGCTGCAGGAAGCCGAGGTGGGCGAACGCATCGTCATGGGCACCGGCCTGGGCATGACCGAATCGGGGCCGTTTGCGCTCTACATCACCAACCCACAAGTCAAGTCCGGCGACCTGGGCGTGCCCACCCCGGGCCTGCAGCTCAAGCTGGTGGACAGCGATGGCAAGGTCGAGGTGCGCTACCGCGGCCCCAACATCACGCCGGGCTACTGGCGCGCCCCGCAAGAAACGGCCGCCCACTTCGACGAAGAAGGCTTCTTCTGCAGCGGCGATGCCGTGCAGTGGATCGATGACAGCAACATCCACCTCGGCCTGCGCTTTGACGGCCGCATCGCCGAAGACTTCAAGCTGGCCACGGGCACCTTTGTGAGCGTGGGTCCGCTGCGGGCCAAGATCATCGCGGCCGGCGCCCCCTATGTGCAGGACGCCGTGCTGACCGGCATCAACCTCAAGGAGGTGGGCGCCCTGCTGTTCCCGACCCAGGCCTGCCGTGCCCTGAGCGGGCTGCCCGCTGACACGCCCTGGGCCGAGGTGTTGAGCAGCGCCCCGGTGCTGGCCAAATTCCAGCAGATCGTCGATGAGCTGGCCAGCCACGCCACCGGCAGCGCCAACCGCATCGCGCGCGCCGCCCTGCTGACCGAGCCGCCCTCGATCGACCGCGGCGAGGTGACCGACAAGGGCTCGATCAACCAGCGCGCCGTGCTCAAGCACCGCGATGCCCTGGTGCAGGGCCTGCACGAGGGCAGCCTGCCCCATATCTTCCAACCTCAAGGAAACTGACCATGGACATCCAAGGACAAGCCGCGCTCGTCACCGGCGGCGCATCGGGTCTGGGCGAAGCCACCGCCCGCGAACTGGCCCGCCTGGGCGCACGCGTGGCCGTGCTCGACGTGAATGCCGAACTGGCCGCCAAGGTGGCCGCCGACATCGGCGGCATCGCCTGCGTCTGCGACATCACCAACACCGACAGCGTGCAGGCCGCCCTGGCCCGCGCCACCGAGGCCCATGGCCCGGCCCGCATCCTGATGAACATCGCCGGCATCGGGACCGCCAAGCGCGTGGTGCAAAAGGATGGCAGCGCCGCGCCGCTGGAAGACTTCAGCCGCGTGGTGACCGTGAACCTGATCGGCGCCTACAACATCAGCCGCCTGTTTGCCGCCCAATGCGCCAAGTTGACCCCGCTGGAAGACGGCGAGCGCGGCGTGATGATGTTCACCGCCTCAGTGGCGGCCTTTGACGGGCAGGTCGGCCAGCAGGCCTACAGCGCCTCCAAGGGCGGCCTGGTGGGCATGACGCTGCCGATGGCGCGCGATCTGGCGCAGCATGGCATCCGGGTCTGCACCGTGGCCCCGGGCCTGTTCGCCACGCCACTGATGAAGCAGTTGCCCGAGCCGGTGCAGGCTTCGCTGGCGGCCTCCATCCCCTTCCCCTCGCGCCTGGGCAAGCCCGAAGAATTTGCCCAGTTGGCCTGCCACATCGTCACCAACGGCCACCTCAATGGTGAGGTGATCCGGCTCGATGGTGCCTTGCGCATGGCGCCGCGCTGAAATCGATCGATTCAGCAACTTTTCAAAAATAACGGAGACAAATCATGAGCAATCGTCGTCAATTCATCCAGGCCCTGAGCGCCCTCGGCGCCCTGGGCGGCAGCGGCCTGCTGGCCCCCAACGCCTTCGCCCAACTGGTCGACCAGTGCAAGATCTTCTACGGCTTTCCGGCCGGCAGTTCGGGCGACAGCGTGGCCCGCCGCGTGGGCGAGAAGATGGCTGGCACGGCCTTCAGCAAGAACCCCGCGGTGGTCGAGAACAAGCCCGGCGCCGGCGGCCGCATCGCCCTGGAATCGCTCAAGCCCGCACCCGCTGATGGCTCGGTGCTGGCCCTGTCGCCCTTCTCGGCCCTGGCCATCTACCCGCACATCTACAGCAAGATGAACTACGAGATGAAGGACTTCGTGCCTGTCTCGATCGGCGCCGTGATGCACCATGGCCTGGCCGTGGGCCCGCTGGTGCCGGCCAGCGTGAAGACACTCAAGGACTTCCTGGCCTGGGCCAAGGCCAACCCCAAGGATGCCAGCTATGGCTCGCCGGGCGCCGGCTCCACGCCGCACTTTCTGGGCGCCCTGCTGGGCCTGAACAGCGGCGTCGAGATGCGCCACGTGCCCTACCGCGGCTCCATCCCCGGCGTGACCGACCTGGTGGGCGGGCAGATTGCCGCCATGCTGACCCCCAGCGGCGACTTCATCGCCAATGCCAAGGCCGGCAAGCTGCGCATCCTGGCCACCTCGGGCGAAAAGCGCTCGCCCTTCCTGCCCGACGTGGCCACCTTCGCTGAGCAGGGCTTTGCCGACCTGACCACCGAAGAATGGTTCGGCTTCTACGCCCCGGCCAAGACCCCTGCGCCGGTGGTTGCTGCCGCCAACGCCGCGATCAACGCTGCCCTCAAGGAGAAGATCGTGATCGACAGCCTGGCGCTGGTCGGCCTGATCGCCCAAGGCTCGACCGCCGAGGAGATGGGCCGTTCGCAAAAGCACGAGTTCGAGCGCTGGGGCCCCCTGGTCAAGCGCATCGGCTTCAGCGCCGAATCGTGATCGCGTGACCTCCTGATCCCGCCATGGGGCCCCGCGGGGCCCCTTGTTGTCTTAGCCCACCCACTTTCTCCGCACCATGTCTTCCTCTTACCAGCCCCGCCCCGCCGACAACGCCTTCTTGCTGTTCAACGTGCTGCAGGCGCCGCAGCAACTGGCGCCACTGTCCGCCCTGACCGAGGCCGACCAGGCCTTGATGGCGCAGGTGCTGGACGAAGCCGGCAAGTTTGTCGGCGAGGTTGTGGCCCCTTTGTCGCGTGACGGCGACGAGATCGGCTGCCGCTGGGAGGCCGGCCGCGTCACCACCCCACCGGGCTTTCGCGAGGCCTACCAGGCCTTCTGGCAGGCCGGCTGGCCCGCCCTGGCCGGCGCGGCGGAGGACGGTGGCCAGGGCCTGCCCTGGGTGCTGGAAGGCGTGCTTTATGAATGGCTGAGTGCCGCCAACCACGGCTGGACCATGGCACCGGGCCTGCTGCATGGCGCCTACGAATGCATCAAGCACCACGCCTCGGACGAACTCAAGGCGCGCTACCTCGACAAGGTGGCCAGCGGGGAGTGGCTGGCCACCATGTGCCTGACCGAACCCCATGCCGGCAGCGATCTGGGTCTGGTGCGCACCCAGGCGCAGCCGGTCGAAGACGGCAGCCTGCCCGGCGAACATCGACTCAACGGCAGCAAGATCTTCATCTCGGGCGGCGAGCACGATCTGACCGACAACATCGTGCACCTGGTGCTGGCCCGCCTGCCCGGCGCGCCGGCCGGGCCCAAGGGCCTGTCGCTGTTCCTGGCGCCGAAGTTCTTGCCAGATGGCTCGCGCAACGGCGCGCACTGTGATCGCATCGAAGAAAAAATGGGCCTGCACGGCAGCCCCACCTGCGTGATGCGCTTTGAAGACGCCACCGGCTGGCTGGTGGGCCAAGCCGGCGCCGGCCTGAACGCCATGTTTGTGATGATGAATGCGGCGCGTCTGCACGTGGCCCTGCAAGGGATCGGCCTGCTGGACGCCGCCTGGCAGAAGGCCGATGCCTACGCCCATGAGCGCCGCCAGATGCGCGCGCCCGGGCCCCGCCCCGCCTCGCGTGGCGACAAGGACAGCGCCGACCTGCTGATCGAGCACCCGGCCATGCGCCGCATCCTGGACGTGCAGCGGGCCTGGATCGACGGCGGCCGCCTGCTGGCCTACCGCACCGGTCTGGCCCTCGACATCGCCCGCCACCACCCCGACGCGGACGAGCGCGCCCAGGCCCAGCGCTGGTGCAGCCTGGTCACCCCGGTGTTGAAAGCGGCCTGGACGCACCAGGCCTTTTACGGCGCCAGCGAATGCCTGCAGGTGTTCGGCGGCCACGGCTACGTGCGCGAATGGGGCATCGAGCAGATCGTGCGCGACTCGCGCGTGGCCATGATCTATGAGGGCACCAACGAGATCCAGGCCATCGACCTGCTGCAGCGCAAGGTGCTGCCTGACGGCGGTGAGGCGTTGGGGGCCCTGCTGCTGTCACTGCGCGCCACCCTGGATGCCAGCCGCCCCTTCGATGCCGAGGTGCTGCGCCGTCTGGCCGAAATGCGTTACCTGAGCACCACGCTGGCCGCGGCCTGCGCCAATGACCCGATGCTGGCCAGCCTGAGCGCCGACGACTACCTGCGCGCCGTGGCCCTGGTGCTGCTGGCCTGGGCCTGGGCCCAGATCGAACACACCCCGGGCGCCGACGGCGCACGCTGGCAAGGGCCTTTGCAGGCACTGCAGCAGCGCGTGATGCCTGAGTTCGACATGCGACTGAAGATGATCCGCCAGCAGATCCCGGCCACCCCGCTGCACCCGGCCTGAGGCGGCCCCCCATCAGATCGGGGCCGCTGCAAGCCTCGATTCAGCCCCGGTCGACGCGCAGGCTCAAGCTGGCTCCAGGGGCAGCGCGGGCTCGTCGTACCGCAGCGGCTGCGCCAGCTCGACCCGGTTGCGCCCCCGACTCTTGGCCCGGTAAAGGGCCTTGTCGGCCGCAGCCAGCAGCTCACCCGGCAATTGCCCATGCTCCGGGTAGGACGCCACCCCCGCCGACAGCGTGATGCGCAGGCGCTGCCCTTCAATCAGCAACAGGGACGAAGCCAGGCTCTCGCGGTAGTGCTCAGCGCGCTGCAGCGCCGCCGCCACCGGCATGTTGGGCAGCATCAGCAGAAATTCCTCACCCCCATGGCGACACACCACGTCACTGGCCCGCGAATCATGGCTCAGTAAAAATGCCACGCGCCGCAACACCTCATCGCCCACGGGGTGGCCTGCGTTGTCATTGACTTTCTTGAAGTGATCGATGTCGATCACGATCAGTGCCAGAGGCTGGCCCTCGCGTTGGCAGCGGATCAGCTCGCGGCCCAGCGTGGCATCCAGAAAGCGCCGATTGAACAGGCCGGTGAGCGAATCCCGGTTGGCCTGCTCGCTGAGGCGCACCTGCAGCACCTGGTTCTCGGCCAATTGACGCTGGAGCGCCCGCTCGCTGTCGGTCAGGCGCAGGCGGATCGCATGCAGCTTGCGGGTGCGGTCATTGGCGCCATGAGCAAAGGCCAGCAGGTAACCCGACAAGGCCAGCATGCACAAGGCTGTCGGCACCGGGGCCAGATCAGGCTGAAAGTGAAAGCCATGCACCAGCACGGCCAAAACCGCTCCGCCCCCCTGCAGCAACACGGAGATCAGCAGGCCCCTGGGGCCCTTGAAGGCCGCCAGGTTCATGGCACCGCAGACACACAGGGCATAGGCCAGCCACAGAGGCGCCCCCAGCCAGGCCACCCAAAAGCCGATGGCCAGTGAATCGACGGTCAGTGTTCTCAATTCAAAGGCCAGTGGATCCTTGGCCAGGCGGGCCAGCAGATAGGCCAGTTGGGGGTACAGCACAAACTGCAGGCCCAAACCAGCCCACCAGAACCAGGGCCAGGGGCTTGCCCACCACTGCCATGCGACCACCACCATCACCGCAAGCCAGGACACGGCGCGGTTGCGGTAATTCATGCGAACCACCCAATGCGGGGGGCGTGGCGGAAAGGGCGACATGGGCAGCAGACAGGCCAGATATCAGAGTCTTCAACTGTATCAGTTGGTAACCAAACCTGCACCCGGACTGAAGGCCTTGCAAAGCGGCCAACAGGCCGTTGCCAGCGCCACCCCATGGCCGCAATTTTGTGGGTGCCAGCCCTCGCCCCGGCAGCGAGGCCGCGCCCTCAAGACCACTCATCAAGCCTGGGCAGCAACAGGTCCGACACATCGCGTGAGGCAATGTAAGTAATTTCAATTTTTAGCGGCAAATCTTGACGCTTTAAAGGCAGTTCTTAGCATCTGACGAACGAAAGAAAGACCACAACCGCGATAGGGGACTTTATGAATTTCACTCGCCGTCAATGGATGGGGGCCAGCGCCGTCGGCCTGCTGGGGGCCCTGGGAGCCGGGACCAGGCTGTCACCGCTGGCGCAGGCCATGGCCGCCACATCACCAGAGGCTGCAACCCTGGACGGGCTTGCCTCGTTCACTGGACAAGTCACCCATGCGACTCACTACGGGCCCTTGATCGCCACGGTCCAGAACGGCCGGCTCATCAAGGTGGAGGCCCAGGCGACCGACAAGCGCCCCACCCCCATGCTGACCGAGGGCGTGCTGGATCGGACCTACGACAAGACCCGCATCGCGGGCCCGATGGTGCGCAAGTCCTACCTGGAGTGGGAAATGAACGGGCGCAAGGGCAGCAACAAACCTGAGCTGCGCGGGCGCGACGAATGGGTGCAGGTGAGCTGGGACACCGCACTGGGTCTGACCGCCAAGGCCATCCTGGACACCATCGAAAAGCACGGCAATGAGGGCTGCTTTTCCAGCTCCTACGGCGGTTGGTCCCATGCGGGCATCTTCCGGCCCAACGTGCTGCAGGGGCGCTTTTTCAACCTGCTGGGCGGCTCGTCGATCACCACGGGCGACTACTCGGCCGGTGCAGGGCAGATCATCATGCCGATGGTCATCGGCGACATGGAGGTCTACTCCGCCCAGACCGCCTGGGAACAACTGCGCGATCACACCGAACTGGTGGTCTTCATCGGTTGCGACCCCGACAAGAACAACCGCATCGAGTACACCGTCTGCGATCACGAGATGTATGCCGGCTGGGATGCCATCAAGCAGGCCGGCTGCCGCTTCGTCTCCATCAACCCGCAACTCACCACCACCGACGAGAAGATGGGCTCGGAATGGGTGCGCATCATCCCCAACACCGACACCGCGCTGTTCCTGGCCATGGGCTACCACCTCATCAGCCAGAACAAGCACAACCAGGCGTTCATCGACCGGTACACCGTCGGCTTCGATCGCTACCGTGCCTACCTCGAAGGCAAGGACGCCGATGGCTCGCCCCCCAAGACGCCCGAATGGGCCGCGGCCATCACAGGCATCCCGGCCGCCAAGATCCGCGCACTGGCCGAGTTGATGGCCTCCAAGCGCACCCAGTTGTGCGGCTCGTGGGCCATCCAGCGCGCCCACCACGGCGAGATGCCTTACTGGGCCATCGTCAACTTTGCCTGCATCCTGGGCAACATCGGCCTGCCGGGTCAAGGCGTGGGCTTCTCGTGGCACTACGGCGGTGGCGGCATGGCTCAATCGGGTGGCACGGCACCCACAGGCCTGTCGCAGGGCCGCAATCCGGTCCGCAAGATCTGCCCGGCCTCACGCATCAACGACATGCTGCTCAACCCCGGCAAAGAGTTCACCTACAACGGCAGTCGCTACACCTACCCCGAGGTCAAGCTGATCTACAACGCAGGCAACAACCTGTTCTCGCACCAGCAAGACCTGAACGAACTGGCCCGGGCCCTCCAGACCGTGGACACCTACATCTGCCAGGAACCCTGGTGGAATGGCTCGGCACGCTGGGCTGACATCGTGCTGGCGGCCACCACCACCCTGGAACGCAACGACATCTCCTCGGCCGGCACCTACAGCATCGACAAGGTCTATGCGATGAAGCAGGTGGTTGCACCGCAACACGATGCGCTGGACGACTTTGAGATCTTCCGCCGCCTGTCTGCACTGTGCGGGGTCGAATACGCCTTCACAGAAGGCAAAACGGCACTGGACTACGTCAAGACGGCCTACGAGGCCAGCAGTGCGGCCAAACACACGCCGTTTGACCAATTCTGGGCCGAAGGCATCGCTCGCATTCCCGTGCCCGCAGCGGCTCATCAGTGGGTGCGTCATGGCGACTTCCGTCAGGACCCGCAAAAGCATCCGCTGCACACCACCAGCGGCAAGGTGGAGATGTACTCCAGCACGATCGAGAAAATGAACATTCCCGACATGCCGCCCATGCCCAAATGGCAAGCCCCTGCCGAGTACCTGGGCAACGCCCGCAAGGGCCAGGTGCATGTGGTCAGCCCGCACCCCTACTGGCGCCTGCACTCGCAGATGAACAACTCCGAAACGCTGCGCAAGCGCTACACGGTACAGACCCGCGAGCCCCTGACCCTCAGCCCCGAGGACGCCAAGGCACACGGCATCCAGGATGGCGATCTGGTGGAGCTCTACAACGAGCGCGGTGCCGTGGTGGTCGGCGCCCGGGTGTCCGACAAGATCATGCCCGGTGTGGTCAGCCTGTACGAAGGCGCCTGGCCACAGCTGGACAGCAAGGGGCGCTGCAACAACGGCCTGATCAACTTCCTGACCTCCAGCCGCCAGGCCAGTGGCCTGACCCAGGCCACGACAGCCAACACCTGTGTCGCCTCGATCCGCAAATGCACCGATGCTGACCCCGGCGGCACCCGGGCCTTTCAGCCGCCTAGGATCACGCGCAGCGATGTCCACTTTGACGAGAAGTTCTTCGGTGCCGACCGGGCATTTGCCTTGCGTGAAAAAGCCACGGCCTCGTTGACGCCAGCCGAAAAGATCTTCTACCAACGCTGCACGGTCTGCCACGGCCCACGCGATCCAGGCCAGTTCACCGAAAAGCAATGGCTGGGCATCACGCCCAGCATGTTCCAACGGGCCGGACTGAACGATGACGAACGCAAGATGGTGCTCGACTTCCTGCTGAAGAACGCCAAGCACTGAGCGCCCCCCCTATCCCCTCCATCCCACCCCATCCCCTGCACCCATCCCTAGAAGGAGTTCTGACATGTACCGTGTTTCATTGATTTTGGCCGCCGCCCTGGCGGCAGCCCCCGCCATGGCCGACCAGGCCCTGGCCACCAGCAAGGCCTGCATGGCCTGCCACTCGGTCGACAAGAAAATGGTCGGCCCGGCCTTCAAGGATGTGGCGGCCAAGTACGCGGGCCAGAAAGACGCCCCGGACAAACTGGCCGCCAAGGTCATCAAAGGCGGCTCAGGTGTCTGGGGACCGGTGCCGATGCCACCCAATGCACAGGTCAACGAGGCCGACGCCAAGAAGCTGGTGAACTGGGTGTTGTCACAGAAGTAAGCCCCGCCCAAGCGGGCGCAGCCTCCCCCCGGCCCTGGCGGTCGCGGCCCGAGCGCCGGGCTGGGCAGGCCGTGTGCCTGGGGTGGCAGGCGTCAGGCCAGAAAACGCTGCGCCAGCAAGGCCCAGTAAGCCGCCCCTCGCACCAGGTTGCAGTCATTGAAGTCATAGCCCGGGTTGTGCACCATGCAGGCACAGTGCCCGGCAAACGGGTGGCCTGCATCTTGCCCGTCACCATTGCCGATCAGCAGGTAGCTGCCCGGCACTTTTTCAAGCATGAAAGCAAAGTCTTCGCTGCCCGGCAGGGCCGGTGCCTGCAGCGTGACCTGCTGCGGCCCGATCAGCTCCAAAGCCACCTCGCGCGCCAGCGCGGTCTCGGCCGCCGTGTTGACCAGCACGGCATAGCCATCGCGGTAGTCAACCGTGGCCGAACAGCCAAAGCTCGCGGCCTGCGCCCGGGCCACCGCGGTGATGCGCTCGCGCAGCAGGGTTCGCACCTGGCGGTCCAGGGCGCGCACACTGAGTTTGAGCGTGGCGGTCTCGGGGATCACGTTGTTGGCCTGCCCGGCGTGGAAGGCCCCCACCGTGACCACCGCCATGCCCAGGGGGTCGACGTTGCGCGACACCACCGTCTGCAGAGCCATCACCAGGCTGGCCCCGGCCACCACGGGGTCGGCGGCACGGTGCGGCATGGCGCCATGCCCCCCCACGCCATGCAGGGTGATCTCGACATAGTCAGACGAGGCCATGGCCGGGCCTTCGCGCAGGGCCAGATGCCCTTGCGGATAGCCTGGCATGTTGTGCATGGCAAACACGGCATCGCAAGGGAACTGCTCGAACAAGCCATCCTGCATCATCCGAACCGCACCGCCCAGCCCCTCTTCGGCGGGCTGAAAGATCAGGTTCAGCGTGCCATCAAATCGCTCTGACTCGGCCAGCAGTTTCGCCGCCGCCAGCAGCATGGCCGTGTGCCCATCGTGCCCGCAGGCGTGCATCACCCCCGCGTGCTGGCTGGCGTGGGGCAGGCCACTGGTCTCGGTGATGGGCAGGGCGTCCATGTCGGCGCGCAGGCCCAGGCGCCGGGTGCCCCTGCCGCGGCGCAGTTGGCCCACCACCCCGGTGCCGCCCAGACCACGGGTGACCTGATAACCCCAGCGCTGCAGGGCTTCGGCCACGCGCTCGCTGGTGCGGTGCTCCTCAAAGCCCAGTTCGGGGTGTTGGTGGATGTCTCGGCGCCAGGCCTCGAACTCGGGGGCCAGGGCCTGGGCACTCGCCAGCAGGTCAGCAATGTCGATGCTCATGTCCCGGTCCTCACTGGGGCTGCAGCTGGATGGTCTTGGCCAGGGCCCTGAACTGAGCTGTGCCATCGGCATAAGCCTGCGCGGCCTCCTGCAGGCTCAGGGGGCGTGACACCTGCTGGCTCTGGGCCTCCAGCCCGGCGCGCACAGCGGGATCCGACAAGGTGGCGGTGAGCGCCTTGTACAGCGTCTGCACAATGGGTTCAGGCGTGTCCTTGCGCACGAAGTAACCGGTCCAGAGCTTGTAGCTGAAGTCTTTCAAGGCCCGGCTCTCGCGCAGCGTGGGCACCTGCTTGAGGCCCTCCAGCCGCTCCTCACTGAGGGTGGCGACAAACTTGAGGCGCCCCTGCTGCACCATCTCGAGCTGCGCCTTGCCAAACACGGTGATGAAAATGTCGACCTGGCCCCCCATCAGGTCCGTGAAGGCCGGTGCCCCGCCCTTGTAAGGCACATGGGTCATGGGCACGCCCAGGGTGTGCGACATGTGCTCGCCCATGAAATGGTAGAACGAGCCCGGCCCCACGCTGGCATAGGTGAGCGGGCGCCCCTCGCGGGCCACCCGGGCGGCATAGGCGGCCAGTTCGTCGCCATTGCTGACGGGCAGGTCAGCACGCGCGATGACGGCCAGCGGGGCCACCGAGATCATCTGCAGCAGGCGGAAGTCCTCGCTCTTGAACTTGACGGCCGCGTTGGCCAATGGCGACAGGATCAGCTCATTGGGCGACCCCTGAAACAGCAGGTAGCCGTCGGCAGGCGCAGTCAGGGTCTTCTGGGCTGCAATCGCGCCACTGACACCCCCCAGGTTCTCGACCACCACCGGCTGACCCAGGTGCTTGCCCAGAGCCGTGTTCACGGTGCGCGCGATGACATCAGACACCCCACCCGCAGGGTACGGCACCATCAACGTGACGGGGCGCTGCGGAAAGCTCTGGGCCCAGCTGCCGCCAGCCAGGGTCACGGCCGCCAGGGCCAGGCCGGTTTTCAGGGACGCACGACGAAGAATCGATTTCATGGGGTTCCTTGCCATCAAGTAAGAGATGAGGAGTCCATGCTAGAAATGCTCAGAAGATGTGTCCAATGCATAATTTTCCTGAAACCCATTCAATCACCTCATACCTAAGCCATGGACCTGCGCCAACTCCAGCATCTGATCTGCCTGGCTGAAACGGGCTCGTTCAGTCGGGCTGCCGAACAACTGCACCTGACCCAATCGGCCCTGAGCCGCAGCATCCAGGCCCTGGAGCGCACGCTGGATGCCCGGCTGATCGACCGGCTGGGCAAACGCAACGAGCTCACACCGCTGGGCGAGGTGGTGGTCACGCATGGGCGACGCATGTTGTTCGAGGCCGACGAACTGAAGGAGAACCTGAAACGCCTGGCCCAGGGGGGGCTGGGCTCGCTGCGGCTGGGCCTGGGCTCGGGCCCTGGGGCCTTGCTGATGACACCCTTGCTGAGCCACATGGCGCGCGAGCACCCCGCGGTGCGGGTCAGCGTCTCGCGCGGGCCCACCGAGCTTCAGTTGCAGATGCTGCGCGCGCGCCAACTCGATGCGCTGGTCATCGACCTGCGCCGCGTGGTACCCGCCGACGATCTGCAGATTGAATCTCTGATCGAACTGAGCGCCGGCTTCATCTGCCGTGCCAGCCACCCTCTGGCCGGGCGCGGCAGCCTGGCCTTTGATGAACTGCTGGCCTACCCGATTGCCACCACCCCGCTGAGCGATGAGGTGGCCCGCCTGCTGGTCGACCGGTATGGCGTGCAGGCCCACCCGGAGCGCCTGGCCTCGCTGCGCTGCGAAGATGTGAGCAGCCTGGTGGACACGACCCTGAACACCGATGCCATCTTCATGGGGGTGCAGGCCGCGGCCAGAGCGCACCTGCAGTCGGGAGCGCTGGTGGTACTGCCCCTGCAACCGCCCCTGCAGGCCACGGCACGCTTCGGCCTCATCACCCTGCGCGGGCGAACCCCTTCGCCGATCATGCACCTGCTGCGCCAGTTTGTGGACCAGCACCTTTGCGAGTGAGGGCCCGGTGGCGATCGACACGCCCGAGACAGGGCCGGTCATAGACAGGTCACTGGCAGGTAAAGGCCCCGCTGATGCCCGGTTAAGGTCTGTTGAAGCGCTGACATCCTGTCACATAATCAACGCCACCCATGAAATTAGCGCCCGTCAGCTTCAGCAACATTCCGCTCGGTCGCCCGCTGCCCTTCGGCCTGCACAATGCCGACGGGACCTTGCTGGCCAGTCGCGGCTACATCTTCACCGAACGCGAGGCACTGGACACCCTGGCGGCCCACGGCACCCTGTTTGTCGACCCACAGGAGGTGCGCCAGTACCGCCGTGCGATGGAAGCCCAGATGCATGCGATGGTGAACGACAAAAACACCACGCTGGGCCAGATTGCCGACACCCAGATCATGGCGCCGGATCTGATGACCGCCGCCCCCAAGACGACGGACGAATACAGCGACGCCGACGCCCCGATCGACTGGCTGGACATGCAAAGCCGCGCCAACGCGATCATGCGCGACCCGCGCAGCCAACGCTTCATGTTCCGCCTGGACAAGCTGCAACGCGACCTCAGCCGCATGCTGCGCAGCAACCCCGACACGGTGCTGTTTGCGCTGATCCACCTGACGGCCAGTGAGACCCGCTTCTACAGCGCCACCCATGCCATGCTGGTGTGCGCCATGTGCTCGCTGGCCGCGCGCGACGTGCTGAACTGGTCGCCCGAGCTGGAGACCTCGATGGTGCGGGCCTGCCTGACCATGAACATCGGCATGACCGAGCTGCAGGACCAGTTGACCCAGCAGCACGACCCGCCCACACCCGAACAACGTGCCGTGATCGACCAGCACCCCGAGCGTTCGGTGAATCTGCTGCGTGACCGCGGCGTGCAGGATGCCGTCTGGCTGGATGCCATCAGCCTGCACCACGACGCCATGGCGGGCCCTTTGGGCGGGCGCAGCGCGGCCGAGCAGATCGCCCGGCTGATCCACCGGGCTGACGGTTTCGCGGCCCGCTTGTCACCTCGGGCCACACGCCCTCCCATGGCGCCGTCGGCAGCCATGCATGCCACCTATTTCGATGAGCGCAAGAAGGTGGATGAGGCCGGCGCCTCACTGATCAAGGCCGTGGGCATCTACCCCCCGGGGTCGTTCGTGAAACTGGCCAGCAACGAGGTGGCGACCGTGGTGCGCCGTGGCGCCAACACCCTCACACCGCGCGTGGCCGTGCTGGTGAACCGCGAAGGCATGCCCATGCTGGAGCCGGCCATCCGCGACACGCGGGTGAGCGATTTCCGCATCCTGTCGAGCGTGAACTACCGCGACATCCGGGTGCGGACGGACCTGGTGCGCCTGCTGGCGTTGACTTAGCCCCCAGAGCTTGATCCCCCCTGAGCCGCCTTCGGCGCCACCGTGCGGCCGCGAGACGCGGACGCTCTTCGCCCTGTCCAGCCCTGCGCAGGCAGGCCTGGAGCCGCAGGGCTCAGCCCCCAAGGGGGACGACACCCATGGCCTGGCAAAGCCAGCTCCATGGTGTCCGCTGGCATGGCCTGCTCCGCGGCCTTTTGAACGGTGAGGCCGGTGCTCGCTCAGACTCCATGCTCAACACCCGGCATCAACGTTGGGCACTTGATCCCGCCCCAGAGACGGGAGACTCCATCTGTCCTACAAAGCGCTCAGTAGTGAGGCGGCAGTTCGTCGCGCAGGCTGGTGCCGCGCTGCACGCCGCTGTCGGGGGTCTGGCGGCGCAGTTCGTGCACTTCGCGGATCAGGGCATCAATCTGCTCCTGCTGGCGGAACACGGTCTGGTTGAGTTGTTCCAGCAGGTCTTCGTTGAAGCTGGTCTTGATTTCCAGCTCGGTCAGCCGGCTGTCGATGTGGGCAGGGATATCCATGCCCCGATTGGACCTGAAAAATCAGCGCCGCAGATGACAAAACCCCACACCTGCGAGGCAGGTGCGGGGTGGCGTCGTTCAATTCAAATCAACTCAGCGCGGCTCAGGCGATCGCCGGGGTGCGGATCAGGTGATCGAAGGCACTCAAGGCGGCCTTGGCACCGTCTCCTGCCGCGATCACGATCTGCTTGTAAGGCACCGTGGTGCAGTCCCCCGCAGCCAGCACGCCGGGCAGGTTGGTCTGGCCCTTGGCGTCAACCACGATCTCGCCGAAGCGCGACAACTCGACCGTGCCCTTGAGCCACTCGGTGTTGGGCACCAGGCCGATCTGCACAAACACCCCCTCGAGGGCCACCAGTTGCTCTTCGCCGCTGACGCGGTCCTTGTAGCGCAGGCCATTGACCTTGCCGTCGGCCCCGGTGATCTCGGTGGTCTGGGCATTGGTGTGCACCACCACATTGGGCAGGCTGTGCAGCTTCTTGACCAGCACGGCGTCAGCCTTCAGCTCAGGCGCAAACTCGATCACGGTCACGTGGCGAACCACACCGGCCAGATCGATGGCCGCCTCGATACCCGAGTTGCCGCCACCAATCACCGCCACGTCCTTGCCCTTGAACAAGGGGCCATCGCAGTGCGGGCAATAGGCCACGCCCTTGTTCTTGTACTCGGCCTCGCCGGGCACGTTGACATTGCGCCAGCGTGCGCCTGTCGACAGGATCACGGTCTTGGCCTTGAGGCTGCCGCCATTGGCCAGCACCACCTCGGTCAAACCGCCGGGCTGGGCAGCCGGGATCAGCTTGTCGGCGCGCTGCAGGTTCATGATGTCCACGTCGTAGGCCCGGGTGTGGGCCTCCAGGGCCGCGGCGAACTTGGGGCCATCGGTCTCGAGCACCGAGATGTAGTTCTCGATGGCCAGCGTGTCGTTGACCTGGCCGCCGAAACGCTCGGCCGCCACCCCCACGCGGATGCCCTTGCGGGCCGCGTACACCGCCGCGGCGGCGCCGGCCGGGCCTCCGCCTACCACCAGCACATCGTACGGGGCCTTGGCCGACAGCTTGGCGGCGTCGCGGGCCGCAGCACCGGTGTCCAGCTTGGCCACGATCTCTTCCACGGTCATGCGCCCCGAGGCAAACACGTCGCCATTCAGGAACACCATGGGCACGGCCATGATTTCGCGGCGCGTGACTTCTTCCTGGAAGGCACCGCCTTCGATGACGGTGGTCTTGATGCGCGGGTTGAGGATGGCCATGAGCGACAGCGCCTGCACCACGTCCGGGCAGTTGTGGCAGCTCAGGCTCATGTAGACCTCGAAGTTGTAATCGCCATCCAGGGCCTGGATCTGCTCGATCACATCTGCCTCGACCTTGGGCGGGTGACCACCGGTCCACAGCAGCGCCAGCACCAGCGAGGTGAACTCATGGCCCAGCGGCAGACCGGCAAAGCGCAGTTGGCTGCTTCTGCCCACGCGCTGCAGGCTGAACGAGGGACGGCGGGCATCGCTGCCATCGGTGCGCAGGCTGATCTTGTCAGCACGCAGCGACTGGATGGTCTGCAGCAGTTGCAGCATCTCGCGGGCGGTGTCGCTGTCGTCGAGGGACGCCACCAGCTCAAACGGTTGCGTCACGCGCTCCAGGTAGGCGGCGAGTTGGGTCTTGAGTTGGTCGTCGAGCATGATGGCTTCCTTCTTGAATTCGGTTGGGGGCGCTGCGGACAGGCACCGGGGACATCCACCGGGGCGCGCGCGCCAATTTTTGGGCGAAAAAAAGCCGGACGGCATGGCGCAGGGCCATGACGCTGTCCGGCGGGGGAGCACGCCGCGGCGTGCTCGGCCGTCATCCGGCAGTGACTTAGATCTTGCCGACCAGGTCGATCGACGGAGCGATGGTCTTGGCGCCTTCATTCCACTTGGCGGGGCAGACTTCGCCGGGGTGAGCGGCGGTGTACTGGGCAGCCTTCAGCTTGCGCACGGTTTCCTTGACATCGCGAGCGATTTCGTTGGAGTGGATTTCGCTGGTCTTGATCAGCAACTCGGGGTTGATGATGAAGGTGCCGCGCAGTGCCAGGCCTTCTTCAGGGATGTGCACGCCGAAAGCGTTGGTCAGGGCGTGGGTCGGGTCGCCGACCAGGGGGAACTTGGCCTTGCCGACAGCAGCCGAGGTTTCGTGCCACACCTTGTGCGAGAAGTGGGTGTCGGTGGTGACGATGTAGACCTCGGCGCCAGCCTTCTGGAATTCAGCGTAGTTGTCGGCGGCGTCTTCGATTTCGGTCGGGCAGTTGAAGGTGAAGGCGGCCGGCATGAAGATCAGAACCGACCACTTGCCCTTCAGGCTTTGCTCGGTGACTTCGATGAACTTGCCATTGTGGAAAGCCTGGGCCTTGAAGGGTTGGACTTGGGTGTTGATCAGGGACATTGCTGTTTCCTCACTTGGGGTTGGTTGAACGACAGCCGTGACTTTATCGCAGCCGAAGCCATTGAGCCCATTAATTGATCGTATTCATACGATTACATATAACTATCATTGGGCGCCATTTGTCGCCACAGAGTCACAAGCCGCTGCAGTCGGCCCTGGGCTTGCCGCCACAATGGCGGCATGGCTACGAAGAAACCTGCCCCCTCTGTTGCCGTGGAAAGCGTGGACACCCGCTACCTCGAAACCCTGATGGGCTACAACGCCCGCCGCGCCGCACTGACGATCATCGAGGTCTTCATGGAGCGCATGTCGGTCTATGGCCTCAAGGTGGTCGACTTCTCGGTGCTGTCACTGGTCGCGCACAACCCGGGCATCACCTCGCGCCAGTTGTGCACCACCCTCAACATCCTGCCGCCCAACCTGGTCGGCATCATCGCCAGCATGGACCGGCGCGGCCTGATCGAGCGCAGGCCCCACCCCAGTGATGGCCGGGCGATGGGTCTGCACCTGACTGACGCCGGCCTGGCCTTGATGAAAGACGCCGAACAGACCGCCGCCGACCTCGAAGACGATGCCACCAGCCGGCTCACGGCCAACGAACGCAAAACCCTGATCCGGCTGCTGCAGAAGATCTACCTCTGACCCGCCCGAGCGCCAGCCAGCGCCCGGATCCGGGCTTGATTCACGCTGAATCGGCAGCTATGAAAGACGTAGCAGACTGTGCAATTTGGGCTATAGTCGCGCCGTGATGGCAGGCGACCGCCCGATGCGCCCGCCCGTCCAGCGCATCAGCCGGAGATTGCGACCATGAGTGCCAAGGAAGTCAGCGCCATCAGCCAGTTGTTCGACCTGCTTGAATCGCGTTATGCATTGCGCGTGTTGTGGGCCTTGCGCGACGAACACGCCCAGACCTTCCGGCTGCTGCAGGACAGCGTCGGTGGCATCACCCCCAACACCCTCAACACCCGGCTGAAAGAACTGCGCGAGGCCGGTCTGGTCGACCACGGTCCCAGCGGCTACCTGGTCACGGACAGTGGCAAGGACCTGCTGCGGCGCCTGCACGATGTGCAACCCTTTGCCGCTCGCTGGGCGGCCCACCGGGCCCGGCGCACCGCCTAGGCACGACCCTCCCAGCCGGGGCGCGTCCTGGGTTTCAGGGATAATCCTGGCTCTCGAATTGAAGCACTTGACGCAAGGAAATCCAATGCCCACCACTCCCTCTGGCCTGCAATACGAAGACACCACGGTTGGCGAGGGCGCAGCAGCGCGCGCCGGCGTCGAGGTGAGCGTGCACTACACCGGCTGGCTTTACGAAAACGGCGTTCAAGGCGCCAAGTTCGACTCCAGCGTCGACCGCAACGACCCGTTTGAATTCGCCCTGGGGGCCGGCATGGTCATCAAGGGTTGGGACGAAGGCGTGCAGGGCATGAAGGTTGGCGGCAAACGCACCCTGATCATCCCGCCCGAGCTGGGCTACGGTGCGCGCGGTGCGGGCGGCGTGATCCCGCCCAACGCCACCCTGAAATTCGATGTCGAGCTGCTGGGTGTGGAATCCCCCGAATCGGCCAGCGCCGACCTGCAGATCGTGGACACCGTGGTCGGTGACGGTACCGAGGCCGTGGCCGGCCGCAAGGTGCGTGTGCACTACACCGGCTGGCTGTACAACAGCGGCGCCCAAGGTGCCAAGTTCGACTCCAGCGTGGACCGCAATTCGCCGTTTGAATTCCACCTGGGTGCCGGCATGGTCATCAAGGGCTGGGATCTGGGCGTGCAAGGCATGAAAGTGGGTGGCAAGCGCACCCTGATCATCCCGGCCAAGCTGGGCTATGGTGCCCGCGGCGCCGGTGGCGTGATCCCGGGCAATGCCACCCTGAAGTTCGACGTCGAACTGCTGGCTGTCGCCTGAGCCTGATCCCGGGCCCGGAGCGCTCAGCCCAGCAGGGCGCGCTCCAGGGCCCGGTACTGGGTGGCCCCCACCGCTTCGCGGATGCGCGGCGCCACCGACAGCAGGGCCTGGTAATTGCCCGCAGCCTCCACCGCCAGGTTGAGGCGAAACCCCCGCAAGCCCAGAGAGGCCGTCAGCGCCACCGCCACCGGGTAGGCGTCATTGAAACGCTGGCGCTCGCTGCGAGCACTGTCGTGCGGCAGCAGGGACAATGAAAAATCAACCGCGGCCGCCCCCTCTTCGAAGGGTTCTGGCCCCTTGGGCAAAGGGCTGGCCACCGACTCGACCGCGACCGGGCTGACCTGGGCCAGCAAGCCTGACGCCAGCATGTGCCGGACATCGGCCTGGGTGATGCCCAGCGCGGTGGTGGCCAGCAGGACCTCATCCAGCCGCCGCACCCCGTCAAACAGGATGAAGGCAGACCGCTGACGAGGCGTCAGCACCGGGTCGCGTGCCTTGAAAAGGCGTTGGCCCAATTCGGTCTTGGTATAGATCATCGGCAGTGTGCGTTGCGGGAACAGGTCTGTGCAGGCCCACCGGGGCCTGCCGCATTGTCAGCCCAGATTGGCATGCGCTGGGGGGCTTTTGTATTGGGGTTTTTCCATAAGCAGGCCCGTTGGCAGGCCACGCTCAGCTGTGCACTTCAAGAACCTGGCTGGGTCGACGCGGCGTGAGCGCACTGACCAACCCGATGACGGCAAAGCCCACCGGCACACCAAACACGCCGGCCGACACCGGCTGGATGCCGTACCAGAGGCGGGGCCCGGGGGGCCAGCCCAGCCAGAGCATGAGCGTGGCCGAATTGGACAGCAGGTAATACACCGTGACCGCCAGGCCCGCCAGCATGCCGACCACCGCCGCCTGCCGGGTGGTGCGCCGCCAGAAGATGCCCAGCACCATCGCCGGCAGCAGGGCCGATGCTGCCAGCGAAAACGAAGCCGACACCAGGGGCAGGATCTCGGACGGCTTGAGCGCCGCAATGAAGGCCGCCAGCATGGCCACTGCCAGCAGCACGAACTTGGACAGGATCACGCGCCGCTCGCCCAGCGCGACCTTGGAGGCCGCCTTGCGGAACAGGTGCAGGTCATGCACCAGCGCATTGCTGATGGTCAGCAGCAGACCGTCCGCGGTCGATAGCGCCGCCGCCAGGCCGCCCGCCGCCACCAGGCCCGACAGCACATAGGGCAAGCCGCCGAGCTCCGGGGTGGCCAGCATCACGATGTCGGCCCCCAACCTCAGTTCGGCAAACTGCAGCAACCCATCGCCATTCACGTCGCTCACCGACACCAGGGAAGGGTCCACCTTGGACCACTGCACGATCCAGGTCGGCAAGGCCCCGAATGTGCTGCCCACCAGGTTGTTCATGATCTCGAACTTGACCAACACCGCCAGCGCGGGCGCACTCAGGTACAGCAAGGCAATGAACACCAGCGACCAGGCCACCGAGGTGCGCGAATCGGCCACCGTGGGCGTGGTGCAGTATCGGATCAACAGGTGCGGCAAGCCCGCCGTTCCGGCCATCAGACAGAACATCAGCGCCAGAAAGTTGAGGCGAGACAGGTGAAACGCTTCGCGCTCGGCTGGCGTGCCTTCCGGGTCACCGGCAAAGGCCTGGCTGTGCCTTGGCATGCCCCCGAGCGGGGTGGCGCGCTCGCGGTTCTCCTGGATGGCCCGGGTCCATTGTTCGCGGGCGGCAGCGGCGTCGCGTGGCAGACTGGCCACCTCGCGGGTGGCAGCCACGATGCTGGCCACATCGGCATTGCGCTGGCGCAGTTCACGCAGGTGTTCCTGGGCAGCCTGGCGCTCGCGCACCAAAGACTGCGGAACGTTGTTCAGATTGGCTTCGTACTCGTGCGACCGGCGCAGGAACTCAGCCGCCACCTGCCGCTCGGCCGGTGAATCGATGAGCTGTTGCTCCAGCGCCTCGATCTTGGCCAGCTGACGCCCATACACCAGAGGGGCCAGCGGATTGCCCAATTGCTTGTACGCCAGCCAGGACACCGGGATCAGAAAGGCCAGCAGCATGATGATGTACTGAGCCACCTGGGTCCAGGTGATGGCCCGCATGCCCCCGAGAAAGGAACACAGCAGCACGCCGCCCAGGCCCAGCATGATGCCGATCTCGAACTGCACGCCGGTCAGGCGCGAGGCGATCAGGCCCACGCCGTAGATCTGGGCCACCACATAGGTGAAAGAGCACACCACCGCCGCCAGCGCCGCAATCACGCGAGGCCAGCGCCCACCAAAGCGCTGCTCGAACAGATCGGGCACGGTGTAGAGGTTCATGCGCCGCAGGTAGGGCGCGATCAGCATGGCCACCAGACAGAATCCGCCGGTCCAGCCCAGCACATAGGCCAGCCCGCCGGGCTGCCCTTCGGTGCCCGAAAACCCCTGCAGGTAAAGAGCACCAGCCAGGCTGATGAAAGAGGCGGCGCTCATCCAGTCGGCCGCCGCCGCCATGCCATTGAAGAACGGCGGAATGCGCCGCCCGGCCACGTAATAGTCTTCGGCGTCGGTGGTTCGGCTGTAAATGCCGATGCCGGCACACACCATCACACTCGAAAACAGGAAGATGGGGCCGATCCAGCGCCGCGACAGCCCCTGCTGTTCGGCCCAGCCCATCAGAAGCAGAAAGCCCAGCAGGCCCAGGACAAACAGGCCCAGGATGCGGTACAGGCGGCGCTCGTAGCGACGCCGCACACCCGAATCTGCCAACACCGCCGGCCGCTCCGGCATCAGTCGGCCTCGGCACCAACCCCTGCAGGGGGCTGGGCGCTGCGGCGGTCGGCGCGGTTGAGAACGCAGGCATACAGCACCACGATGGCGATGAACACCAGCACGGCCCCCTGCGAGGCCATCCAGTAGCCCAGCGATCCGCCCCAGGCGGGCAAGGGCCATTGCTGCAGATCACGGGCGAAGTAACAGGCCCCAAAGGACACCGCCGCCCACACGCCCAGGAGCGAGGCCCGCAACCACCAGAAGCGGTGTTGGGTCAGCACAGCCGGGGTCGGCGCAGAGAGTTCGGAAGCCACGGGTGGAGACATGCCCGCATGATCGCACCGGATACCGCCCGTCAGGCCTAGGTCTTACCCCGGCGACGGCGGCTCCGATGCCCCCTCATGCACTGGCTCAGAGGCCGGCCAGGCGCTTCCAGGTGTCGATCACGCTGTCCGGGTTGAGCGAGATCGAGGCGATGCCCTGATCCGCCAGCCACTGGGCAAAGTCGGGGTGGTCGCTGGGGCCCTGGCCACAGATGCCGACGTACTTGCCTTGCGCCTTGCAGGCGGCGATGGCGCGGCTCAGCATGGCCTTGACGGCCGGGTCGCGCTCGTCGAAGTCGGCGGCCAGCAGTTCCAGGCCCGAATCACGGTCCAGGCCCAGCGTGAGCTGGGTCAGGTCGTTGGAGCCGATCGAGAAGCCATCGAAATACTGCAGGAACTCATCCGCCAGGATGGCGTTGCTCGGCACCTCGCACATCATGATGACCTTGAGCTCGTTCTCGCCACGCTTCAGGCCGTGATCGGCCAGCAGCTGGGTGACGCGGTCGGCCTGGCCCAAGGTGCGCACAAACGGCACCATCACCTGCACATTGGTCAAGCCCATGTCGTTGCGCACGCGCTTGAGGGCTTCGCACTCCATGGCAAAGGCCTCGCCGAAATCGGCACTGATGTAGCGCGCCGCACCACGGAAGCCCAGCATCGGGTTTTCTTCCTCGGGTTCGTAGCGGCTGCCGCCGATCAGCTTGCGGTACTCATTGCTCTTGAAGTCGGACAGGCGCACGATCACCGGCTTGGGCCAGAAGGCCGCAGCAATGGTGGCCACGCCTTCGGCCACCTTGTCCACATAGAAGGCACGCGGCGACGCATGACCCCGGGCCACCGACTCGACCGCCTTCTTCAGGTCGGTGTCGATGTTCGGGTAGTCCAGGATCGCCTTCGGGTGCACCCCGATGTTGTTGTTGATGATGAACTCCAGGCGGGCCAGGCCCACGCCCTCGTTGGGCAGCTGGCAGAAATCAAAGGCCAGTTGCGGGTTGCCCACGTTCATCATGATCTTGGTGTCGATCTTGGGCATCACGCCGCGCTCCACCTCGGTCACCTCGGTCTCCAGCAGACCGTCATAGATGCGACCGGTGTCGCCTTCGGCGCAGCTCACGGTCACCAGGGTGCCGTCCTTGAGCAGGTCGGTGGCGTTGCCACAGCCCACCACGGCCGGGATGCCCAGTTCGCGCGCAATGATGGCGGCGTGGCAGGTGCGGCCACCCCGGTTGGTGACGATGGCGCTGGCGCGCTTCATCACCGGCTCCCAGTTCGGGTCGGTCATGTCGGTGACCAGCACATCACCGGCCTGCACCTTGTCCATTTCGCTGATGTGGTGCACCAGGCGCACCGGGCCGGTACCGATCTTCTGGCCGATGGCACGGCCTTCGGCCAGCACGGCGCCCTGGCCCTTGAGCTTGTAGCGCTGCTCAGCCTTGCCTTGCTGCTGGCTCTTCACGGTTTCGGGGCGGGCCTGCAGGATGTAAAGCTGGCCGTCGGTGCCGTCCTTGCCCCACTCGATGTCCATCGGGCGGCCATAGTGCTGTTCGATCACCAGCGCGTACTGAGCCAGTTGCTCGACGTCGGCATCGGTCAGCGAATAGCGGTTGCGCAACTCGGTGGGCACATCCACGGTCTGGACCAGCTTGCCCGAAGCGGCTTTTTCTTCAGCGCTCGAGAACACCATCTGGATCAGCTTGGAGCCCAGGTTGCGGCGGATCACGGCACGCTTGCCGGCCTTGAGCATGGGCTTGTGCACATAGAACTCGTCAGGGTTCACCGCACCTTGCACCACGGTCTCGCCCAGGCCGTAGCTGGAGGTGATGAAGACCACCTCTTCAAAACCCGACTCGGTGTCGATGGTGAACATCACGCCGGCGGCGCCCAGATCGGAGCGCACCATGCGCTGCACGCCGGCCGACAGGGCCACGTCGGCATGGGCAAAACCCTTGTGCACGCGGTAGCTGATGGCGCGGTCGTTGTAGAGGCTGGCGAACACCTCCTTCATCTTGTGCAGGATGTCGCTCAGGCCCACCACGTTCAGGAAGGTCTCTTGCTGACCGGCGAACGAAGCGTCGGGCAGGTCTTCGGCGGTGGCCGAGGAACGCACCGCGAACGAAGCGGCGGCATTGCCTGCGCTCAGCGTGGCAAAGGCGTCGGCAATCGCTTTTTCCAGGTCAGCCGGGAAGGGCTGGGCCTCGACCATGGCACGGATCTCGGCGCCGGCCTTGGCCAGCGCGTTGACGTCCTCGGTGTCCAGGCTGGACAGTCGGGCATTGATCTTGTCGGCCAGGCCGTCATGGGCCAGGAACTGGCGGAAGGCATGGGCGGTGGTGGCAAAGCCCGTGGGCACCCGCACGCCTTGCGGCAGTTGCGAAATCATCTCGCCGAGGCTGGCGTTCTTGCCGCCAACGGCCTCGACATCGCTCATTCTCAGGTTTTCAAACGGTACGACCAGGGCGGTCGGGCTGAAAAGTGCAGACATGGGAAAGCTCCAGAAGTTAAAACCGGGTCTGCGCTGCCAGCGCTTCGGCCATGGCAGCTGCGGCCCATGCGCGTCGGGCGACTTTGTATTTGTGCTTGTAGGTCAAGACAGCGCATGGTGAGAATTTGGATAATGCGCGATTGTAGGCTTGGCGCGCCAAGACCTGCTGGCGTCAGGCTGACAGACCCTTTTTGGAACCCCCTTCGCAAATGCACACCCGCACAGTCTTCTACATCTCGGACGGCACCGGCATCACCGCCGAAACCTTCGGCAACGCCATCCTGGCCCAGTTCGACATGAGCACCCGCCACGTGCGCCTGCCCTTCATCGACACCGTCGACAAGGCCCACCAGGCCGTGCGCCAGATCAACCACACGGGCGAGATCGAGGGCCGCAAGCCCATCGTTTTCACCACGCTGGTGAACATGGAGGTACTGGCCGTGATCCAGGAAGGCTGCCAGGGCATGTTGCTGGACATGTTCGGTACCTTTGTGCACCCGCTCGAAAAAGAGCTGGGCATCAAGTCGCACCACCGGGTGGGCCGCTTCTCGGATGTCAGCAAGAGCAAGGAATACCACGACCGCATCGAGGCCATCAACTTCAGCCTGGCCCATGACGACGGCCAGTCCAACCGCGACCTGGAGGCCGCCGATGTGATCCTGGTCGGGGTGAGCCGCAGCGGCAAGACCCCCACCAGCCTGTACCTGGCCATGCAGCACGGCCTGAAGGCCGCCAACTACCCACTGATCCCCGAAGACTTCGACCGCCGCCAGTTGCCGCCGGCCCTGCTGCCACATCGCAAAAAGCTGTTCGGCCTGACCATCCACCCCGAGCGCCTGTCCGAGATCCGCAACGAGCGTCGCCCCAACTCACGCTATGCGAGCCTCGAGAACTGCCGCGCCGAGGTCAATGAAGCCGAGGCCATGATGCGGCGCAGCGGCATCCGCTGGCTCAGCAGCACCACCAAGTCGATCGAGGAGATCGCCACCACCATCCTGCAGGAGATCCGGCCCGAGCGCCTGATTTACTGAGATCCCCGCCAAATCGGGTGCAACAGCGCCTTGTTCTGCACCACAATCCACCGATCACCCCAACCGGAAGGACACCCCATGAAAGGCGACCCTCAAGTCATAGCCCACCTGCAGGCCCAGCTCAAGAACGAGCTGACCGCCATCAACCAGTACTTTCTGCACTACCGCATGCTCAAGCACTGGGGCTTCGACAAGCTGGCCAAGAAGGAATACGCCGAATCGATCGGCGAGATGAAACACGCCGACTGGCTGATGGACCGCATCTTCATGCTGGACGGCCTGCCCAATCTGCAAGACCTGGGCAAGCTGTCGGTGGGTGAGGACGTGCCCGAAATCCTGCGCTGCGACCTCGGCGCCGAGCAAGGCGCCCAGGCCACCATCAAGGCCGGCATGGCCCACTGCGAAAGCGTGCGCGACTACGTCTCGCGTGACCTGCTGCAGAAGATCCTCGACGACACCGAAGAGCACATCGACTTCCTGGAGACCCAGATCGACCTGATCGACAAGGTGGGCCTGCCCAATTACCTGCAGTCGCAGATGGGCGAACACGAATAAGCACCCCCGCGGTGCCACTTTCCATGGGCCTTCGGGCCCATTTTTTTTGCTCGGCCCCAATCCATCGCGCCGATCTTGACTCCTGTTGCGTCAAGTTGTTGCGAATACTTCTCATTTGTAATGTAAACTTGCGCCACGCCAGCCAAGCCCGACACGGGCCCCGCCAGCCCCGGATCCTGTGTGCCGGCCCTCGTGGCCCCGGGCGCCTGGCGGGCCTCTGGCCTGCGCGCGGCCCCTCAAGGATCGGGCGCGCCGTGGGGCGCCTCCGACCTCGGCACGCCGGCTCCGGCTCACGCAGGGCGCTCCGCCCCCTGCCCCCGGACCCACCCCGTGCCCCGAGGCCCAACCATGTTTCAGCAACGCATTTTCCGCCGTGGCCCGCTCGCCCTGGCCCTGTTCACCGCCTTCGGCCTGCCGGCCCTGGCCCAGACCCTGCAGGAAGTCACCGTCAACGGGGCCCAGGATGAGGGTTATTCACCCGCCAGCAGCCGCAGTGCCACCAAGACCAGCGCGCCCTTGCGCGACATTCCGCAATCGGTGCAGGTGGTGCCGGCCCAGTTGCTGCGCGACCAGGGCGCCCGTTCGATGGAAGATGCCCTGCGCAACGTGCCCGGCGTGGCCATGAGCACCGGCGACGGCCAGCGCGACCAGGTGGTGATCCGCGGCTTCACGGCCCTGGCGGATCAGTTCATCGACGGCGTGCGCGACGACGCGATGTACTTCCGCGACCTGGCTGACATCGAACGCATCGAAGTGCTCAAGGGCCCGGCCGCCGTGCTGTACGGGCGCGGCTCCTCGGGCGGGCTGATCAACCGCGTGACCAAGAAGCCGCAATTTGGCGTGACCCGCGGCGAAGCCACGCTGGGCCTGGGCAGCTTTGACTACCGCCGCGCCACCGCCGACCTGAACCTGGGCTTGAACGAGAGCGCCGCCTTCCGGCTGAACGTGGCCAAGGAAGACTCGGGCAGCTACCGCGACCAGCAATTTCTCAAGCGCTACAACTTCGCCCCCTCGCTGGCCCTGAAGCTGGCCCGCGAAACCGATCTGCTGCTGCAGTACACCGACGCCGACGACCGCCGCCTGACCGACTTCGGCATCCCGGCCCTGAACGGGCGCCCGGTCAATGTGGCCGCCAGCACCTACTACGGCTCGGGCCAGGCCGCGCGCGACGACACCACCACCAGCCATGTGCGCGCCTTCACGTCCACGCTCAACCACCGCTTCGACGAGGCCCTGTCGCTGCGCAACGTCACCCGCATCCAGGGCTACGACCTGCGTCGCTTCAACACCCTGCCCAGCGGCACCACCGACCCGGTGACCCAGACGGTGGGGCGCACCCGCTCCTTCATCTTCCGCGACGAATCGAGCCTGTTCAACCAGACCGACCTCACCTGGCGCAACCAGTTGGGCGGCTTCCAGCAAGAGTGGCTGATGGGCCTGGAGCTGGGCTCGCAGAAAAAGACCGCCTGGTCGGTCTCCGGCGGCACAGTCGACCGGGTCAACCTGTTCAACCCCGGCAACGTGGTGCCGCCCGCCATCGCGGCCAGCGCCTACGCGGCCGACAGCGCCATCCCCAGCCACACCTCGCTGGGCACCAGCGCGCTGTATGCGCAAGACCAGATCACCCTGTCGCCGCAATGGAAGGCCCTGCTCGGCGCCCGCTACGACGTGTTCAGCCAGGACACGGCTTTCGAGCGCAAGCTCAGCCCACTGAGCCGCACCGACAAGAAGTTCAGCCCCCGCGCCGGTCTGGTCTGGCAGCCGGCCGACTGGCTGTCTTACTACGCCTCGTACAGCCGGTCCTTCCAGCCCTCGGGCGAAAGCCTGGCCCTGTCGTCCAGCAACGCCGCCAGCGCCCCCGAGATCACGGAGAACCGCGAGATCGGCGCCAAGCTCGACCTGCTGGATGGCCAGCTCAACCTGACCGGGGCCCTGTTCCGCCTGGAGCGCGCCAACATCAAGAACACCGACCCGAACCGGCCCTCGGTGATGATCAATGTGGGCAAGCAGCGCACCGATGGGTTGGAGCTGACCGCCACCGGCCGACTGCCCGGCCGCTGGGACCTGAGCGCCGGTTACGCCTGGCTGAACGGCCGCATGGTCGAGTCGGTGGCCACCACGGCCTCCAGCCAGTTGCCCGTGGTCAACGTGTCGGCGCTGGGCAAGGTGCCCGCGCTCACGCCGCGCCACTCGGGTTTTGTCTGGGCCATGAAGGACCTGGGTCAGGGCCTGCGCCTGGGCGGCGGCCTGAGCGCGGTGGGCGCCCGCTACACCTCGCTGACCAACCTGGTCACCCTGCCGGGCTACACCACCCTGGACGCCGCGGCGCATTACGAGCGCGGCACCTGGGCGCTGGACGTGAACCTGAAGAATGTGGCCAACCGCAAGTACTACGTGTCCAGCCACGGCAGCAATGACAACCTGATCCTGCCGGGCTCGCCACGCGCCCTGCAGATGACGCTGCGCACCACCTTCTGAGCCCGGGGCCCCATGCACGCCAAACCCCTTCATGTGGCGGCCCGGGTGGTGGCCGCCCTGCCGGGCGGCTACCTGATCAGTGCCTGCAGCATGGGCCTGCTCAGCCGCCTGCTGGTCCTGGCCGGCCTGCCCCGCAGCGAGGCCGTGGTGGCCACCGCCATGCTGGGCTTTCTGATCTACCTCGCCTGGTTGCTGTGGGCCTTCAGCGTGCGGCGCCTTCGCCGTCTGTGGGCCACCGTGCTGCTGGGCAGCGCCGCCTGCCTGGCCCTGCTGGCCTGCCTGCCCTGAGAAAGCCCCACCATGCACCCCCATTTCCGCCAATCCATGACCTGGCTGCACAGCTGGGCCGGTGTGCTCGTCGGCAGCCTGTTGTTCGTGGTGTTCTGGATGGGCACGTTGAGCGTGTTCGACCGCGAAATCGACCGCTGGATGATGCCCGACACCCGCCTGGACACCGCCGTGTTGCAAACCCCGCTGCTGCTGGACGGCCCGGTCGGCGCCCAGATCGAACGCCTGACCCAGGGCGCCTCGCAATGGTCCGTGGTCTTGCCCTACGAGCGTGCGCCGGTGCTGCGCCTGAGCTGGCGCCCGCCAGGCAGCGCCCTGCCCGAGCGGCGCTACCTGCACCCGCGCACCGGTGCCGTGCTCAACGAGGTCGAGACCCTGGGTGGCTCGGGCTTCATCTACCCCTTCCACTACAGCCTGCACCTGAAATGGAAAGACCTGGGCTACTGGCTGGCCGGCCTGGCGGGCCTGGCCATGCTGGTCGGCGTGGTCAGCGGCGTGGTGATCCACCGCAAGCTGCTGGCCGACTTCTTTCTGTTCCGCCCACGCAAGCAGTTGCCCCGCGCCAGCCTGGACCTGCACAACCTCACAGGCGTGTTGTTGCTGCCGTTTCACTTTGCCATCGCCTTGTCGGGCTTGATCGTCTTCATGGGCATCTACTGGCCTGCCGCGCCCTGGGCCGCCTACCCGGGCGCCGGGCCGGTGGCGGCCCAACGGGCCTTCCAGGCCGAAGGCATGGGGGTCTATCGACGCCCCCCCGCGGGCCGGCCCGCCGAGCACGCCCCCAAACTGGACGAGCTGCTGGCCCAAGCCCGCCAGCATTGGCCCGGCAGCGAGGCCTACTTCCTGCGGGTCTGGCACCCAGGCGACGCCAACAGCTATGTGGAGCTGCGCCGCTCGCCTCAGGACCAGGTGCCCCTGGGCCTGGAACAGCTCTATTTCGATGCGGCCAGCGGCACCCTGCTGCACGAGTTCAACGAAGCCCCGGTGATGCGCGTGCAGCGCTTCATCAGCGGCCTGCACTATGTGCAGTTCAAGCACTGGACGCTGCGCTGGCTGTACTTTGCGGCCGGTCTGGGCGGCTGCGTGATGATCGGCACCGGCTTTGTGTTCTGGCTCGAAAGCCGGCGTGTCCGCCACACCCGTCAGGGCCTTCGCGGCGTGCGCCTGGTCGAGGCCCTGAGCATCGCCACCCTGCCCGGCGTGATCGGGGCCACCCTGGCCTTTCTGATCGCCAACCGGCTGCTGCCGGCCCAGGTCGGATTCGGCGGGCTGGGCCGCGCCGACCTGGAGATGGCCGCCTTCTACCTGTGCTGGCTGCTCAGCCTGGCCCATGCGGCCTGGCGCGGCCACCCGGCCTGGGCGACCCAGGTGCGGGCGGTGGCCATCGCGGCGGCGGCCGCCGTGTTGCTCAACGCCCTCACCACCGGCATGCCCCTGTGGCGCAGCCTGCAGCAAGGCCAATGGGGCGTGGCCGGCGTGGACTCCGCCCTGCTGTGCCTGGCGGCCCTGAGCGCCTGGACCGCATCGCGGCTGCACCGCCCCGTACCCCACCGCGGGGCAGCAGGCCTGGCAAGCGCTGTGCCGGCCCCTGGAGAACGACATGCATGACGCCATTTGGATGGGGGCCGCCGGCCTGCTCAACACGCTGGGCATGGCCTGCCTGGCCCTCAGCCAGGAACGCCACCGGGACACACTCGGCATCGGACGCCATCAGCCCCCGACGCACGCGACCTTGCGCCGCTGGCGCCTGCAGGGCGCGGCCCTGCTCGCCCTGGCCTTGGGCCTGTGCCTGTGGCAAGACGGCGCGGCCTTCGGCAGCCTGCTGTGGCTGATGTTGTTGAGCGCGGGCGCGCTCGCCGTGGCCCTGCAACTGAGCTTTGGCCCCAACACGCTGCGCTGCTTGCTGGGCGGGCAAGACAAACCGCCCACCAACACCAACACCCGCACAAGCGCAGGCACGGGCTGAAGCCCCCCTGACGCCCTTTTCAGCCAGGTGTCCAGGCCGCCCGCCTCGGCAGGTGCCGCCCCAGCCAATGACTCGCAGCCCAGAGGATGAACCCTTGACCATGACACCCTGCATGCTACATGCCGGTCGCCCCCCCAGCCCGGCCCACCGCCTCTCCGCTCTCGCGCCCAGGCCCCAACGCCTGCGCGCCATCACCCAGGCCACACTGACCCTTTGCAGCCTGGCGCTGCCCGGTCTGTCGCAGGCTCAGGGCACGGCCTCCACCGATGGGGTGGCCGAAAAAGCCCTGTCCTCCGTCACCATCCAGGCCCGGCCCGAGCCCGAGAGCGCCACCACCCCGGTGACAGGCTTCGTGGCCCGGCAAAGCGCCAGCGCCACCAAGACCGACACCCCGGTGCTGGAAACACCCCAGGCCATCTCGGTGGTCACCCGCGACCAGATCGAGGCTCAGGGCGCCACCACGCTGCGCCAGACCACGGCCTACAGCGCCGGCATCGTCTCCAGCTATTTCGACAGCCGCGTCGACAGCTTCAAGGCCCGTGGTGGCGACGTGACCCAGTACCTGGACGGCCTGCTGCGCAGCTACGGCACCTACAACACCACCCGCCCCGACCCCTACACCCTGGAGCGCGTGGAGTTGCTGCGCGGGCCCAGTTCGGTGCTGTACGGCCAGGGTCAGATCGGCGGGGTGCTCAACCTCAGCTCCAAGCGTCCGCAGGCTGAAACCCAGCGCGAAATCCAGGTGCAACTGGGTAACCATCAACGACGCCAGATCGCAGCCGACCTGACCGGGCCACTGGACGCCGAGGGCCAGTGGCTGTACCGCCTGATCCTGGTCGGCCGCGACAGTGGCACCCAGGTCGACCACGTGGCCGACGACCGCACCGTGGTCGCCCCCACGCTCACCTGGCGCCCCAGCGCCGACACCTCGCTCACGCTGCAGGGCCTGTACCAGCGCGACCAAAGCGGCTCTCTCATCGGCTTCTTCCCGTGGCAAGGCACCCTGCTGCCCAGTGCCTACGGGCAGATCCCCACCAGCACCTTCATCGGCGAACCGGGTTGGGACGCCTACAACACCCGCCAGAGTTCTCTGGGCTACCTGTTCAGCCACCGCCTGAACGAGCAATGGACCCTGCGGCAAAACCTGCGCGCCACAGAAAGCGAGGTGGACTACCGCACCGCCTACACCAGCTTCACGGCCAATGCCGCCACCGGCCGCCCGGCGCGGCCGGTGTTCAACGCCGACAACCGCACCGTGGCCCGCGACCTGGTGCAACAGCTCAACACCGGGCGCATGGTGCTGATCGACAACCAGGCCGAGCGCAGTTGGCAAAGCGGCGCCGTCGGCCACCGGCTGCTGCTGGGCCTGGACCTGCAGCGCAACCAGACCGGCCAATGGACCGGCCGTGGCAAGGCCGGTGACATCGATGTGTACCAGCCGGTCTATGGCAATTACACCCCGCCGGCCACCCTCACTCGCCAGCCCTCGGTGACACAACGCCAATTGGGCCTCTACGCCCAGGACCAGATCGCCTGGGAGCGCTGGCGCCTGACCCTGGGGCTGCGCCACGACAGCGCCCAGACCGACACCGAAGGCCGGCCGGCCGCCGCGATCGACGACAAGGCCTGGAGCAAGCGCGCCGGCCTGAGCTACCTGGCCGAGGGCGGCTGGGCGCCCTACCTGAGCTACTCGGAATCCTTCCTGCCGCTGGGCGGAGTGGACGTGTACGGCAGCGCCTACAAGCCCCAGCGCGGCAAGCAATGGGAGGCGGGGGTGAAGTGGCAACCACCGGGTGGCGGCATCACGGCCTATGCCGCGCTGTACGAGCTGCGCGACACCAATCGCAAGACCACGGACCCGGCCAACCCGCTCAACAGCCTGCAGATCGGTGAGGCCCGGGTGCGCGGGGCCGAACTGGAGGTGACGGCCAGCCTGAGCCGGCATTGGGACTGGACCGGCAGCTATGCCTGGACCGACGCCCGGGTGAGCCGCAGCACCGGCGCCGACCAGGGCAAGCGCTTGCAAGGGGTGCCCGAACACAGTGCGGCACTGTGGCTGATGCACCGCTTTGCCGGCCAGGGCCGCGGCGGTCTGTCGGCCGGCCTGGGGCTGCGCTACCTCGGTGAATCGTGGGATGGCACCGACAGCCTTCGCACGCCGGCCAGCACCCTGCTGGACGCGATGGTGGCCTACGACCAGGGCCACTGGCGCCTGGCCCTGAACGCGGTGAACCTGACCGACAAGGTGCAGATCACCACCTGCCTGACCCGCGGCGACTGCTTCTACGGCCAGCGCCGCACGGTGGTGGCCACAGCCACTTACCGGTTCTGAAGCCGGGCCAGGGTCGGGAGGGGGTCTCTCGCGGAGGCCGCCGCCGCACCCGGGCCATCGCCCCAGCCGCCCCCCAGGGCCCGCACCAGGGCCACCGTGGCCACGGCCTGGCCGGTGCGCACCTGCAGCTCGGCCCGGCGGTTGCGCAGTTCGGCCCGACGCGCGTCCAGCAGTTCGATCTGGCTCACAAAGCCATGCCGGTAACGTGATTCGGACAAGGCCGTGGCACGGCGCGCGGCCGCCACGGCTCGGGCCTGGGCCTCAGCCTGGGCGGCCAGCAGGTTCAGGTTGCTGAGCTGGTCCTCGACCTCGCCGAAGGCGTTCAGCACCTGACCGCGGTAGACCGCCAGGGCCGCATCCAGTCGCGCCTGGGCGCCCTGCACCGCCGCCTCGCGCCGCCCGCCATCGAGCAGCGGCAGCGACAGCAGGGCCCCGGCGCTCCAGGCCCGGGCCGACCACTTGAACAGATCGCCCAGCTCGGGTGAGGCCTGGCCGGCACTGCCGGTCAGGGTCACCGCCGGGAACCAGGCCGTCTGGGCCACGCCCAGCCGCGCCTGGGCCGCCAGCACCGAGGCCTGCGCGGCCGCCACATCGGGACGGCGCGCCAGCACCGTGCCCGGCACCCCGGGCGGCACCACCGGGATGCTGGCCAGAGGCCCGGCCTGGGGCAGGCTGAAACCGGTGGCCACCTCGCCCACCAGCACCGCCAGCGCGTGCGTCAGCAAGGCCTGCTGGCGTTGCAGGGCCAGGGCCTCCGACTCGGTGGCCGCCACCTCGGAGCGAGCTCGGGCCAGGTCCAGTTCGGCCACATCGCCGGCCCGCTCGCGCCGGGTGGTCAAAGCCAGCATCTCGCGCAGGGCCTGCAGGCTCTCGTCGACCAGCACCTGCTCGGCCTGCACCGAGCGCAGCTGCAGGTAGGTCTGGGCCACATCGGCCTGCACCAGCAGGCGCGTGCTCTGCAGCAGGGCCGCCTGGGCCCGCGCGTCCTGGCCGGCGGCCTGGCTGGCCTGGCGCAGGCGCCCCATCACATCGAGCTCATAGGCGGCCCCCAGGCCCAGGCTGGCCGTGGTACTGGGCACCTCGCCCGTCAGCGTGCCGCGACCGGCCTGGCGGCTCAGACCGGCGTTGACGCCCACCTGCGGCGCCCGGGCGGCCTCGGCCGTGCCCAGCAAAGCCCGGGCCTCGGCCAGCCGGGCCGACGCCTCCTGCAGCCGGGTGTTGGCCCCGTCGGCGCGCAGCACCAGATCGGTCAGCACCGGGTCCATGAAATCCAGCCACCAGGCGCCCCGGGGCTGGGCCTCGGCGCCGGGGGCCACGGTCCAACGGGTGCCGTCTGCGCCCAGGCCGGCCGGCTGGGTCTGGCTGAAGGTGGCCGGCAATGGAGGCAGGGCCTGCTCAGCGCCGGGCAAAGGCGTGCTGGCACAGCCGGCCAGCCACAGGGCCGCCCACAGCGGAGTCAGAACACGCAGGGTGCGGGGAATCAAGAAATCAGTCATGGCGTGTGGCTTTCAATCAGGGTCACGGCGCGGAGCCGCCAGCACGGGCCGGGCCTGGGCACCGGAGGCGGCCAGATCAAGCGGCCCCACGGGCGCGACATGGCTGCCATGCTGGATCAAGGGCCGGTTGCCCGTCAGCCGCCGCAGCAGCACATAGAACACCGGGGTCAGGAACAGGCCGAAGGCGGTCACGCCGATCATTCCGGCGAACACCGCCACGCCCATGGCGCGGCGCATCTCGGCGCCCGCCCCGGTGGACAGCACCAGGGGCAGCACCCCCATCACAAAGGCCAGCGAGGTCATCAGGATGGGGCGCAGGCGCAGGCGGCTGGCTTCGATGGCGGCCTGCAGCGGGCTGCGTCCGGCGAACTCCAGCTCGCGGGCAAACTCGACGATCAGGATCGCGTTCTTGGCCGACAGCCCCACCAGCACCATCAGCCCGATCTGGGTGAAGACGTTGTTGTCACCGCGTGACAGCCACACCCCGGTCATGGCCGCCAACAGGCCCATGGGCACGATCAGGATGATGGCCAGCGGCAGCGTCAGGCTCTCGTACTGCGCGGCCAGCACCAGGAACACCAGCAGGATGGCCAGCGGGAACACCCACACCGCCGAATTGCCAGCCAGGATCTCCTGGTAGGTCAGCTCGGTCCATTCGTAGCTGAAGCCCGGCGGCAGGGTCTCGGCCGCGATGCGGGCCACCGCAGCCTGGGCCTGGCCGCTGGAAAAGCCCGGTGCCGGCCCGCCGTTGATGTCGGCCGACAGGTAGCCGTTGTAGCGCATGGCGCGCTCAGGCCCGAAGCTGGGCTCGATCTTCAGCACCGCCGACAGGGGCACCATCTCGCCGCTGCTGGAGCGCACCTTGAGCAGGCCCACGTCTTCGGCCCGCGCGCGGTAGGGCGCATCGGCCTGCACGCGCACGCTGTAGGTGCGGCCAAAGCGGTTGAAGTCGTTGGCGTACAGGCTGCCCAGGTAGATCTGCAGGGTGTCGAACACCTCGGTCACCGGCACGCCCAGTTGGCGCGCCCGGGTGCGATCAATGTCGGCATACAACTGGGGCACGTTGACCTGGAAGCTGGTGAACAGGCCGGCCAGCTCGGGCGTCTGGTAGGCCTTGGCCATGAAGGCTTTCACGGCGCCATCCAGGGCCGCATAGCCTCGCGAGCCACGGTCTTCGATCTGCAGCTTGAAGCCGCCGGTGGTGCCCAGGCCGGCCACGGGGGGCGGCGGGAACATGGCGATGAAGGCGTCCTGCAGGCCGGCGTACTTCTGGTTGAGCTGGCCGGCGATGGCCCCTGCGCTCAGGCTGGCGTCGCGGCGCTCTTCAAAAGGCTTGAGGGTGGCGAACACGATGCCCGAGTTCGAGCTGTTGGTGAAGCCGTTGATGGACAGGCCTGGAAAGGCCACGGCGTGCTCCACCCCCGGCTGGGCCAGGGCGATCTCGCTCATGCGCCGGATCACCTGCTCGGTGCGGTCCAGCGTGGCGCCATCGGGCAATTGGGCGAAGCCGATCAGGTACTGCTTGTCCTGCGCCGGCACAAAGCCGCCTGGCACGCTCTTGAACAGGCCCAGGGTCAGCAGGCCCAGCACCAGGTACAGGCCCATCATGGCGCCCTTGCGGGCAATCACCCGCGTGACGCCGCCGCTGTAGGCCTTGGCCCCGCGCCCGAACAGGCGGTTGAAGCCGGCAAAGAAGCGGCCCAGCACGCGGTCCATGCCACGGGTGAGCGCGTCCTTGGGTGCGTCATGCCCCTTGAGCAGCAGGGCGGCCAGGGCCGGTGACAGGGTGAGCGAGTTGACGGCCGAGATGATGGTCGAGATGGCGATGGTCAGCGCGAACTGGCGGTAGAACTGGCCGGTCAGGCCGCTGATGAAGGCCAGCGGCACAAACACCGCGCACAGCACCAGGGCGATCGCGATGATGGGGCCCGAGACCTCGCGCATGGCGCGGTAGGTGGCCTCGCGCGGCGACAGCCCGGCTTCGATGTTGCGCTCCACGTTCTCCACCACCACGATGGCGTCGTCCACCACGATGCCGATGGCCAGCACCAGGCCGAACAGGCTCAGCGCATTGATGGAAAAGCCCGACACCTGCATCACGGCAAAGGTGCCCACCACCGACACCGGCACCGCCAGCAGCGGGATGATGGAGGCGCGCCAGGTCTGCAGGAACAGAATCACCACCAGCACCACCAGGGCCACGGCCTCCAGCAGGGTGTGCACCACTGAGTCGATCGAGGCGCGCACGAACTGCGTCGGGTCGTACACGATCTGGTAGTCCATGCCATCGGGCATGCCCTTCTTGAGCTCGGCCATGGCGGCATGCACGTCGTCCGAGATCTGGATCGCATTCGAACCCGGGGCGGCAAAGATGGGCACGGCCACCGCATCCTTGTTGTCGAGCAGCGAGCGCAGCGCATACGAGGCCGCGCCCAGCTCCAGCCGGGCCACATCGCGCAGCCGGGTGACCGCACCGTCGCTGCCGGTCTTGACGATGATGTCGCCGAACTCTTCTTCGCTCTGCAGGCGGCCCTGGGCGTTGATGGAGAGTTGCAGATCCGCCCCGGGCAGGCCGGGCGAAGCCCCCACCACACCGGCGGCGGCCTGCACGTTCTGCTCGCGGATGGCGCGCACCACGTCGTTCGCCGACAGGCCGCGCTGGGCCACTTTCTGCGGGTCCAGCCAGACGCGCATCGAGTAGTCGCCCGAGCCGAACAACTGCACCTCGCCCACGCCCTTGACGCGGGCCAGACGGTCTTTCACGTTGAGCACCGCATAGTTGCGCAGGTAGGTCATGTCGTAGCGGCCACCCGGCGACAGCAAGTGCACCACCAGGGTCAGGTCGGGCGAACTCTTGACGGTGGCCAGCCCCAGGCGGCGCACCTCTTCGGGCAGACGAGCCTCGGCCTGGGCCACCCGGTTCTGCACCAGTTGCTGCGCCTTGTCGGGGTCGGTCCCCAGGCGGAAGGTCACGGTCAGCGTCAACAGGCCGTCGGTGGTGGCCTGGCTGCCCATGTAGAGCATGCCTTCGACGCCGTTGATGGCCTCCTCCAGCGGGGTGGCGACGGTCTCGGCGATCACCTTGGGGTTGGCGCCAGGGTAGTTGGCGCGCACCACCACCTGGGGCGGCACCACCTCGGGGTATTCGGACACCGGCAGTACGCGCAGGGCCAGCAGGCCGGCGATCAGCATCAGCACCGACAGCACGCCCGCAAAGATGGGGCGGTCAATGAAGAATTTGGACAGGTTCATGGGTTCGATCTCGTGTCGCGGCGGGCCGGCTTCAGGCCGCCGGCGTGACGGGTGCCGCCGGGGTGGCGGCGGCCGCCTCCGGCTTCATGGGGACGGTCTGGGGGCTGACCAGGGCGCCAGGGCGGACGTGCTGCAGGCCGTTGACGACCACCTGTTCGCCCGCCTTGAGGCCGCTCTTGACCACGCGCAGGCCGTCGACCGGCGCGCCCAGGGTCACCTCGCGGTACTCGGCCTTGCGGTCGGCGCCCACCACCAGCACGAACTTCTTGTTCTGGTCGGTGCCCACGGCGCGTTCATGCACCAGCAGGGCGGGCCGGGTCTGGGCCTGGCCCATGCGCAGGCGGGCAAACTGGCCTGGCATCAGGCGGCCATCGGGGTTGTCGAACACGGCGCGCACCCGCACCGTGCCGCTGCGCACATCGACCTGGTTGTCCACCAGTTGCAGGTGGCCGCTGTAAGGGGTGCTGCCACCTTCGGCCGTGCCCCCTTCTGCCGTCCCCATCTGCACGGGGATGCGCTCAATGCGGGCGCGCGCGCTCTGGCCGCTGCCCAGCCCTTGCAAGGCCTGGGCAATCAGCTGCTCGTCGGCTTCGAAGCTGGCATAGATCGGATTCACCGAGACCAGGGTGGTGAGCACCGGGGCCCCGGCACCGGCCGCCACCAGGTTGCCGGCGGTCACCTCGATGCGCCCGATGCGGCCCGTGATGGGCGCACGCACCTGGGCGTAACCCAGGTTCAGGCGGGCACTCTGCAGCGCGGCCTGGGCGGCCCGCAGGTTGGCATCCGCCTCGCGCTGGGCGTTCTGACGCTCGTCGAGTTCGCGCTGGGCGATGGCGCGCTCTTCCCACAGACGGGTGGCGCGCTCCAGCTCGCTCTGGCTGTAGGCCACGCGGGCCTGGGCCGCGGCCACCTGGGCCTGGGCCCGGTCCACCTCGGCGGCAAAGGGCGCCGGGTCCAGGCTGAACAACAGGTCGCCGGCCTGGACCAGCGAGCCCTCGCGGAAGTTCACGGTCTGCACCGCACCCGCCACGCGGGGACGCAGGTCCACGCGCTGGACGGCCTCCAGCCGACCCGAGAACTCATCCCACAAGGCGATGGGCTGTTCGGCCACCGTGGCCACCGAAACCGGGGTGGCGGCGGGCGCCTGTTCAACCGGTGCATCGGCGTGCGAGTTGGGCAGGCCCAGGAAGGCCGCCCCTGTGGTGGCCAGCACGGCCAGGGCCACCGCCGACAGCCACAGCGGGCGGCGCGATGCGGCGGCCGCCTGGACCTGGGCGGCGAGAACGGGTTTGGATTCAGGTGTGGGGTTCATGGCAATCCTCCAAGACAGAAAAAACGGGACGCAGCCCACCCCCCGGGCCACGCAGGCCCACAGGCAGAACCGCAAGACAGGAAAACAGAATTTCGGGCGAGCAACGCCCGAATCACCGACCGGGGCCGGTGATCAGCAAGAGGGCAGGCAAGGCCTTGACGGCCGCCCGGTCAACACCGCGGTGTCAGGCCGGGCCGATGGGGGTGCTAGGAAGGCACCGGGCTGCGGGTGTCCTCGAAGAAACGTTGGAACTGCGCCTGCACCGCACCGGCACAGGGGCAGGCCTGGGCCTGGGCGGCCAACAGGGCATCGGGCCAGTGCTGGGCCGCACTCAACACCTCGCCCCGGGCCTGCAGGCCCGCCGCCTGCAAGCGCGTGACATAGGCCATGGCCTCGTCGCGCATGGGGTCGTCCGGGCCCACCAGCACCAGGGTGGGGGGCAGGCCTTGCAGGCGCATCGAGCCGGCCGGCACGGCATAGGGGTGTTCGGCGTCGCGCGGGCTGCGCAGGTAGCTGAGCCAGCCCTCGACCCACTTGCAGCAGGTGGCGCTGCCGGTGGCCTGGCGCAACGAGGCCGTACCCACGCAAGGATCCAGCATGGGCGAGAGCAGGATCTGCCCGGCCAGCGGGGGATGCGCCTGGTCGCGCGCCATCAGGCTCACGGCCGCCGCCACGTTGCCACCGGCCTCTTCACCCGCCAGGTAAACCAAAGCCCCCTGGCCGGCCAGCCGGTTGCGCTGGCGGAACACCCATTTGAGCACCTCGTAGCCGGCCTCGGCCGCGTTGGGAAAAGGATGCTGCGGCGCCAGCGGGTAAGCCACCGACACCACCACCGCGCCCGCCCCCAGCAGCAACTGGGCCACGGTGCAGCCGTTGTCCAGGTCACCCGAGACAAAGGCGCCCCCATGGAAGTGCACCACCAGGGGGCTCGCCGCGCCCGGGATCTTGCGACCGTAGACGCGAACCGCCACGCGCTTGCCGCCGGGCAGGTCGACCTCGCTGTCGACCCCGGGGTGGAGCGGCGGCGTGGCCAAGGCGGCGCGGGGCGATTCGGTTTCAGGGGTGCTGGGCATGGTGGGCAAGGCTCGCAACAAGATGGGATGGTGCGACTTTAGTGGCAGAAGACCCGGTCATAAACACCTGGTTCGCCACAGCAGTGTTTCCAAACGCCCAACAATGCCGACCGGTCGTCGTGTGAGAATTTGTGCCAGACCCAACCGGGCACAACAACAGGAGGGCCCATGGACCAGATCCAGGCCATGCGCATATTCACCCGCGTGGTGGAAGCCGGCACGTTCACGCGCGCGGCCGATTCATTGAACCTGCCCAAGGCCACCGTGACCAAGCACATCCAGGCCCTGGAGGCCCGGCTGCGGGTGCAACTGCTCAACCGCACCACGCGCCGTGTCACCGTGACGGCCGACGGCGCCGCCTACTACGAGCGAACCGTGCGCCTGCTGGCCGAGCTCGACGACATCGAGGCCAGCATGAGCCAGGCCCGCGCCAACCCGCGCGGGCGCCTGCGCGTGGACGTGGGCAGCACGATTGCCCGCCTGCTGATCATCCCGAACCTGGCCCGCTTTCAGGAGCGCTACCCCGACATCCAGCTCGACCTCGGCGTAAGCGACCGCATCGTGGACATGATCTCGGACAACGTGGACTGCGTGATCCGGGGCGGCAACCTGATCGAGCAATCGCTGGTGGCGCGGCGCATCGGCAACCTCGAATTCATCACGGTGGCCGCGCCCAGCTACCTGCAGCGCCGCCGCGTGCCCGAACACCCGCTGGACATTGAGCGCGAGCACACCGTGGTGACCTACTTCGGGGCCCATACCAGCCGCCAGTACCCGCTGGAGTTCCACCAGGGCGAAGAGGTGATCGAGATCCCCGGCCCCTACCGCATCAGCCTGAACGAATCGAACGCCTACACCGAAGCCCTGCTGCAAGGCCTGGGCATCGGGCAGATCACCACCTTCCAGGCCCGCCCCTACCTGGCCAGCGGCGCCTTGCAGCGCCTGCTGCCCGAGTGGGGCCACCCGCTGCTGCCGGTCTATGTGGTGTACCCGCCCAACCGACACCTGAGCGCCAAGGTGCGCGCCTTTGTCGACTGGGCGGCCGAACTGTTTGCCAGCCAACCCCTGCTGCAGGGCCAAGCCCTGCCCTCCTGAACCCAAGGCCCCCTGACATGAGCTCATCCCGCCTGTGTGTCCCTCCCTGCGCCCGCCCGGCCCCGACCGATGAGGCCACTTACGCCGACTCGCCCCAATGGCGCAACGGCAAGTTCCGCAACGCGGCCCCGCGCCATGCCATGGGCACCCTCAAGACCCTCGCCGTGATGTGGCGCTTTCTGTTCGGCAAGCCGGCCAACACGGTGCCGGCCCGGCCGATCCCGGTGCAGGCGCTGAGCCGGGCCGAGCTGCTGGCCGCCCCCGACATGAGCCTGTGGCGGCTCGGTCACTCCACCATGCTGATGAAACTGGGACAGCAGTTCTGGCTGACCGACCCGGTGTTTTCCGAACGCGCCTCGCCGTTCACCTTCATGGGCCCCAAGCGCTTCCACGCGCCACCGCTGCGCATCGAAGACCTGCCCGAGATCACCGGGGTGCTGCTGTCACACGACCACTACGACCACCTGGACCGGGCGGCCATCGAGCAACTGGCACCCAAGGTGGCGCACTTTGTGACACCGCTGGGCGTGGGCGAGCGCCTGATCGCCTGGGGCGTGCCGGCCGCCAAGGTGCAACAACTGGACTGGTGGCAGGAGACCCAGGTGCAGGGTCTGCGCCTGGTGGCGACGCCGGCCCAGCATTTCTCGGGCCGCGGCCTGAACGATGGCAACCGCACGCTGTGGGCCTCGTGGGTGCTGATCCAGGACGAGGTGCGGGTGTTCTTCAGCGGTGACACGGGGTACTTCAAGGGCTTCAAAACCATCGGTGAGCGCTTTGGCCCCTTCGATCTGAGCCTGATGGAAACAGGCGCCTACAACGCCGATTGGCCCGATGTGCACATGCAGCCCGAGCAAAGCCTGCAGGCCCATCTGGACGTGCGGGCGCGGCACCTGATGCCCATCCACAACGGCACCTTCGACCTGGCCCTGCACCCCTGGCACGAGCCCTTCGATCGCATCGCCGGCCTGGCCCGGCAGGCCGGCGTGCCCTTGGTGGCGCCGCAGATGGGCGAGCGCCTGGACCTGCGCGCACCGGCGCTGTCACAGGCTTGGTGGACGGCGGTGGCGTGAGCTCAGGCCTTTGGGACCACGGGCAAGGCCAGCACAGCCCGCTCACTCATAGTGCGACCACATGCGAAGCACTTTGACCACGCCCTGCTCCTGCAGCACCTGGTAGACCAGACGGTGCTGGATGTTGATGCGACGCGAGTAGGCGCCCGTCAGGTCGCCCACCAGCTTTTCAAAGGGCGGCGGGTTCTGGAATGGGTTGTCCCGAAGGAGGGTCAGCAGTTCCTGAGCCTTGGCTTTGAGTCCGCTGGCCAACAACTTTTGGGCATCTTTTTGCGCATGCCGGGTGTAGACCACCTGCCAGCTCACCAGTCCAGCTCCTGAGCGCAAGACTCGACCGGCGTGGCCATGCCCTCTCGGATCGACTCTCGCATGCCGGGCACCGACAGCAGGTAGAGCGTCTCCTGAATGGCCTGCCAGTCCTCGGCCGACACCAGCACGGCATCATGGCGCTTGCCGGAGATGGTGATGGCCTGATGGGACTCGGCCGCCTGATCCATGAGGCGATACAGATTGGCGCGTGCTTCGCTGGCGGTGAGTGTGACCATGGTGGGCTCCTTGCTCAAAAGCGTACGTCAAAAGGTACGCAAGGTCAAACTGAGCCCCAGGGGGCACATCAGCGCGTCAGCGTTTCAGCGCCGCCTCGCGGATCGCGGTGAGGGTGCTGCGTGTGGTGATGACCTCGGGGCTGAGCGGGATCTCGATCACGGTCCCGCGCTCGCAGGCCAGGGCGCGCAGCAGCGCGGCTTCGAAGTCTTCGGTGCGCGTGACCTGCTCGGCCGCATAGCCGTAGGCGCGGGCCAGGGCGCAGAAGTCGGGGTTGGCCAGGGCCGAGCCACTGATGTGCTCGGGGTACTCGCGCTCCTGGTGCATGCGGATGGTGCCGTACATGCCGTTGTTGAGCAGCACGATGAGACTCTTGCCGCCGTGCTGGCTGGCCGTGGCCAGCTCCTGCCCGTTCATCAGAAAGTCGCCGTCGCCCGCGATGGTGAAAGCCACCCGGCCAGTGAGCAGGTTGGCCGCAATGCCGGCCGGCACGCCATAGCCCATGGCCCCGACCGTGGGCGCCAGCTGCGTCTTGTGACCCCGGGCCAGGCCGAAGTGCCGGAAGTAGCGGTGCACCCAGCTGGCAAAGTTGCCTGCGCCATTGGTGAGCACCGCATCGGCCGGCAGGTGCTTTTGCAGCAGGGCCACCACGGCGGGCATGTCGATCGCGCCGGGCTGCGCCGTGTCCAGGCCTGGCAAGGCCTGGGGTTGCAGGTTGGCCTCGTAGTCGGCGTGGGCGGCAGCGGTCCAGTCGGCCCAGGGCAGGCTGACCGGGGCACTGAGCACCTCCAGGCTGCGGGCGGCGGCATTCATGCTGGCGTTGATGACCAGGTCGGCCTGGTAGACCCGGTTGAGTTCTTCGGCGCTGGCGTGGATGTGCACCAGCTTCTGGCGCGGGCGTGGCGCCTCCAGCAGCGTGTAGCCGTTGGTGGTCATCTCGCCCAGGCGCGGGCCGATGGCGATCACCAGATCGGCCTCGCGGATGCGGGCGGCCAGGCGCGGGTTGATGCCGATGCCCACATCGCCGGCGTACAGCGGGTGGTGGTTGTCGAAGGTGTCCTGGAAGCGGAAGGCATTGCCCACCGGCAATTGCCAGTTCTCGGCAAAGCGCTGCAGGGCCTGGGCGGCCTGCGGGGTCCAGCCGCCGCCGCCGGCGATCACAAAGGGCTTTTGCGATTGCAGCAGCAGGCCGCGCAGATCGCGCAGCGAGCCCGGGTCGCTCCAGGCCTGCACGGCATCGACCCGCGGCAGCGGGGTGGCGCTCACGGTCTGGGTCAGCATGTCTTCGGGCAGCACCAGGACCACGGGGCCCGGGCGGCCGTTCATGGCGGTGGCAAAAGCGCGGGCGATGTACTCGGGGATGCGGCGGGCATCATCGATGCGCTCGACCCGCTTGGCCATGCCCTTGGTGCTGGGGCCGAAGAAGCTCTGGAAATCGATCTCCTGGAAGGCCTCGCGATCACGAAAATCGCTGCCCACATCGCCCACCAGCAGCACCATGGGCGTCGAATCCTGGAACGCGGTGTGCACGCCGATGGAGGCATTGGTGGCCCCCGGCCCGCGGGTGACCAGGCAAACCCCGGGGCGGCCCGTGAGCTTGCCGGCGGCCTCGGCCATGAAGGCGGCGCCCCCCTCCTGTCGGCAGGTGATGAAGCGGATCTGGTCGCGGTAGCGGTGGAAGCCGTCCAGGACGGCCAGGTAGCTTTCACCGGGCACGCCGAAGGCAGTGTCCACGCCCTGGGCGATCAGGCATTCAACCAACAAATGTCCTGCGCTTTGCTGCTCAGCCATGCGGAGTTCTCTCAGATGAAATGGAAGAACTCCGGATCGTAATGGCTTCGCGCCGCCAGTGCGCCGGCTTCAGTCGGATTCAGCAGGCAGGGCCGCCAGCCACCTCAGATGGTCGGGGCGGATGTCGGCGGGCGAACGGCAGCCGCAGAGGGCCAGGGCCATCTCGAACTCATCGCGCAGCAGGCGCAGCACATGGGCCGCGCCCATGGCGCCATGCGCCGCCAGGCCCCACAGGCAGGGCCGGCCGATCAGCACGGCCTGGGCGCCCAGGGCCAGGGCCTTGAACACATCGGTGCCGCGCCGAAGGCCGCCGTCCACCAGCAAGGGCACATCGCCCTGCAGCGCCTGCGCGACTTCGGCCAGGCATTCGGCCGTGGCTTCCTGGGTGTCCAGCACCCGACCACCATGGTTGCTGAGCACCAGGCCCGCCACGTTCAGGCGCGCCGCCTGGCAGGCATCGAGCGGGTGGGTGATGCCCTTGAGCAGCATCGGCAGGCGGGTGCGCTCTTGCAGCCAGGCCAGATCGTCCCAGCGCAAGGCGTGTTCAACGGTGCCGCCGCACAGGCCGGCCGCCGCCGCTGTGGCGGCTCGCCAGTGCGGTGTGACCAGGCTGGCGGGGGGCTGTGCCGCCAGGCGGCGCACGCGATCTCGGCTACCCTGCACCGGCGCGTCCACACTCAGCACCAGGGCCTCGTAGCCGGCGCGCTCGGCCTCGGCGGCCACCTCCAGCAGCCCCGCCCGGTCTGCGCCATTGGCCAACTGCATCCACAGCGGCCCGCGTTCGGGCTCAGCGCGGACCAAGGCAGCCACCTGCTGCAATGGGGTGGTGCTGTGCTGGCTCAGCACCAAGCCGCACTGCTGGCTGGCCGCTGCCAGGGCCATGCCGCGCTCGCCGTCAGGGTGAGCCCAGCACTGGTAGGCCATGGGGGCCACGATCAGGGGGGTGGACAGCTCGCGACCCAGCAGCGTCACGCGGGTGTGGCCTTCGCGCAGGTCCTGCAGCACCCGGGGACGCAAGCCCCAGCGGGCCCAGGCGGCCACGTTGCGGCGCTGGGTCGATTCATCGCCTGCGCCGCCATCGAAATAGGCCCAGGCCTCGGGCGTCAGGCGCTCCCGCGCTCGCAGAGCGTAGTCGGGCAAGGTGGTGGGCAGGGCCTTCAGGTCTGGGCCCATTGCCGCAACAGGTTGTGGTAGACCCCGGTCAGGGCCGTGGTCTCGGGGGTCTCGCCCAACTGGGCGCGCAGCTTGAGCAGGTTCATGTCAAGGTCGAACAGGATGCGGCGCTGTTCATCGCTGCGCACCATGCTCTCGATCCAGAAGAAGCTGGCCACCCGGTGGCCGCGCGTGACCGGGGTGACCTGGTGCACGCTGGTGCCGGGGTACAGCACCGCGTCGCCGGCCGCCAGCTTGACGCCACGGCTGCCATAGGTGTCCTGCACCAGCAGCTCGCCGCCGTCGTACTCGGCCGGGTCGCTGAGGAAGACGGTGCACGAGACATCGGTGCGCACCCACTCCTGCGAGGCCTTGGAGTGCAGCACCGCCCCGTCCACATGCGGGCCATAGAAATTGCTGCCCCCGCCATAGCGGTTGAACAGCGGGTTGAAGATCTTGCGCGGCAGGGCCGCCGAGAAGAACAGCGGATCGCGTCGCAAGGCCCCGAGGATCAGGGCCTGCAGGGCATGTGAGGCCTCGCTGTCCTGTGCCAGCTGCTCATTGTTCTTTTGGGTCAGGGCCTGGATGCCCGCGCTGCTGCGCCCATCGATCCAAGGGGCCTCGTCCCCGAGCAGGGCACGGGCGGTGCTGAGCTCTTCGGCGCTCAGCAGGTTCTTGAGTTGCAGCAGCATGGACTCCCCAGGTCAGAACAGGGCCTTGACGCTCAGCTCGATGCGACGCGGCGCACCGGGCACGTAAAAGCCTCGGTAGAGCTGGTCAGCATACAGTTTGTTGGTCAGGTTGCTCACGTTCAAGCGCAGCAGGGTGTTGCTGGTCAGGTTGTGCTCGACCATGGCATCGACGGTGGTGAAGGCCGGGGCCACGACGTTGCGGTTCTGGTCAGGATTCTGAGCCCCCCGGTAGTTCAAACCACCGCCGACACGCCAGCCCGGCAGCATGCGGTAGGTGCTCCAGAGGGTGGCGCTGTGCTTGGGCGTGAGGGCCGGGCGGTCACCCTGGCGCTGGGCGGCGCTGGTAGAGGCCACACTGCTCACGTCGATGCTGGCCGAGGGGATCCAGGTGTGGTTGTAGAACACCTCCCAGGCCGAGGTCAGGCGGCCGGCAAAATTGAACTCCATGCCGGTGGCATGGCGCTTGCCCGAGAGCAGGTATTGGTTGGCCGCCGTGTCGACGTCGGTGTTGCGCTCGTTGTACTTCTCGCTGCGGAACAAGGCCACGCCGAACAGGCCCTTCTTGTCGAACACGTCGTACTTGGCGCCCAGCTCGAAGTTGCGGCTCTTTTCCGGCGGGGTGTTGAGCAGCGTGGCGCTGGTGCCCGACAGGCTCAGGTTGACGGTGCCGTACTGGTAGGTGTCGCCCGAGGTGTTGTACGAGGTGCCGTACGAGGCGTAGTACGACGAGGTGTCGTTGGGCTGCCAGATGGCCCCCAGGCGCGGGCTCCAGAGGTTGTTGTCCATGCTGAAGCTGTTGCCGCTGGTGTCGCCATACTTGCCCATGAAGCGGTCGTAGCGCAGGCCACCGACCAGCTTGATCTGCTCGGTCAGGCTCATGACGTCCTGGCCGTAGAAGCCCAGCGAACGGGCGCGGAAGGGCGCCATGGCGACCGAGCGGGTGTCTTGAACATAGGCGCCGCTGTCGGGGTTGCCCACCGTGGTGGTGGGGGGCGTGGCCAGGCCGGTCGTGGCATTGTTGTTCTGCAGCGCACGCTGGTCGTAGTAATCGACGCCGCCCACCAGGCTGTGCTTGAGGCCGCCCCAGTGGGCGTTGCCGGTGTACTCGCTTTGCACCTGCAGCATGTTGGAGTCGTTGCGACGCGCCTTGAAGCGGCGGTTGAGCACCGTGCTGTCGCTGAGGCTGGACGCGGTGGTCACACTGCCCCAACTGATGTTGCTGGCCAACAGGTCACGCGAGTAGTGGCCATAGCGCAGCGTGGTCTTGATCTCGGCATCGCCATCGAGACGGCGCTTGTGGGTGACCGTGCCGTAATTGGACTCGGTGCGCAGGTAGTCGCTGGCCAGCCCGTAGTAGGCGGTGGCGTCGAGCACGGGGGTGATGGTGCCGCTGCTGTTGTTGCTGGCGGTGGTGCTGCCGTTGTTGATCAGCCAGGGGTGGTTGTACATCGGGCGCCCCTCGGTGCGCAGGTGGTACATGCCGATCGAGTACTCGTCGCGCTCGCCGATGCCCCAGCGGTAGGTGGGGGCCACGCCCTCCTTCTTGACCGTGGCGCCCCAGTTGTCGGCCTGTTGGCGCATGATGTTCACCCGGAAGGCCGACGACTCGCCGGTCTGGCGGTTGATGTCCGCCGAGACCCGGGCCGAGCGGCCGTTGCCCACCGTGGCGTTGATCTCGCTCTGGTCCATCAGGAAAGGCTGCTTGTTGACCTGATTGACCACCCCGCCAGTCGAGCCCTTGCCGAACAGCATGGAGGCCGAACCCTTGAGCACTTCGACCCGGTCGAGGTTGAAGGTGTCGTGCTGGACCATGGCGTTGTCATGCAGGCCATCGACATAGATGTCGCCGGCCTGCTGCAGCGAGAAGCCGCGGATGCGAACGTCTTCCTCACCGGTCTCGCCAGCCTGGAAGGTCACGCCCGAGACCGACTTCAGCACTTCGCGCAGATCATCGAAATTGCGGTCGTCCATGTAGTGCTCGGTCATCACCGTCACGGTCTGGGGAATGTCGCGGATGTCCTGGTTGCCCTTGGCGATGCCGGTCTGCTTGACGAGCAGGCTCTCCTTGGCAATGGTCGGGCCCTCCTTGGTGTCCTTGACGGTCACGGTGCTGAGGGACTTTTCCTCGCTCTGCGCCAGCGCCTGCTGGGCCGTGCCCAGCGAACCTGCCAACATGAGCGCCGCCAGGGGCAGCACCTTGCCGGGCACGGAGACGGCCTGACGCGTCGCAGCAGGCTGATTTCGGGACATCTTTTTGCGTTGCATGAAAACTCCAGTGTGTGGGTGGGCCCCAGGCCAAAGCCCAGGCCGATGGCTGACGACCCGCATTGCGCTGTGCAGTCGCTGGCTGATTTGAAAAATGGCGTGGCGCCCCCCGCAAGCGGCGGCCACAACCTGGGGAAAAGGGTCAGCGGTAGCCGACGCGGTCCAGCATCTGCTGCACCTTGGTCTGGTTCTGGCCAGCGGCACTCACCGGGATGACTTCGCTCTTGAACGTGCCGCCGCCCGCCATCGACCTGAGGGCGGCGTTGTCAAACTGCACGCCCTTGGCCACCGGCCACTCGTTGTTGCCATTGGCAAAGTGCTTCTGTGCGTCGGGGCTGGCCAGGTACTCCAGGAACTTGACGGCATTGGCCTGGTTCTTCGAGTAGCGGGCCACGGCACCGCCGGCCACGTTGACGTGCGTGCCCCAACTCGACTGGTTGGGGAACACCACCCCCACCTTCTCCACCACCGCACGGTCTTCGGGGTTGCTGGAGCGCATCAGGCGGGCGTAGTAGTAGCTGTTGGAGAGGGCCACGCTGCATTCCCCACTGGCGACGGCGCGGATCTGGTCCGTGTCACCGCCCTGGGGGGAACGGGCCATGTTGCTGACCAGGCCCTGCAACCAGGTTTCGGTGGCCGCGGCCCCGATGTGCTCGATCATCGAACCAAACAGACTCACGTTGTAGGGAGAGGAACCGGTGGTGGTACAGAGCTTGCCCTTGAACTGGGGATCGGCGAGCTTTTCGTAAGTGTCGAAATCGGATTTGCGGTACTTGATCTTGTTGAAGACGATGACGCGGGCACGGGTCGAGAAACCGAACCAGGCGATGCCGCCATCGGCCTTGGGCTGGGCATGGAACTGCGCAGGGATCGCTTCTTCAAGCGTCTTGGAGCGGATCGGCTGGAACAGGCCGTCGTTCTCGGCACGCCATAAGCGGGCCGCATCCACCAGCAAAATCACATCGGCAGGCGAGGCGCTGCCTTCGGCCTTGAGGCGACTGAGGATGCCGGCGTCATCCGAGTCGACCCGGTTGATCTTGATGCCGGTGGCCTTGGTGAAGGCACTGTAGAGGGCATCGTCGCTCTGGTAATGGCGTGCCGAGTAGAGGTTGACCGAGCCCTCGTCCGCATGCGCGGACAGCCACGGCGCCGCAAGGGCCAACAAGAAGATCGGAAGGATGCGTCGCATGTGTGAGGGCCTCGCCAAGGTCAGCTCAGAAGGTGTCGATTCGGGTGAAGAAATTGCAATCACTTTGCGAATCAACGCAAAGGAAAGCAAATGCTATCACGAACAAGAATGATTCTCATGAAGATCAACACACGCGATACAAGGTGTTGCGCGAGACTAACGGCGGCGCAGTGTCCGGCTCAGCATGATCACCGGCACCAGGCCTGCCAGCACCAGGGCCAGGGCCGGCAAGGCCGCCTCGCCCAAGCGTTCATCGCGCGCCAGCTGGTGGGTGATCACAGCCAGGGTGTCCGTGTTGAAGGGCCGCAACACCAGGGTGGCGGGCAGCTCCTTCATGACATCCACCATCACCAGCAGGATGGCGGCCATCATGGGCTGGCGCAGCAGCGGCAGGTGCACCCGCCTGAGCAGGCCCCAGCCCGCCACACCCAGCATGCGGGCGCTGTCATCGAGGTGAACCGGCACCCGGCTGTAGCCGCTTTGCACCGATTGCAAGGCCACGGCCACGAAGCGGACCAGGTAGGCCCAGATCAGCCCCAGAAAGGTGGTGGTCAACAAAGACCCCACCGACCCTTGCGGCCAGCGCGACTGCACCCAGCCCACAGGCAGCAGAAGTCCGACCACGATCACGGCACCGGGCACGGCATACCCGAGGCCGATCACATAGGACAGTGAACGCATCTGGGTGCCGGGGTACAGGCGCGACTGGGCCGACAGCCACAGGGCCAGCAAGCTGGCCAGCACGGCGGTGCCCAGGCCCAATGCGAGGCTGTCAAAGGCCCAGCGACCGAAGCGCGCCCAGGGCAGAGCCACCTCGCCGGCGGCGTGCAGGGCGCGCAGCATGAAGCCCACCGGCAACACAAAGCCCAGCAGCACGGGCAGCGCGCAAAGGCCGATCGCCAGCCCGGCTTGCCACCCCCCCAGTCTGAGCACGGTCGAGCCTGCCGAAGCCCGGTCCAGCCGCTGGCTGGCAAATCGCAGGCGAGCCTGGGAACGTTGTTCCAAGGTCAACAACAGTGCCACGATCAGCAACAACACAGTGGCCAGTTGAGCCGCGGCAATGTGGTCCTCCATGACCAGCCAGGCCTTGTAAATGCCGGCGGTGAAGGTCTGGATGCCGAAGTAGCTGGAGACGCCGTAATCGGCCAGGGTCTCCATCAGGGCCAGGGCCGCCCCGGCCGCCATGGCGGGCCGGGCCATCGGCAAGGCCACACGGAACACCCGCCGGCCAAGCGACGCCCCCAGCAGGCGGGCCGCCTCCATCAGCAACTGGGCCCGCTGTGCCAGGGCCGTGCGCACCAGCAGGTAGACATAGGGGTACAAGGCCAGGATGAAGACGCCGATCGCGCCCCCCACGCTGCGGATGTTGGGCAGCAGGCGCCCCTCCAGGCCCCAGGCCGCACGCATCCAGGTCTGCAAGGGGCCACTGAACTGCAGGAAGTCGGTGTAGGCATAGGCCAGCACATAAGCTGGCATGGCCAGCGGCAGCAGCAAGGCCCATTCAAAGGTGCGGCGCAGCGGAAAGTCGAACAGGGACACCAGCACCGCGCAGAGGCTGCCCAGCAACACCACCCCGACACCCACCCCCAGCGACAGCAGCACGGTGGTGGCGGCATAGCGGGGCAACACTGTGTCCAGCATGTTGCGCAGCAGGTCGTGCGAGCCTTCATTCCACTGCAGCCAGGCCCCGATCACCACCAGCACGGGCAAGGCCAGCAGCAGGGCGATCCCCCAGAGAACGGCACGCGAGAAGAAGCCCGGACGAAAAATCATGCGGCATTGTAGGAGCCAATATCGCGGCCCATGGACTCCCTACAATCGCCCCATGTTTCTTGAAGTCCTTGATCTGGAGATCCGCTATCCTGGCCGCGAACACCTGGCGGTGGACCGCGCCAGCCTGGGCCTGAAGGCCGGCGAGATCGGGGTGTTGCTGGGCCCTTCGGGCTGTGGCAAGACCACGCTGCTGCGCGCCGTGGCCGGCCTCGAACCCGTCAGTGCCGGCACCATCCGGCTGGCCGGCGAGTGGGTCAGCGGCCAGGGCGGGCATGTGCCGCCGGAGGGCCGGCGCATCGGCATGGTGTTCCAGGACTACGCGCTGTTCCCCCACCTCAGCGTGGCGGACAACGTCCGCTTCGGACTGCACCGCCAGCCGCGGGCCCAGCAGGCCCAGCGGGTGGATGAGGTCCTGGGCCTGGTGGGGCTGCGCTCCAGCGCCCAGCGCTTTCCGCATGAGCTCTCGGGCGGCCAGCAACAACGGGTGGCCCTGGCCCGGGCCCTGGCGCCCAAGCCCCACCTGATGCTGCTCGACGAACCGTTCTCCAACCTGGATGTGGAATTGCGCGAGCGCCTGGCCCACGAGGTGCGCAGCATCCTCAAGGAAGCCCAGACCACCGCGCTTTTTGTCACCCACGACCAGATGGAAGCCTTTGCCCTGGGCGACCTGATCGGGGTCATGTCACAAGGCCGGATGCACCAGTGGGCCGACGCCGGCACGGTTTACCGCGAACCGGCCAGCCGTTTTGTGGCCGATTTCATCGGGCACGGGGTGTTCGCGCCCGGCCGCGTGCAACATCAGGCCGGCCAGCGCTGGATCGACACCGCCCTGGGGCCCCTGCCAGCCCCGGCGCACTGCGCCGACGGCCCCTGCGACGTGCTGCTGCGCGCCAGCGATGTGGCCTGCGACCCGGCCCCGGGTGCGCCCCAGGCCCAGATTGTTCGCAAACTGTTCCGCGGCGCCGAATCGCTGTACGAGTTGCGCCTGGCCGACGGCCAGCGGCTGCTGGCCCAGGTGCCCAGCCATCTGGAGCACCCCGTGGGCAGTTGGATCGGCGTGCGTGCCTGCCCCGCCCACCCGGTGGTGTTCGACCCCGTCGCCCCAGCGGCCTGAAACGGCCCTGCCCTCCCCGGGCTCAGGCCGGCTGCAGGCCCGCTGCAGTGCGGCGCACCCGCCGCACATTGAAGGCACTGGCGATCAACACGGCCTGCACCACGGCCAGGCCCACCAGCACGCTGGTGTACTGCCCGTGGTCCATCATCCGACCAAACACCAGCGGCGAGATGGCCTGGCCGATGTCCAGCCCCGCGTACACCACCCCATAGACACGGCCGGTGGCGTTCTCGGGCGTGGAGCGCTTGACCAGCAGATCGCGCGAAGGGCCGGCAATGCCATTGGCAAAGCCCATGAAGCCGAACAGCACCGGCACCAGGCTGGCCGGCACCGGGGCCAGCGCCAGGCTGAGTGCCACCAGGGCCGCCAGGCCAATGCCCACGGCCACGATGCGCTCGCAACGCGTGGGATCGGAGGCCAGAAAGCCCCCCAGCACCATGCCACCGGCGCTGGCCACCATGTAGATGGTCAGGCACACCGCCACCAGGGTCACGGGCACGGCATGCAATTGCCGGGCGGCCTCCGGCGCAAAGGTCTGCACCACGCTGAGCGCCATGGCATAGAAGAGGAAGAACGCGAAACACATCCACACCGCCGGGATGCGCAAGAAATCGAGGCCGCCAGCCGCCGCAGCGGTGCTCTTGGCCGAGGAAGAGGATGCAGGCTTGGGCACGGCTGCGGCGCCGGGCAAGCTCAGCACCTCACGGTTGAACCACAGCACGGCCAGCACGACCAGCGCCAGCCCACCCGCGCTGGCCAACGCCACGCGCCAGGAAAAAGCCATGGCCAAGGGCACCACCAGGGCCGGGGCCAGCGCCCAGCCCAGGCTGCCCGTGATCCCGTGCACGCTGTAGGCATGACCCAGGCGGGTGGTGGCCACCTTGCGGTTGAACAAGGTGTAGTCCACCGGGTGGAACACCCCGTTGCCCATGCCGGCCAGCACGGCACAGCACAGCAGCATCCAGTAGTTGGGCGCCGCGGCATAGCCCAGCAGGGCCACACCCAGCAGGCCCAGGCCGGCAAACAGCACCGGGCGCGGGCTGTAGCGGTCGACCACAAAGCCCGACAGCGCCTGCACGATGCATGACACCACGAAGAACACCGTGAGCACAAAACCCAGCTCGGTGTAACTCACGCCAAAGGCGTCCTTGAGCCAGGGAAACAAGGGCGCCAGCACCAGCTGGCTGAAATGGCTGATGCCGTGGGCCAGACCCACCAGGCCGATCAGGGTGGCATCCTGACGAACAGTGGGCACGGGCAAGGCGTGGGCGGTAGTGGACATGAAACAGGCTCCCGAGTGGCTTGACGAGGGTCATGTTAGGGGGAGCGCGCTCGTCTTGTTGACGATGAAAAGACATAATCCATCGAAATCAAGACAAATCAGCCCGCCGACATGCCCGCCACCCGACGCCCCCTCACCCGACGCAGCGCCCTCCGGCCGGTGGCCGTGCGCCCCGCCGGCGACGTGGTCGACAGCCTTACCCCACACCTTTACCTGCCCACGGCGGATCGGCCGTTGCGCGCCAAGATGCGCCACCTGCAGGCCGAGACCAAGGTGGTGCCGCACCACCACGAGTGGCCCCAGCTGACCTTCTCGCTCAATGGCGTGTGCCGCCTCAGCACCGACGACGGCACCTTCATCGTGCCGCCCTCCCGGGCGGTCTGGGTACCGGCCGGCATGAGCCATTCAATCAATGTGGTGGAAGACGCCGACTTGCACACCCTCTACCTGCACCACCTGGCGGCCCCGCAGCAGGCCCCCTGGCAAGGCTGCGTGGTGATCGAGGTCACCGAGCTGATGCGCGCCCTGGTGCTGAGCCTGGACACCCACTCCGACGCCCAGCTGAGCCGGGTCGAGCCAATCAGGCAACAGGCGCTGCTGCAACGCGAGCGCCTGATCCAGCCCCTGCTGTGCGATGAACTGCTGCAGGCGCCGCAGATCCGCATGGGCGTACCCCTGCCCCCGCGCGAGGGCGGCGACAAGCGCCTGCGGGCCCTGTGCGAAGCGGTGCTGAGGGCCCCGGGTGAACGGGCCACGCTGGCCGAGTGGTCGGCCAGCGTGGGCGCCAGCGAGCGCACCGTGGCTCGCCTGTTCCGCGAGCAACTGGGCCTGAGCTACCAGCAGTGGCGCCAGCAGGCCACGCTGGCCTATGCCCTGCCCCTGCTGGCCCGCGGCCAGCCGGTGAGCCTGGTGGCGGCCGCCAGCGGCTACGCCAGCGAGAGTGCTTTCACGGCCATGTTCCGAGCCGCCATGGGACAGCCCCCCAGCCACTTCAGCGGCAAGGCCCGAAGCAGCCCAGGCGTGGCCTGAAAGCGAGCCGTTCATCCGGTTACATCCTCACAGACAAGGCCGCCGGCTCACGCTATGCTGCCGCAGGTCTCCGACAGCCCCCTCTTGCCTTGCCCATGCGTTCTTTCTACCCCCTGACCTGGCTGCTCCGCCTGCCCCCCCATGTTCTCAACGGCCTGGGGGTGGCGCTCGGCATCGGCCTGATCCAGTGGCTGTTCGGCAGCCAAACCACGCTGCACCTGGCGCAGTTGGCCAGCAGCGGCGCGGTGTTCTCCAGCCTGGCCGATGTGCCCACCACACCGCGGCGCTCGCTGCACCGGGTGCTGTTGGCGGCCGCCCTGGGCGCCCTGGCCACCTGGACGGTGGCCGCCCTTGACCCCTACCCCAGGGTGCTCGGCCTGGCCATCATGGGCCTGGTGTTCCTGGGCATGATGACCCTGGCCTGGGGCCCCCGGGCCGGGCCGGTGTCGTTTTCGGCCGTGCTGGCCATCGTCTTCACCATGGGCATGCCCCCGGGCACCCCACCCGGCGAACTGCTGCTCTGGACCCTCGCAGGCTCGGCCGTTTACCTGGCCTGGGCCCAGGTCCTGGTGCGCCTGCTGCAACCGCGCTACCGCAGCCTGGCCCTGGCGACGGCACTGGACGCCACGGCCCAGTTGCTGCGCTCAAGGGCCGGGGTCGTGGAAGGGGCCGCTGAGACCGACCAGGCGCGGGACTCGCTGCAGACCTGGGTGCGCGACGAAGCCGTGTTGGCCGAACGCCTGCAGGCCGCCCGCGACCTGCTGTTTGCCGCCCCGGATTCGGCCCGCGCACGCCGCGACACCGGCATGCTGCTGCGGGCCATCGACCTGCGCGACATCCTGCTGGCCAGCCGCCTCGACCTGGAGCTGCTGGGCAGCGACGAACTGGCCCTGCAGGTGCGGGCCGCCCTGGCAGCACGCCTGCGGCACCTGGCTTACCGGCTGGACCAGGCCCAGGCCGGTGTGCGTGGCCTGCCGCCCCCGGATGAAGACGAGCCGCCGCTGCGGCTGGCCTTGCGCGACCAATTCATGACCCACCCGCTGTTGCAATCGGACGACGTGCGGGCGCGCCTGCTGCCCGCGCTGGTGAACCGGGTGCAACACCTGGCCGATGACGTGGACGCCATCCATGCGCTGCTGCGCCAAGGCGACGGTGAACTGCCACTGACACGCAAGGAACTGCAACTTTTCGTGGCCCCTGAAGGCTGGCCGCTGTCGGCCTTCAAGCCCCATCTGAGCCTGGCCTCGCCCGTGCTGCGCCACGCCCTGCGGGCCGCGCTGGCGCTGGGCGCGGCCTACTACATCGCACTGGCCCTGCCCTGGACCGCGCACCCCCAATGGCTGGTGTTGAGCGTGGCCGTGGTGCTGCGTGGCAACCTGGAACAGACGCTGTCGCGGCGCAACATCCGGGTGCTGGGCACCTTGCTGGGCTGCCTGATCGTGATGGGGCTGGCCCATGTGCACGCCCCCTGGGTGCTGACACTGGCCTTTTTGATGGCCGTCGGCCTGGCGCACAGCTTCGCCGTGGAACGCTACCTGGTCACCGCCTCGGCGGCCACGGTGATGGCGCTGTTGCAGGCCCATCTGGCCCACCCGGCGATCGGCTTTCCGATTGCCGAGCGCCTGGGCGACACCCTGCTGGGCGCCTTGATGGCCTGGGCTTTCTGCTTTGTGCTGCCCTCGTGGGAGCGGCGGGCCCTGCCCCGCGCGCTACCGCGCCTGCTGCTGGCGCTGCGCGCCTATGCCCATGCGGCACTGGCCCCGCACGACCCGGCCCACCCCGAGCGCACGGTGGCCCAGCGCCTGGCCCGGCGCCAGGCCTACGACGCCCTGAGCCTGCTGGCCACCGCGCTGCAACGCAGCAGCTTCGAGCCGCGCCAGGTGCAACTGCCGCTTCAGCCCCTGACCCGCCTGCTGGACCACGCCCAGCGCCTGATGGCCCACTTGTCGATGTTGCGCATGATGCAGTTGCGCGAGGGCTCCGAGTTGCAACGGGCGCAAGCACAGGCCGCCGTGCAGGCGGCCCAGAAGACACTGGACACGCTGCTGACCCCAGGCCAACGGCCACCGGGCAACAGCGAGGTGGAAACCCAGGTTGAAGCAGCCGCCCTGGACGCTGGGCTGGACCTGCTGCCGGAAAAACCGCTCAGTGAGGACGTGCTGCCCTGGATGAACCGACGCCTGCAGGTGGCCCTGCGCGATGCGGCGCGGGTGGCGTCATCGGCCCGCGAGGCGCTGGGCGAACTGCGCCGCCCGCCGGGCTGAAAACGCACCAGGCGACGCTGACAAGCCTGGCGCCCAAGGGCGCCTCAAGGCGCCTCAGGCCAGCGCCTGCTCCACCGCCAGCGCCACGCTGGCCAGGCGCGCATCGTCGCCGCGCACCGAGGCCAGCATCAGCCCCACCGGCAGCTCGCCCGCGGGCTGGCAGGGCAGGCTGAAGGCACAGCCATCGAGGTAGTTGAAGGCAAAGGTGTTGCGCAGCAGCAGGCCATTGGCCTTGAAGAAGGCCTCGTCAGACGCCACCAGCTCGTCGATGGCCGGCGCCAACACGGGCACGGTTGGGCACAGCACCGCGTCAAAGCCCGCCAGAACCGCCTCCACCCGGGCGATCCAGTCAGCTCGGTGGTCCTGCATGGCGATGTACTCGCGGGCCGTGACGGGCGCCCCCAACTCGATGCGGGCGGCCACGCGGGGGTCGAACTGCCCCCGCGCCCGGGCCAGACGCTGGTGATGCACGGCATAGGCCTCGACCGGCGAGAACCCGCCGGGCGCATTCAAGCGCGGGATCTCGGCCAGCTCGCTCAGGGGAATGTCGATCAACTGAGCGCCAGCCGCCGACAGCCGCGTGAGCGCACGGGCATGGGCCTGGGCCACTTCGGGCGCCAGGCCATCGAGCAGCACGGTCTGCGGCAGGGCCAGACGCAGGCCGGCCAGCGGGCGACGTTGCACGGGCAGCGGCGCACCGGCCAGCACAGCATCCACCGTGAGGCAGTCGGCCACGCTGCGGGTCATGGCGCACACGGTGTCCAGACTGCGCGACAACTCCAGTGCGCCCTGACGTGGCACGCGCGACTGCGTGCTCTTGAAGCCCACCAGGCCGCACAAGGCCGCAGGAATGCGGATCGAGCCGCCAGTGTCCGAGCCCAGGCCCGCCACGGCCAGCCCCAGGGCCACCGAGACGGCGGCCCCCGACGAAGAGCCCCCGGGAATGCGCGCCACCCCGGCATCGGCCGGGTTGCGTGGCGTGCCGTGATGGGGGTTGATGCCCACACCCGAGAAAGCGAACTCGGTCATGTTGGTCTTGCCCAGCAGCGCCGCACCGGCGTTGCGCAGCCGGGCCACGGCCGGCGCGTCTGCACCGGCCGCAGGCTCGCCGCGGCAGACCACCGAGCCGGCCAGCGTGGTCTCGCCGGCCACGTCGTACAGGTCCTTGATGCTGACGGGCAGGCCCGCCAGGGCCGGCAGGGCCACACCGGCAGCGCGCTGCGCATCCGCGTGGCGGGCGGCAGCCAGGGCGGCCTGGGGGTACAAGGTGGTGAAGACGCTGGCTGCCGCCGGTGCAGCCGCGGCCTCCAGGGCGCCGGCCACCAGGGCCTCGCAACTGGTTTCGCCGCGCGCCAGGCGGGCCTTGAGAACGGGAATGGTGTCGGTGATGAAGCGCATGGGCCCCTCGCAATTCAGCCAGCGGGCATTATCGGGCGGGGTGGGCCGTGCTGAAGCCCGGGCCCACAGAGCTTTCAGCGCGCCGGGGTCTCGGTCGGTGTGCCCGGGGCCAGCAGGCTCCACTCCAGCAGCGCCACATACCCGTCGCGACAGGCCAGCACCAGCCGGGGCCCGTCGCTGTGCACCACGGCCCCGGGCGGAAAACGATGCCCTTGCTTCCAGGCCGCGGCGCGGCGCACATGGAAGAGCACGTTGTTGACCCTCGCCAGGCATTCAAAACGGCCAAAGGCACGCAACTGGGTCTGCAACTCGTCCACACCACGTTCGAAATCCAGCAGGCGGTCGTCGTCGCTCCAGAGCTTCACGTAGTGCCCCTCGCCTTGGGGCTGGGCCTGCGCCCACAGGGCGTCCAGATTCATCGCCACGGCCGTGGCCAGTTGCCCGGCGGCGATCTGGGCCTTGAGGTCCAGGCTCTCGTGGCACTCGTCGTCGGTCAGCTCGAAGCTGCGGCTGGCCAGCACATCGCCGGCATCAAACTCGTGCGTGACCTGGTGGCAGCTCACAGCCCAGCGCTTTTGCCGGTCCAACAAGGCCTGCACCAGAGGATAGGGTCCACGGTAACGCGGCAACGGCGAGGGGTGGAAGTTGATGGCATAGCGCAGATAAGGCGCCCAGTCGCCGATGCGCCACTGGTAGCTGGCCAGCACCAGCAGCTCGCAATCGCGGGCCTGCAGATCGGCCATGGCGGCCGGGTCCAGCGGCGAGAGCTGGATGTCCAACCCCAGGCTGCGGGCATAGGCGATGGTGGCCTTGTTGTGGGAGATGCGTTCGTCGGTGGGGGCGGTGAACAGCTTCACCGGCTGCCAGCCTGCCTCGACAAAGGCCTTGAAAACACCGAGGTAACGGTCGGTGGCCGTGATGGCAAAGCGCCGCGCTGGCATGGGCTTCCTGGGCTGGTTCAAGGGTGCGCCAGCCAGCAGGCGCCACCTGACCGGTGGCGGCCCCGGGGGCCGGTTTCACCATTTTGAAAGCCGCAGGTAAAGCCTGATTGAGGTTTTGGTAAACGGCTGGTAGCCCTGGCTGGCACCGGAACGCCGAGCCGCTCAGGCCGCTCAGGCCGCCCAGGCCGTTCAGCGCGGCGGCAAGCGAGGGCTGCGGTCGCCCAAATCAGTCACTTCGGTCACCTCGATGATCTCGCGCACCTCGACGTCGGTGACATCGGCCGGGGCGCGACGCCCCGCCCCGCCTGCCCCGGCCTGGCCCCGCCGCAGCACGTCGCCAAACTGCTGGCCCAGATCAAAGCGCCGCACCCAGGGCGTGACAGGGCGCCCAGTGAGCCGGGCCCAGCCGGCCCGCAGGGTCCAGGCCAGGGCCAGCAAGGCCATGGCCGCGAGCAGGCTGAGCACCAGCACCAGCGCACCGGCCACCAGCAGCAGGCGCAACAAAAGACGGGACAAAGTGGCCAGGGCCTGGTTGAGTCCGGACATGGGTTCCTTTCAAGACGAAAAGCCCGACGCGCCAGGCGCGTCGGGCTGTGCATGGCTCAGATAGAGCCGAAGCCTCAAAGTTCAAGCGGTCGCGGGACGGCCCCGCGGTCAGGCCGCGCTGGCCGCACCGAAGTGGAACACCCCGGGCGCCTGCACCGGATCGACGTCGACCGGGATCACGCTCTTGGGTGCAAACTTGCCTTCCAGCAGCAACTTCGACAGCGGGTTCTCGATGCGCTGCTGGATCGCACGCTTGAGCGGCCGGGCACCAAACACCGGATCGAAGCCCACCTTGGCCAGTTCGGCCAGTGCCGCGGGCGACACCTGCAAAGTGAGGTCCATCTTCTGCAGGCGGGCCTGCAGGATCTGCAGCTGGATGCCGGCAATCGATTCGATGTGCTTGGCATCGAGCGCATGGAAGACCACGGTCTCATCAATGCGGTTCAGGAACTCAGGGCGGAAGTGGTTCTTCAGTTCGTCCCACACGGCGTCCTTGATGTCGTCATACGACTGCCCCACCATGGCCTGGATGTGGTGCGAGCCGATGTTGCTGGTCATCACGATGACGGTGTTCTTGAAGTCCACGGTGCGGCCCTGGCCATCGGTCAGGCGGCCATCGTCGAGCACCTGCAGCAGCACGTTGAACACATCGGGGTGCGCCTTCTCGACCTCGTCGAGCAGCACCACGCTGTAGGGCTTGCGACGCACCGCCTCGGTCAGGTAGCCCCCTTCTTCGTAGCCCACGTAGCCCGGAGGCGCGCCGATCAGGCGGGCCACCGAATGCTTCTCCATGAACTCGCTCATGTCGATGCGGATCAGGTGCTCTTCGGAGTCGAACAGAAAACCCGCCAACGCCTTGCACAGCTCGGTCTTGCCCACGCCCGTGGGGCCCAGGAACAGGAAGGAGCCGGTGGGGCGGTTGGGGTCGGACAGACCCGAACGTGAGCGGCGGATGGCGTTGGCCACCGCACTGATGGCTTCGTCCTGGCCCACCACACGCTCGTGCAGCTTGTCTTCCATCTGCAGCAGCTTGTCTTTCTCGCCCTGCATCATCTTGGACACCGGGATGCCGGTGGCACGGCTCACCACCTCGGCGATCTCTTCGGCACCCACCTGGGTGCGCAGCAGGCGCGGCGCGCCCTGGGTGGCGGCCTTGCCGGCCTCCTTGTCCTGGGCTTCCTTGAGCTGCTTTTCCAACTCGGGCAGCTTGCCGTACTGCAACTCGGCCACCTTGTTGAAATCGCCCTTGCGGGTCAGCTCCTCAATCTGCTGGCGCAGCTTGTCGATGGCTTCACGCACCTGCTGGCTGCCCTGAGCCTGGGCTTTTTCAGACTTCCAGATCTCTTCGAGGTCGGCGATCTCTTTTTGCAGCTTGGCAATCTCTTCCTCGATCAGCTCCAGGCGCTTCTGCGAGGCCTCGTCGGTCTCTTTCTTCATCGCCTCGCGCTCGATCTGCAACTGGATCATGCGGCGGTCCAGCTTGTCGATGGCTTCAGGCTTGGAGTCGATCTCGATCTTGATCTTGGCTGCGGCTTCATCGATCAGGTCGATGGCCTTGTCGGGCAGGAAGCGGTCGGTGATGTAGCGGTGGCTCAACTCGGCCGCGGCCACGATGGCCGGGTCGGTGATGTCCACACCATGGTGCACCTCGTACTTTTCTTGCAGGCCGCGCAGGATGGCGATGGTGGCCTCGACGGAGGGCTCGCCGACCAGGATTTTCTGGAAACGGCGCTCCAGCGCAGCGTCTTTCTCGATGTACTTGCGGTACTCGTCCAGGGTGGTGGCGCCCACGCAATGCAGTTCGCCGCGGGCCAGCGCTGGCTTGAGCATGTTGCCGGCGTCCATGGCGCCCTCGGCCTTGCCGGCGCCCACCATGGTGTGCAGTTCGTCGATGAAGACGATGGTCTGCCCCTCGTCCTTGGCCAGTTCGGTCAGCACGTTCTTGAGGCGTTCCTCGAAATCACCGCGGAACTTGGCGCCGGCCAGCAGCGAGGCCATGTCCAGCGACAGCACACGTTTGCCCTTGAGGGAATCGGGCACCTCGCCGGCCACGATGCGTTGCGCCAGCCCCTCGACGATGGCGGTCTTGCCCACGCCGGGCTCGCCGATCAGCACCGGGTTGTTCTTGCTGCGGCGCTGCAGCACCTGGATGGCGCGGCGGATCTCGTCGTCGCGGCCGATCACCGGGTCGAGCTTGCCCTGGCGGGCCCGCTCGGTCAGGTCGAGGCAGTATTTCTTGAGGGCCTCGCGCTGGCCTTCGGCCTCGGGGCTGTTGACGTTCTGGCCGCCGCGCACGGCCTCGATGGCCGACTCCAGGCTCTTGCGGGTCAGGCCATGGGTCTTGGCGGTGGCGGCCAGATCGATCTTGCTTTCGGTCAGGGCCAGCAGAAACAACTCGCTGGCAATGTACTGATCGCCCCGTTTGAGGGCTTCTTTTTCGGTGGCCTGGAACAGCACGGCCAGGTCACGGCTGACCTGCACCTGCTCCTGGCCCTGCACCTGGGGCAGGCGCTTGACGGCCGCCTCGGCGGCACTCAGCAGGCCGGCCACGTTGACACCGGCGCGCTGCAACAGGGCTTTGGGGCCGTCGTCCTGACGCAGCAAGGCCACCAGCAGGTGGGCCGGTTCGATGTAGGCATGATCGTTCCCCAGGGCCAGACTCTGAGCCTCGCCAAGGGCTTCTTGAAACTTGGTGGTGAATTTATCGATTCGCATGGGTGATCTCCAGTTGATCAGCAACTTGTGCCCAACAGGCTTATTTCAAGGGCCGGCCGCCGCCTGGGTGCTGACTAAAATCAAAGCATGGACATCCACCAACTGTCGCTTCAGTACCAGCGCGAGCAAGACCGCATCCTGATGCGCCTCAACACCACCTCGCGCGAGGAGTTGCGGCTGTGGCTGACCCGCCTGCTGCTCAAGGGCTGGTGGCCCTTGTTGCTGGGCGAGGTGCCCGCACCAGCCGAACCTGGCACGCCACAGGCGAACGCAGGCGCTGCAGGACTGGCGCAGGCGCAGGACGCGGCCCCCATTCAGGCCATGCCGGCGCCCACGCCCCACGCTGACTATGGCCAACCTTTTCGGGCTGATTACGTCACCCTGCCGCTGGGCGAGGCGCCTTTGCTGGTGACCGAAATCAGCCAGCAGCGCCGCGGGGACAAGCTGGCCATCTCGTTTCTGGAGCGACTGGACCCGCAGACCCCTGGCCGCACCGTGGATGTGGAGTTCGAGCCCGGCCTGCAGCAAGGCCTGCGCCAGTTGCTCATCCTGACACTGGGCCAGACCGACTGGAACCTGCCCGATACACCGCTGAAACCACCCGAGGCCGCCACCGCCACCGCCACCGCCACTGACACTGACACCGGCCCGGCCGATAACGCGTTAAGCCCCTCACACGGCCGCTCAGGCTACCTGCACTGACGAGGCCCGAACCCCTCAGGCATTGCGCGCTTCGATGCCCCAGCGCGCCAGCGCGGCGTCGTCGCTGACACGGGCATCCACCCACTGCGCCCCCTGGGGGGTTTGCTCCTTCTTCCAGAACGGCGCCTGGGTCTTGAGGTAGTCCATCAGGAACTCGCAGCCCAGAAAGCTCTGCCCCCGGTGCGCCGAGGTGACCGCCACCAGCACGATCTGCTCGCCGGGCTGCAACAGGCCCACGCGGTGCACCACCCGGGCGCCATACAGGTCAAAGCGCTGGTGGGCCTGGTCGATCATGGCCTCGATGGCGCGCTCGGTCATGCCGGGGTAGTGCTCCAGCTCCATGGACAGCACGGGCGCGCCGTTGTTGCCCTCGTTGCCGCCACGCACGGTGCCCACAAAACTGCACACCGCCCCCACACGCCGGTCATGGGCGCGCAGCGCGGCCAATTCGGCAGAAACATCAAAGTCGGCGGTCTGGATGGCAACACGGGGTAATCGGCTCATGGTCGGTATTTTGGCACCGCAGGCAAGGCCCCGGCGGCGGCGTTTATACTGCGCCGATGTTCACCGCCCCAGCCCAGCCTGCCACCGAGCGCCGCGCGCCCGGCGCGCCCGCGCAGGCCTGCGGCGTGAACAAAAGCAAAAAACCCCAGCTCATCTGACCGGAGCTGCGGTTCCGTCCTCGGATGAGCGATGGAGCCGCACGGCAAGAGCCCACCCTGTTTTTTGCCCCGTCCCTGTTGCGCGTTTCGAGGCCGGTTCACCCCCGGGTCTTCAACCTTTGCCAAGGAAACACGCATGCCATCACCCACCCGCCAGACCCCGCCCGAGCCCGCCACGGCCCATCCCCCCTTCCAGGGTCTTTGGCTGCCCCTGATCACGCCCTTCGATGAATCCGGCCAGGTGGACCACGCCAGCCTGGCCACCCTGACCCGGCACTACAGTCAACCGACGCAGGGCCTGAATGGCCTGGTGGTGTGTGGCTCGACCGGCGAGGCCGCCTCGCTGACCGAACAGGAGCAGGAGGCCGTGCTCGACACCGTGCTGGCCCACACCTCGCTGCCCGTGGTGATGGGGCTGACGGGTTACCACCTGGGCCACACCCTGGAACGTGTGGCCGCCCTGGCCCCGTACCCGCTGGCCGGCTGGCTGGTGCCCGCGCCCCATTACATCCGCCCCTCCCAAGCGGGTCTGCAGGGCTGGTTTGAACGCATCGCGGACCAGGCCCGGGCGCCACTGATCGTCTACGACATCCCCTACCGCACCGGCTCCACGCTGAGCCTGGCCACCCTGCTGGCCTTGGCGGAACACCCCCGCATCCAGGCCATCAAGGACTGTGGCGGCGACCCGGCCAAGACCCAGGCCCTGATCGAGGACGGCCGGCTGCAGGTGCTGGCGGGGGAAGACGCCCAGATCTTCACCACCCTGGCCCTGGGTGGCCACGGCGCCATCGCGGCCAGTGCCCATTGGCAGACCGCGCGCTTTGCACGCCTGCTGGCCCTGTTGGCCGCATCCGATCTGCAGGCCGCGCGGGGGCTGTGGCAAAGCCTGCTGCCCATGATCCCCCTGCTGTTCGCCGAGCCCAATCCTGCCCCGATCAAGGCCTTGCTGGCCGCACAAGGGCACCTGCAGCCCCATTTGCGCGCGCCCATGACGGCGGCGTCGCCCGCCTTGGTGCAGCGCCTGCTGGCGGTGGACCGTTCGGCAGGCTGAACAGGGCCGGCTTCACACAGCTTCACCCGGGCGACATGTTGCAGGCGAGGGGTTCACAAAACCTCACCATGATGACATTCGCTTGTGACGGGGCCCGTCGAAGATCGCGATACGCAGGCGCCAAGGGCCAGAGCCGGAGCTTTGGCCCTTGGCGCCGACACCGTGTCCCCTCTTTCGAAGCCTACGCATGAAACCCTCTCCAAGCTTTTCCCTTGCCCCCCACGCACTGAGCCGCCGCAGCTGGCTGATGGCCCTGGGCAGTCTGGGCATCGCACCTGTGCTGACCGCCTGCGGCAGTGGTGACGACGGCAGCTCCAAGATCCGGGTGATCAACGCCACGCAGGGCCTGAGCGCGCTGGACGCCTACCTGGACACCACCTCGATCGCCAGCAGCGTGGCCAGCGCAGCTGCCAGCAGCTACTACGGCGCCGACCCCGACACCTACACCCTGGGCCTGCGCAGCGCGGGCGGGGCCGTGAACAGCCTGGAGTCGTCGCTCACCCTGAGCAAAGACACCTCCACCTCGGTGGTGGTGACGGGCACCCAGAGCGCCCTGAGCACCACCATCTACACCGAAAACGAAAGCACCCCCAGCAGCGGCTACGCCAAGCTGCGCCTGATCAACGGCTTGCAGACAGGCGATGGCGTCGACGTCTACATCACCACCACCAGCACCACCAGCCTGGACAATCAGTCGGCCGCCATCAGCAACGTGACCGAAGGCGGCACCAGTTCGTTCAGCAAGGTGAGCAAGGGCACTTACAGCCTGTGGATCACCGGCAACGGTGACACCAGCGACCTGCGCGCCTACGTGGCCAGCATCACGCTGTCGGACCAGGGCATCGATACCTTTGTGCTGATCCCCACCAACAGCACCACACTGGCCAGCGTGCTGCGCCTGCCACAAAAGGGCAGCAGCACGACCTATGCCTGCACCCTGACCCGGGTGCGTTTTGTCAATGCGGCCTCGGCCTCCGCGTCGGCCCAGGCCACGCTGGACGGCACCGCGGTCTCGAGCGCGACCATCGGGGCCTATGGGGTGTCGTCCTACTCGCAAGTCACGGCGGGTTCACGCCTGGTGGGCTTCACCCTCAGCGGCAGCACGGTCAGCAGCCAGATGACGCTGGTGGCCGGCGATGACATGACCGTGGCCCTGGCCTTGGACAGCAGCGGGGCCTACACGGTGGTGAGCTTTGTGGACAACAACTTCCCCTCGACCTCCAGCACCAAGTCGAAGATCCGCCTGGTCAACCTGGCCGCCACGGCGGGCAGCGCGCAGCTGACCTACAACGGCGGCTCGCTGCTGGCCGACTACACCGCGGCCAACAGCGCCTCCAGCTACACCAGCTTCACGGCGGGCGAATACGATTTCGTGATCAGCGCCAGCGGCGGCAGCACCCAGACGGTGGCCAGCTACACCAGCGTGGCGGGCGTGGTGTACACCGCGTTTGCCTTCGGCACCAGCGCGGTCAGCAAGTTCACGATGCGTCAGGACGGCTGAATCCGCTCCAGGCCCTGGGCCCAGAGGGCCGCCATGGCCGGTGAGTTCAGGCAACTGCAACGGGCGCCTGCGCTCCAGACGGCCCGCTCCATCAGCTGGATGTCGGCCTCGTGCTGGCGAGCCACGTGGGGGTCTTCAAAAAAGATCACCTTCTGGCAGGCGCCATCCAGCACCAGCTCGGCAATCTGGGCATCGCCCCCCAGGGGGCCGCTCTGGTAGCGGGTGACCCAGGGCTGACCCGCGGGCCAGCCGCGCGACCAGGCCAGCTCATTGAGCAGGCCACCCGTGGTGCCGGTGGCCACACGCGATTCAAAGCGCGACAGCAGATCAAAGTGCTGGCCGGCGAAGTCGACCATCTGGGTCTTGCGGGCATCATGGGCGATCAGGGCCAGGGTCTGGTCCGCCGGGTCCAGTTCGGCCACCGCCGTGGCCCCCAGGCGCTCCGGTGCCAGGCCTGCCACCAAGGCCTCCACCCAGACCCACTCCAGGGCACCCGCCAGGGTCGGGACGAAGGGCTTGCCATGGGTGACACATTGCCGCTTCAGGGCCTGGGCCTCCGGGAAAGTGGACGAAGGGTCCACCGGGTCCATCAAAAAAATCACGCCGTCCAGCGACTCCCCCGGGGTCAGCCCCCCTGCGATGCGCGAAACCACCCGCATGAGCCCACCTTCACGCCCATTGGGCAGGCGGTGCAGGCCAGGGTAATCCACCAGCAGTTCTTCATTCAGCAAAGCGTCAAAAGCCGCCCCGACCGTGACCAGTTGCAGCCCCAGTTGCCGCACCAGGTCTTCGCTGCTGCGTGCCCATTGGGCCAGCGCGCTGTCGCTGCCCGTGCGGTGCAGGCGGTGCGCAATGAGGCCAAAGCGGCGCTGGCCTGAGACGGCCTGCTGCCAGGACTGCAGCGGCGCCGGAACAGGCCGGGCCTGGAGAGAGGACGATTCGGACATGGGGCACCTCCGGGGTCAGGGCGCGCGGTGCAGGCGCGGCGCCGATTGCAATGCGATCTGTTCCACCAGCACCTCGGCCACATTGGGCAGCCGCGGCGCACCCGGCGCCAGCAAGGCGGCCTGCAGGCGTTGGAGGTCGGCCACGGTGGGGGCCACCTTGATCTGGCCGATGGCGGCCTGGGCATTGCCGCTTTTGAGCAGCGCCATCACCTTGAGGGTCCATTCGTTGTTGTTTTTGGCCATGGGTTCCTTTCGCATCGATCGAGTTCTTTCCTGCGGCGTGGCGTTCGGGCACGCAAGATTGCTTTAGCATTCGGCAGCACTGTAACGCGCACACGCCCCATGGCCACACAAACCATCACCATCGACGGCTACAAGCTGTTCCCCAACCCGCGCAATGTGCACCGGGTGGTCTTTGAGCACCAGCTTTTCGTGCCCTACCCCTACGCACTGATCGACCTGCCCAGCTTTGACCTGGCGGGCAAATACAGCCTGTTTGCCGCCTGCCGCCTGGAGGACATGAAGATGGGACAGATGGTGACCTTTGAACTGCTGGCCGATCAGGAGCGTTTTGAACGCCGCTTCGTGCCCGACTGAGCTGTGCCCCACACCCCCTCCCATGACCGAAGACGACAACCAGATCATTGTCCCGCCCTCGTTCATCGCCGTGTACAGCGATGCAAGACAGCGCCTTAGCGAGCCCGCGGCCGTGGTGCGCCAGCGCTATGAGCTGTGCGAAGACCTGGCCTGCCAGTTGGTGGGCCACGCCCAGACCCTGTACCACGCCGAGGCCCCCTCGGAGTCGGGCATTCTGCGCAGCATCCATGCCGGCCTGAGCAACCCGGAATCCGGCTTTTCGGGCGCTGAGGCCACCTGGGTGGTGCTGCGCCTGGCCGAACTGCTGGAATGGGCCAGCCCGGCACTGGCGCCCACGCCTACCCCCTTGGCGGACGCAGAGCCGTCCTGATCAGCCGCCGGTGACCGGCGGAAAGAAAGCCACCTCGGCCCCTGCCACCAAGGGTGTCGACTCGTCGCGCAGATGCTGATTCAGCGCCAGCCGCACCGGGCGCTGGCGGGCCAGCGCATCCGCATAGGCACCGCCCCGCGCAATCAGTTCGTCGCGCAACTCGCCCAAGGTGGTGGCGCAGGTGCGCACCGTCTCGTCACCCCGGCCCAGCGCCTCGCGGATGGAGGCGAAATAGCGCACGCGCAATTCGAGTTCAACGCTCATGACAGCAGCTCCGTGAACGAGACAAAGGCCACCAGATCGCCCGGGGCGATGGTGGTGCCCGCGGGGTTGTCAACCAGGCCATCGCCCCAGACGGCCGAGGTCAGCACCCCCGAACCCTGGTGGGGGAACAGGTCCAGCCCGCCCTGCGGGTTGCGCCAGACTCGCAGGAACTCGCGACGCTTGTCGGCCTTGCCCCAGGAGAAATGGGCCGGCAGGGCCACCGTCTTGGGCCGGACCTCCTGCACGCCTTGGAGGCGCAACAGAAAGGGGCGCACCAGCATCAGGAAGGTGACATAGCTGGACACCGGGTTGCCCGGCAGCCCGACAAAGTGGCTTTGGGCGACGCGGCCATAGGCAAAGGGCTTGCCGGGCTTGATGGCCAGTTGCCACAGATGCAACTCGCCCAGCGACTGCACGGCCGGCTTGACGTGGTCTTCCTCCCCCACGCTGACGCCGCCGCTGGTGAGGATGAGATCGTGCCCCTGAGCCGCCTCGGCCAGGGTCTGGCGGGTGCGCTCAAGTTGGTCGGGCACGATGCCGAAGTCGGTGACCTCGCAGCCCATGCGCAGCAGCAGGGCACGCAGAAAGAAGCGGTTGGAGTTGTAGATGGCGCCGGCTGGCAATTGTTCGGGCGGCACATCGCCCGGCATGACCAGCTCATCGCCGGTCGAAAACAAGGCCACGCGGGGGCGCCGCGCCACCTGCAAGCGGGCCCGTCCGACGCTGGCAGCCAGGCCCAGGCTGGCCGGACTCAGGCGCTGCCCTCCGGCGAGCACCACGGCGCCCAGTTGAACGTCTTCGCCAGAACGGCGGATTGCCATGCCGACGCGAACCGCCTTGGTAAAGCGGACCTGGGGCGCCCCTTGCGCGTCCGCGAGGGCTTCACAGTCTTCCTGCATCACGACGGTATCGGCCCCCGGGGGCACCGGCGCCCCGGTGAAGATGCGCGCGGCCGTACCGGGCTGCAAGGGCACGGGCACCTCGCCCGCGGCCACGCGCTGCGACACCGGCAGCACCGTGCCTGCCGTGCCGGCGTCGGCGGCGCGCAGGGCATAGCCGTCCATGGCGCTGTTGTCATGCGGAGGCACCTGCAGCGGGGAGACCACCGATTCGGTCAGCACACGGCCGTCGGCCTCGAAGGTGGACACCCACTCGTCCGGCCAGGCGGCGCCATCCAAAGGTCGGGCATGGCCGAGCAACTCGGCCAGCACGTCATCAAGCGGGCGCAGCGCTTTGGCAGGCTGCAGGGCGACGGTGGATGCGTTCATGTTCGGTTTTCGAAAGAGTATTCAAAGCGGTCGCCATTGTCGACCAGCCAGGCGGCCACCGCCTCGGCTTGGTTGAGGTCGAGCACCGGGCGCCCGGTGGGCTCGGGCAGTTCCGCTGCGGGCACGTCCGTGGCGATGGCCACGATGAAATCGTCTTCGGGGTAACGCACGGGGTGGCCAGCGAAGTCCCCCCCGGGTGCACGCCAAACCTCGACCTTGAGCAGATCGCTTTCCTTGAAGCCCTCTACCAGCACCCAGTCCACCCCGTCATACAGCTCGGCCAGCATCTGATGCACCGACAGCCGGTAAGGCTGCTCGTACTCGCGCATCAGCGCCAGACGGTGCTCGCTGGCCACCACCACCTCGAAGGCACCGGCCTGGCGATGGCGCCAGCTGTCTTTACCGGGGTGATCGATGTCGAAGCGATGGTGCGCATGCTTGACCACCGACACGCGCAGCCCGCGCTGGCGCAAGGCTGGGATCACGCGCTCCAGCAGCGTGGTCTTGCCCGAGCCCGAATAGCCCGCAAAGCCGACAACTTTCATGCAAGTCTCCTGGGTCTGCCGCACGGGGATGATGGCCGTGGGTCAGAGCTGTTGATAGGGTGTCAGATGGCAAAAAGCCAGCGCGGGGCGCTGGCTTCAAGCTTCAGCGCCAAAGCGCAGGGGTCGCAGCCGCCACAGCGTCTGCGATCAGTCGCAATGGCGTTCGATGTAAGCCTTGACCACCGCGACATCGGCCGGGATCACCTGAACCTTCTTGGGCAGTTGTTCGATGCCTTCGAAGCGGGCCGGGCGCTCGGGCTCATGGCCCAGGGCTTCGGCGATGGTGGCGGCAAACTTGATCGGCAAAGCGGTCTCGAGCACGATCATCGGCACCGACGGGTCTCCGCGCTGCTCCAGGGCCACTTTCACCCCATCGGCAGTGTGGGTGTCGATGGTGACGCCATGGCGCTGGAAGTTGTCGCGAATGGTGGCCAAGCGATCGGCATGGGTGCTGCGGCCACTGACAAAGCCATAGCGGCTGGCCGCCTGGGCGAACAAGGGGTCGGCGCTGAGGTCAAAACGGCCCTGGCTGGACAGCTGGGCACCGAACAGATCCTGAGTGCGAGCGGCGTCGCGGCCCAACAGGTCGAATACGAAACGCTCGAAATTGCTGGCCTTGGAGATGTCCATCGAGGGGCTGGACGTCTCATGCGTGTCGGCGCTGCCGCGCACGCGGTAGATGCCGGTGCGGAAGAACTCGTCGAGCACGTCGTTCTCGTTGGTGGCCACCACCAGCCGGTCGATCGGCAGGCCCATCATGCGCGCCACGTGGCCGGCACAGACGTTGCCGAAGTTGCCCGAAGGCACAGTGAAGCTCACCTTTTGCTGGTTCGATTCGGTGGCCTGCACGTAACCGGCAAAGTAGTAGACCACCTGGGCCAGCAAACGCGCCCAGTTGATCGAGTTGACCGTGCCGATCTTGTACTGGCGCTTGAAGGCCAGGTCGTTGGAGACGGCCTTGACGATGTCCTGGCAGTCGTCAAAGACGCCTTCGACCGCCAGGTTGTGGATGTTGTCGTCCTGCAGGCTGAACATCTGGGCCTGCTGGAAGGGGCTCATGCGACCGTTCGGGCTGGTCATGAAGACGCGCACGCCCTTCTTGCCGCGCATGGCGTACTCGGCCGCACTGCCGGTGTCACCCGAGGTGGCGCCCAGGATGTTGAGTTCTTCACCACGGCGGGCCAGTTCGTACTCGAACAGGTTGCCCAGCAATTGCATGGCCATGTCCTTGAAGGCCAGCGTGGGGCCATTGGACAGGGCTTCGAGCCACAAACCATCTTCGAGGTGGCGCAGGGGCACGATCTCGCCGGTGCCGAACACCTCGGCGGTGTAGGTCTTGTGGCACAGGGCCCGCAGGTCGGCTGCCGGGATGTCGTCGATGTACAGCGACAGGATCTCGAAGGCCAGTTCGGCATAGCCCTGCTGGTGGTAGACCTGGCGCCAGCGCGTCAAGGTGGCGTCATCTACCTGAGGGTAGTGCTCGGGCAGGTAGAGCCCGCCATCGGGCGCCAGGCCCTCCAGCAGGATTTCACAAAAGCGCTTGCGGTCGGCGTGACCTCGTGTGCTCAGGTACTTCACGTTTAGTTCCTGTTCCAACAATTCAAGGGCAACCCGCCGGTGCTCACCGGTCAGACTGCCATTTTGACGCGATCGCCACCCGAATCAATGGGTGGCCGAACACGACAGGCGGCTGAGCCCTCAGGCCAGCTCTTCCTTGCGGATGCGGGTGATGGGGGCCAGCACGGTGGGCAGACCCTGCATTTCAGCCATCGCGGCATTCATGATGCCTTCGCGGGTGTCGTGGGTCAGGATGATCAGATCGGTCTGGGTCGAGCCCTCGCCGCCGACCTCGTCGGCCTCGCGCTGCAGCACCGCATCGATGCTGATGCCGGCCGTGGCCAGGATGCCGGTCACACGGGCCAGCACGCCGGCCTCGTCGGACACACGCAGGCGCAGGTAGTAGCTGGTGACGACCTCGCTCATGGGCAGCACCGGCACGTCGCTCATGGCATCGGGCTGGAAGGCCAGATGGGGCACGCGCTGGGCAGCATCGGCCGTGTGCAGGCGGGTGATGTCGACCAGGTCGGCAATCACGGCACTGGCGGTGGGTTCGGAGCCCGCGCCCTTGCCGTAGTAAAGCGTGGTGCCCACGGCATCGCCCTGCACCATCACGGCGTTCATGGCGCCTTCGACGTTGGCGATCAGACGCTTGGCCGGCACCAGGCTGGGGTGCACGCGCAGTTCGATGCCGTTGGCAGCGCGCTTGGTGATGCCCAGCAGCTTGATGCGGTAGCCCAGTTGCTCGGCGTAGCGGATGTCGGCGGCCGAGAGGCGGGTGATGCCTTCGACATAGGCCTTGTCGAACTGCACCGGGATGCCGAAAGCGATGGCGCTCATCAGCGTGGCCTTGTGGGCCGCATCGACGCCTTCGATGTCGAAGGTCGGATCGGCTTCGGCATAGCCCAGGCGCTGGGCCTCCTTGAGCACCACTTCAAAGTCCAGGCCCTTGTCACGCATTTCGGACAGGATGAAGTTGGTGGTGCCGTTGATGATGCCGGCGATCCACTGGATGGCGTTGGCGGTCAGGCCTTCACGCAGCGCCTTGATGATGGGGATGCCCCCCGCCACAGCGGCCTCGAAGGCCACCATCACGCCCTTGGCCGAAGCCGCAGCGAAAATCTCGGTGCCATGCACGGCCAGCAGGGCCTTGTTGGCCGTGACCACGTGCTTGCCGGCGGCAATGGCTTCGAGCACCAGAGCCTTGGCCACGCCATAGCCGCCGATGAGTTCGATCACGATGTCGATTTCTGGGTTGGCAATCACGGCGCGGGCGTCATTGACGACCTGCACCTGCTCACCCACCACGGCGCGCGCTCGCTCGACGTCCAGATCGGCCACCATGGTGATCTCGATGCCACGGCCCGCACGGCGGCGGATTTCTTCCTGGTTGCGTTGCAGCACGTGGAAGGTGCCACTGCCAACGGTGCCAATGCCCAGCAGGCCAACTTTGATCGGGTTCATAGCGAGACGGTTTGAAGTTTTGAAACAGACAGATAGAAAGGCTCAGACCACCACGCTGCTGCGCTTGCGGTACTGCTCCAGGAAACGGGCGATGCGGCCGATGGCCTCGCGCAGGTCGTCCTCATGGGGCAGGAACACGATGCGGAAGTGGTCGGTGTCCGGCCAGTTGAAACCGGTGCCCTGCACCAGCATCACCCGGGTCTCTTCCAGCAGTTCGAGGAAGAACTGCTGGTCGTCCTTGATCGGGTAGACCGCCGGGTCCAGGCGCGGGAACATGTACAGCGCCGCCGTGGGCTTGACGCAGCTGACGCCCGGGATGGCCGTGATCAGCTCATAGGCCAGGTCGCGCTGGCGGCGCAGCCGGCCCCCTTCGCAGACCAGGTCATTGATGCTCTGGTAGCCACCGAGCGCGGTCTGGATGGCCCACTGGCCGGGCACGTTGGAGCACAGGCGCATGTTCGAGAGCATGTTCAGGCCCTCGATGTAGTCCTTGGCAGGCTTTTTGTCGCCCGACACCACCATCCAGCCGGCCCGGTAGCCGCAGCTGCGGTAGCTCTTGGACAGCGAATTGAAGGTGAGGGTCAGCACATCTTCGCTGAGCGAGCCGATGGCGGTGTGCTTGACATCGTCGTACAGCACCTTGTCGTAGACCTCATCGGCAAAAATCACCAGGCCGTGCTCGCGGGCAATCACCACGATGGCCTTGAGCAGGTCGTCGGAGTACAGGGCGCCAGTCGGGTTGTTGGGATTGATCACCACGATGCCCTTGGTGCGCGAGGTGATCTTGCTGCGGATGTCATCCAGGTCAGGCATCCAGCCGTTGGCCTCGTCACAGCGGTAGTGCACCGGGGTGCCGCCCGACAGGCTGGCCGCCGCCGTCCACAAAGGGTAGTCGGGCGAAGGCAGCAGCACCTCGTCACCGTTGTCGAGCAGGGCATTGGTGGCCATCACGATGAGCTCGCTGGCGCCGTTGCCAAGGTAGATGTCGTCAAGCGTGACACCCTTGATGCCTTGCTGCTGGGTGTAGTGCATCACCGCCTTGCGAGCGGCAAAAATACCCTTGCTGTCCGAATAGCCTGCCGAATTGGGCAGGTTGCGGATCATGTCCTGCTGGATTTCCTCGGGCGAGTCAAAACCAAATACCGCCAGATTGCCAATATTGAGCTTGATGATCTTCTGGCCTTCGTCTTCCATTTGACGCGCTCGGTCCATGATGGGACCGCGGATGTCATAGCAGACGTTGGCAAGCTTGGCAGATTTCTGGACAGTTTTCATGGTGACGGGAAAGCCCCCTCCTGGGTAAGTCGTCAGAAGCGAAACCTATAATTTGACCACAGTTCTGCACCGCAGCCTGCAGCGCGCCCCACAGTCGCGCCTCTTCGCCCCAACACAGTGCCCCATGAAGCTGCAACCCGACCAATTCGACGTTCAATCCATCACCGCTTACGGCGAGGGCTGGGTGGCCATCAACGGCGAGAAACACGCCGGCAGCCTCATCATCAGCGCTCAGGGGCAGCGCCTGAACTGGCCCGTGAGCCGTTTCGAAGACCTGACCGAAGATCATTTCGAGCAATTGGCCGCCATTGATTGCGAACTGATCGTATTTGGCAGTGGCCGACGCAACCGTTTTCCGCCAGCGGCCTGGCTGAAGGCACTGATGGCCCGCCGCATCGGGCTGGAAACCATGGACACCCAGGCCGCCTGCCGCACCTACAACATCCTGGCGCAAGAGGGCCGCAAGGTGGCGGCAGCACTGTTGATCGAGGGCAACGAGCCCGCGCAACCCTGAGTCGACCGATTTAGAGGTAAAATCTTGGGTTGCGGATGGAGCGGGCAATCAAAAGAGAGGTGCAATGCCTCCGGACCCAGCCCATCTTAGGTCACACCTGTCACACGAGATTGAAGTTCTATGGCGATCGTTGTCAACAAGTCCATCCCTGAATTCGAAGCGAACGCCACGGGTGGGATCAAGGTGTCGAACTCTTCCCACCTGGGCCAGATCCTGGTGTTGTACTTCTACCCGAAGGACAACACCCCGGGCTGCACCACCGAAGCAATGCAGTTCCGCGACAAATACAAGGATTTCGTGAAGGCCGGCGCCACCGTGTTCGGTGTGTCGCGCGACAACATGAAATCGCACGATGAGTTCAAGCTCAAGCTGGAACTGCCCTTCGAGCTGATCGCTGATACCGAAGAAAAAATGTGCCACATGTTCGGCGTGGTCAAGAACAAGATCATGTACGGCAAGAAGGTCAAGGGCATCGAACGCAGCACCTTCCTGATTGGCGAAGACGGCATTCTCAAAGAAGAATGGCGCGGCCTCAAGGTGCCGGGTCACGTGGACGAAGTTCTGAAGTCGGTCAAGGAACTCAAAGCCCTCAAAAAGGCCGCCTGAGAACCCTCAGCCCGATCCCGGGAGGGTTTGTCGAGTCATGCATAATGGCTCGCATATGTTGCTGGTTTCGCACCGCCACCCTCCTCCGCAAAAGCCGCTCAGGTCTCCTGGCGGCTTTTTTGCTTCCTGCACCAATCCGTGCACTCGCATTCCCACTTTCAGTGCTTTTTCTGGAGACTGACCTTCCATGCCCCTGCCTCCCGCCCCATCGAAGAAAGCCACCATCCTGCCCACCAGCGCCTACGCCAACCCCGGCGAGGACAAAGCGCGCAAGGCCGGATCACGCGGCCGCGCTGCCGATTCAGCCCACCCCGAGGCCAAGGGTGAGGCACCCGAGGCCCTGCTGGCCATCCCCGCTGCACCAGTCGCCCCCGCGCCGGTCAAGACCCCCAGCCGACGCAAGACTGCCTCCACCCAGGTATCGGCCCTTCTGAGCCCCCCGGCAGCAGCAGCCCCCGCCGTCACCAAATCGACTCCCAGCACCCCGACAACCGCCCCCATCGCCGTCACACCGGTGGCAGCCGAGGCGCCGGCCGTCGCAGCACGCAGCCGCAAGGCGCGGCATACCGGGCCGACCAAGCTCTTCGTGCTCGACACCAATGTGCTGATGCACGACCCGATGTGCCTGTTCCGCTTTGAGGAACACGACATCTTCCTGCCGATGATCGTGCTGGAAGAACTCGACAGCCACAAAAAGGGCATGACCGAAGTGGCTCGCAACGCGCGCCAGACCAGCCGCTCACTCGATGCGCTGGCCGCCGCCCAAGGAGCCGACATCACGGCCGGCTTGAAACTGGACACCACCGGCCACCGCGAAGCCGGTGGCAAGCTTTTCTTCCAGACCCGGCCACTGAACTACACACTGCCCACCAGCCTGCCCCAGGGCAAGGCCGACAACCAGATCCTGGGTGTGGTGGAGGCGCTGCGCCACCTGCACAGCCCACAAGGCCAGGAGGGCCAACCCACACGCGAAGTGGTGCTGGTGTCCAAAGACATCAACATGCGCGTGAAAGCCCGCGCCCTGGGCCTGACCGCCGAGGACTACCAGAACGACAAGACGCTGGAGGACGGCGACCTGCTGTACTCCGGCGCCATGGCATTGCCTGCCGACTTCTGGGCCAAGAATGGCAAATCGGTCGAGAGCTGGCAAAGCGGCTCGCACACCTACTACCGCATTGCGGGCCCCATCGTGCCCAATCTGCTGATCAACCAGTTCGTGTTTTTCGAAGCCCCGGGTGAGCCCAGCCTGTATGCCCGAGTGACCGAGATCCGCGGCAAGACCGCGGTGCTGCAGACCCTGAAGGACTTTGCCCACGCCAAGAACGCCGTGTGGGGCGTGACGACGCGCAACCGCGAACAGAACTTCGCGATGAACCTCCTGACCGATCCTGAGATCGATTTCGTGACCCTGGCAGGCACCGCCGGTACCGGCAAGACCCTGATGGCACTGGCCGCAGGCCTGACCCAGGTGCTGGATGACCGCCGGTACACCGAGATCATCATGACCCGCGCCACCGTGAGCGTGGGTGAGGACATCGGCTTTCTGCCGGGCACCGAGGAAGAAAAAATGGGTCCCTGGATGGGGGCCCTCGACGACAACCTCGAATTTCTGGCCAAGGGTGACGGCGGCAATGCGGGCGAATGGGGCCGCGCCGCCACCAATGAGTTGATCCGCAGCCGCATCAAGATCAAGAGCATGAACTTCATGCGCGGACGCACCTTCCTGAACAAGTACGTGATCATCGACGAGGCACAGAACCTGACGCCCAAGCAGATGAAAACACTGATCACGCGGGCCGGCCCGGGCACCAAGATCATCTGCATGGGCAACCTGGCCCAGATCGACACACCGTACCTGACCGAAGGCTCGTCCGGACTCACCTTTGCCGTCGACAAGTTCAAGGGCTGGCCACACAGCGGGCACATCACCCTGGCACGCGGCGAGCGATCGCGCCTGGCTGATTTTGCGAGCGAAGTGCTCTGACAAAGCGTTGAACGGACCGGCCAGCGGCCGGCCAACCCCAGTCAAACGCCCGGCATGCCCGGGCGTTTTGCATTTCAAGGCACCAAAATCACTGGATCACGGCCAAGGCAGCAGCCCCTTGGCAAAGAAAGCCCCCACCTCGGCACGCAGGGGATCGCCGCCCAGGCGCTCGTAATCCACGTGGTCGGCATCGGGAATCACACGCCAGATGCGGGGCTGGCCCGCAGCCTCGAACACGGCCCTGGCCACCTCCAGGGGCACGTGGTGATCACGGTCACCCACCACCACCATCACGGGCCTGGGGGCCAGGCTCGCGATCCGGGCCAGAGGATTGACCTGCTCCAACCGCACACCCGCCCGGGCAAAGTCGCGCAAGACCCAGCGTGCCTGCCAACCGCCGCCCAGCATGTGCGAAAGCTCCTCCGACAAACCCGTCCAAACCGCCTTCAAGACGACGGCTCGCACCCGCTGATCACGCGCGGCCGCCAAGGCCACGGTAGAGGCCCCAATGGAGAAACCCTCCGCACCCAGCCGGCCAGGATCGACATCGGGGCGTTGCTGCAGAAAATCGAGGGCGCCGATCACATCCTCTTGCTCACGATCACCCCAGGTCTGCAGGTCACCGCCACTTTCGCCAGCGGCCCGGTTGTCGTACAGCAGCACACCAAACCCCAGCCTGGCCAGCGACTCAGCTTCGTCCAGCAGCCACAGGCGATTCTCGGCCGCGCCGTGCACCAACACCACCGCCGCGCGATTGCGCGAGGGCACATACCAGCCCTGCAGAGTGATGCCATCGGCACTGCGAAAAGCCACCGATTCGAGCCCCGGCAAGCGGCGCCGGGCATCGGCCTGCGCCTGTGCGCTGATGGGTCGACGCTCTGGATGCAGCAGATGCCGCATCAGTTCGTCGTGCCGCCAGACAAGCAGGGCTACCAACAGCAGCAGCCCCCCCAGCAAGGCCCACAACACCACACCCAAGGGATGCCGGCTCAGCCAAGCCCATGTGCTTGAGATCATGCAGAAACAGGAGGCCTGCTCAGAAATCGTCGGCAGAGCCGCGGGCCAGGCTTTCAAACCGGGTCTGCGACTTGTGGAAATACAGCTTCACCGTACCCGTCGGGCCGTTACGCTGCTTGCCGATGATGACCTCGGCCATGTTCTGGTCCTTGCTTTCCTTGTTGTAGTAATCGTCACGGTAGATGAACATGATGATGTCCGCATCCTGCTCGATGGCGCCGGATTCACGCAAGTCACTCATCATGGGACGCTTGTCGGTGCGCTGCTCCACGCTTCGGTTCAGCTGCGAAAGCGCGATCACCGGGCACTGCAACTCCTTGGCCAGCATCTTCAGGCCGCGGGAGATTTCGCCCAGCTCGGTGGCACGGTTGTCGGCACTGGCCGCCGACCCGGAGCCACTCATGAGCTGCAGGTAGTCGACCACGATCAAGCCCATCTTGCCGCACTGGCGCGCCAACCGGCGGGAGTTGGCCCGCAGCTCGCTGGGCGACAGGCCTGGCGTCTCGTCAATGTGCAGCGACACCGTGCGCAGACGCTCGATGGCCTCGGTCAGACGCGGCCACTCATCATCAGTGAGCTTGCCGGTGCGCAGGTTGCCCTGGTTGATGCGGCCAATGGAACCCACAATACGCACCGCCAGCTGAGCGGCCCCCATTTCCATGGAGAACACCGCCACCGGCAGACCTTCGTTCAAGGCCACGTGCTCGGCAATGTTGATGGCAAAAGCCGTTTTACCCATCGAGGGACGGGCCGCCAGCACCACCAGGTCACCGGCCTGCAGACCCGAGGTCATGCGATCCAGGTCATAGAAGCCCGTGGGCACACCGGTGATGTCATTGGTGTTGTCGGCCATCTCCTGGACGCGGTCCAGCAGGTCAACCACCAGTGAATCCATGGACTGGAAGCCCTGCTTGTTGCGCGAACCTTCTTCCGAAATTTTGAAGATCTTCTGCTCTGCTTCGTCCAGAATCTTGTCGACGGCACGCCCCTGCGGATTGAACGCCACGGTGGCGATCTCATCACTGGCCGTGACCAGCTTGCGCAGGATCGAGCGCTCGCGAACGATCTCGCCATAACGGCGGATGTTGCTGGCACTGGGCACATACTGGGCCAGTGAATTCAGGTAACCAAGCCCCCCCACCTCTTCGGCTTTGCCCAGGTTCTGCAGGCTTTCATAGACCGTGATCACGTCGGCAGGCTTGCCTGAGTTGATCAGCGAGCTGAGCACCCCGAATACGACACGGTGCTCATAGCGGTAGAAGTCACCTTCGCTCACCACGTCGGCCACACGATCCCAGGCACTGTTGTCCAACAGCAAGCCCCCGAGCACGCTGGACTCGGCCTCGATCGAATGCGGCGGCACGCGCAGCTTGGCCACCTCACGGTCCACCGTGCGCTCGATCGCGTGCTGCGCCGGCGCCGACTCAAGTGGCGGCGGCATCTCGATTCCGGCAGGAAGATGGAAATCAGGCTCGAAATCAGAGTCGACAGGCGGAAAAATGGCAGACATGGGTTTCCTTGGCAGCCTTAAATCGTAAGCGTTTCAACGCCTTCCGTCAGCCCCAGGGCTGGGGATAAGCTGTGCATGATGAGGGGAAATCAAGGGGATAAACGCACTTCGACCCTGGCGACTTCCCCAAAAGAAAAGCCGCCCGAAGGCGGCTTGACAGAAGCAGTGGTTTCGGTGATCAGGCAGTTTCGCCGTACACGGAAACATTCACTTCAACGACCACATCAGTGTGCAGGGCAACGCTGATGGTGCTGTCGCCAACCACCTTCAGGGGGCCGTTGGGCAGACGGATCTGAGCCTTGACCACTTGGTAGCCTTGCTTGATCAGTTCTTCAGCGATGTCGTGGTTGGTGACGGAACCGAACAGACGGCCATCAACGCCAGCCTTCTGGGTGACCTTGACGGTCGTACCAGCCAGCTTTTCGCCTTGGGCTTGGGCTTCGGCCAGCTTGGCGGCTGCGGCCTTTTCCAGCTCAGCGCGCTTGGCTTCGAACTCAGCCTTGGCAGCTTCGGTGGCACGGCGAGCGCGGCCCGACGGGATCAGGAAGTTGCGGGCGTAGCCGTCCTTGACCTTGACGATTTCGCCGAGGTTACCCAGGTTCACAACCTTTTCGAGCAGGATGATTTGCATGGTTGTTCTCCTTAGATCTTGTGCTGGTCGCTGTAAGGCACCAGAGCCAGGAAGCGGGCGCGCTTGATGGCAGTGTTCAGCTGACGCTGATAGATGGCGCGCGTGCCGGTCAGGCGAGCGGGGATGATCTTGCCGTTTTCAGCGATGAAGTCACGCAGGGTGTCGACATCCTTGTAGTCGATTTCTTCGACGCCAGCGACGGTGAAGCGGCAGAAGCGCTTGCGCTTGAACAGCAGGGACTGGGTGTTGCGCTTCGGGCGCTTATCTTTGTTGAACTTCTTGAACGTGGCCATGTTGGCCTCCTGAAATTTAATCTTGCTGGAATTCCTGGATGTGAAAAACGACGGTCTTGACGTTGCGCGGTGTGGCCAGAAATCCGGAGAATTTCCAGACCGAGCCGAGGGCCTGCTTGGCAAGCCGTTCGGCGTTACTACCGAGCGCAACAGCCCTGATGGCCACCTGCACCTTGCGCTTCTGCCCAGCTTCTTCGACCTCCGACTCGGATTCGAGCCGCAGGTCAATGGCGGGCAGACCGGCAGGTGTGAATCGCATCGGCTTGGCCTCAACGATCACGGCGGTCAGAGCGACGTGGTTCACTTCCCCTTTGAATCAGTCAAACGAACTGGACGCAGGCCTTAGTTGTTGGCAGCGGCGAATTCAGCTTGCTGGGCCTTGCGGGCCTCTTCACGCTCGACGGTCTTCATCATCGAAGACGGGCCGGTATCAGCCTTCTTCTTGACGACGGTCAGGTGACGCAGCACGGCATCGTTGAACTTGAACGCGTGTTCCAGTTCAGCCATCACAGCCTGATCGGCTTCGATGTTGACGCACAGATAGTGGGCCTTGGCCAGCTTGTTGATCAGGTACGCCAGTTGACGACGGCCCCAGTCTTCCACGCGGTGGATCTTGCCGCCGCCGGCGGTGATCATGCCCTTGTAGCGCTCCAGCATGGCCGGAACCTGTTCGCTCTGATCCGGGTGAATCAGCAAAACGATTTCATAATGACGCATTGAGTACTCCTTACGGGTGAAGCCGTCCGCTGCGTCTGTAGCAGTACGGCAAGGCAAAGCCCACGAGTATAGCGCCACTGATTCTCAAAACACAAGCGCCCATCGCTTTTTTGGCTGAGACGAATCCAGTGGACAATCCACGCCTTGAAAAGTTCAACAGCGGCCCCATCTGCCGCGACATCCTCTTTTCGTCAACTTATCGACCCGAATCCGAATGTCTGAAAACCAAGAACACCAGAATCAGGCCATGCCAGGCGGCCCGATGAGCCCCGAAGAGCAAGAAGCCGCCCAGGCTGCCAACGACGTCGAGGCGCTGGCCCAGGCGCAGGCCGAGCTGGCAGCCCTCAAGGCCAAGAGCGCGGACCTCGCCGACCAGTTCCTGCGCGCCAAGGCCGAGGCCGAAAACGCCCGTCGCCGTGCCGAGGAAGAAATCGCCAAGGCCCGCAAGTTCGGCATCGAGAGCTTCGCCGAAAGCCTGCTGCCCGTGTGCGACAGCCTGGAAGCCGGCTTGGCCATCAAGGATGCCAAGCCCGAACAGATCCGCGAAGGCGCCGAAGCCACCTTGCGTCAACTGACCGCCGCACTCGAGCGCAACAAGGTGCTGGCCATTGCACCGGCAGCAGGCAGCAAATTCGATCCGCACCAGCACCAGGCCATCAGCATGGTGCCCGCCGACCAAGAAGCCAACACGGTGGTGAGCGTGCTGCAAAAAGGCTACCTGATTGCCGAACGCGTGCTGCGCCCGGCCCTGGTGACGGTGGCTGCGCCCAAATAAATTTTTGGTTCTGGAAGCCGCCGGGGCTTGAAACCCCAAAAGTTATCCACAACTCATCAACAAGACGAACCAAACAACACACGCCGGCAAATCGCCCGGCGTGCAATCGAAATACAGGAGTAAATCATGGGAAAAATCATCGGTATTGACTTGGGCACCACCAACAGCTGCGTGTCCATCATGGAAGGCAACACCACCAAGGTGATCGAGAACTCGGAGGGTGCACGCACCACCCCGTCGATCGTGGCTTACCAGGAAGATGGCGAAGTGCTGGTGGGCGCCTCGGCCAAGCGCCAGGCCGTGACCAACCCCAAGAACACGCTGTATGCCATCAAGCGCCTGATTGGCCGCAAGTTCACCGAAAAAGAAGTGCAGAAGGACATCAACCTGATGCCCTACTCCATCGTGGCCGCCGACAACGGCGACGCCTGGGTGGAAGTGCGCGGCAAGCGCCTTTCGGCCCAGCAGGTGTCGGCAGACATTCTGCGCAAGATGAAAAAGACCGCCGAAGACTACCTCGGCGAAGAAGTCACCGAAGCCGTGATCACGGTGCCCGCCTACTTCAATGACGCCCAGCGCCAGGCCACCAAGGACGCTGGCCGCATCGCCGGCCTGGAAGTGAAGCGCATCATCAACGAGCCCACCGCCGCCGCGCTGGCATTCGGCCTGGACAAGACCGACAAGGGCGACCGCAAGATCGCCGTGTATGACCTGGGTGGTGGCACGTTTGACGTGTCCATCATCGAAATCGCCGACGTTGATGGCGAAAAGCAGTTCGAAGTGCTGTCCACCAACGGCGACACCTTCCTGGGTGGCGAAGACTTTGACCAACGCATCATCGACTACATCATCACCGAGTTCAAGAAGGAACAAGGCGTCGATCTGTCCAAGGACGTGCTGGCCCTGCAACGCCTGAAGGAAGCCGCCGAAAAGGCCAAGATCGAGCTGTCCTCATCGGCCGCAACCGACCTGAACCTGCCCTACATCACTGCAGACGCCTCGGGCCCCAAGCACCTGAACATCAAGCTGACCCGCGCCAAGCTGGAGCAGTTGGTGGAAGAGCTGATCGAGCGCACCATCGCTCCGTGCCGCACCGCCATCAAGGATGCCGGCGTGACGGTGGGTGAGATCCACGACGTGATCCTGGTCGGCGGCATGACCCGCATGCCCAAGGTGCAGGAAAAGGTGAAAGAGTTCTTCGGCAAGGATCCGCGCAAGGACGTGAACCCCGACGAAGCCGTGGCCGTGGGTGCTGCCATTCAGGGCCAGGTGCTGTCGGGCGACCGCAAGGACGTGCTGCTGCTGGACGTGACCCCGCTGTCCCTGGGCATTGAAACCCTGGGCGGTGTCATGACCAAGATGATCAACAAGAACACCACCATCCCGACCAAGTTTGCGCAGACCTTCTCCACCGCCGACGACAACCAGCCGGCCGTGACCATCAAGGTGTTCCAGGGCGAACGCGAAATGGCCTCGGGCAACAAGCTGCTTGGCGAATTCAACCTCGAAGGCATCCCGCCCGCACCGCGCGGCCTGCCCCAGATCGAAGTGTCGTTCGACATTGATGCCAACGGCATCCTGCACGTGGGCGCCAAGGACAAGGGCACGGGCAAGGAAAACAAGATCACCATCAAGGCCAACTCGGGTCTGTCCGAAGAGGAAATCCAGAAGATGGTGAAGGATGCGGAGCTGAACGCCGCCGAAGACAAGAAGAAGCTCGAAATCGTGCAAGCCCGCAACCAGGGTGAAGCGACCGTGCACAGCGTGAAGAAGAGCCTGACCGACTACGGTGACAAGCTCGAAGCTGGCGAGAAGGAAAAGATCGAAGCCGCCATCAAGGACCTGGAAGAGGCCCTGAAGGGTGAAGACAAGGCGGCCATCGAAGAAAAGAGCAACGCGCTGATGACCGCCAGCCAGAAGCTGGGCGAGAAGATGTACGCCGACATGCAAGCCGAGCAAGCTGCCCAGCAGGCCGCCGCCGGCGGTGCAGCAGGTGCCGGCGCCGCTGGCACGGAATCTGCCTCCAAGCCCGCTGACGACAACGTGGTGGACGCTGAAGTCAAGGAAGTGAAGAAGGGCTGATCCCCGGCTACGGCCACTTCGCCCGCCGCGCCGGACCCAGGCCTGGGACCTGCGCGGCGTTTGTGTTGAATACGGCTCGGAAAACCAATGGCTAAACGAGACTATTACGAAGTCCTGGGTGTCGGCAAGACTGCCTCGGATGAAGAAATCAAGAAGGCTTATCGCAAGTTGGCGATGAAGCATCACCCTGACCGCAATCAGGGCGATGCGGCCAAGGCTGCCGAGGAGAAATTCAAGGAAGCCAAGGAAGCCTATGAAATGCTCAGCGACCCGCAAAAGCGGGCCGCCTATGACCAGCACGGCCACGCCGGCGTGGACCCGAACATGCGCGGCCCCGGTGGCGCCGAAGGCTTTGGCGGCTTTGCCGAGGCCTTTGGTGACATCTTTGGCGACATGTTCGGCCAGCAGCGTGGTGGCCGTGCGGGCGGGCGCCAGGTCTACCGCGGCAGCGACCTCAGCTATGCCATGGAGGTCACTCTCGAAGAGGCGGCCCGTGGCAAGGATGCGCAGATCCGCATCCCGAGCTGGGACACCTGCGACACCTGCCACGGCTCCGGCGCCAAGCCCGGCACCAGCGCCAAGACCTGCGGCACCTGCAACGGTCAGGGCAGCGTGCAGATGCGCCAGGGCTTCTTCAGCGTGCAACAGACCTGCCCCACCTGCCGCGGCAGCGGCAAGGTGATCCCCGAGCCCTGCACCGCGTGCCATGGCCAGGGCAAGATCAAGAAGCAGAAGACGCTGGAAGTGAAAATCCCGGCCGGCATCGACGATGGCATGCGCATCCGCAGCGTCGGCAATGGCGAGCCCGGCACCAATGGCGGGCCACCGGGCGACCTGTACATCGAAATCCGCCTCAAGAAGCACGACATCTTCGAGCGCGACGGAGATGACCTGCACTGCTCCGTTCCGGTCAGCTTCATCACCGCCGCCCTGGGTGGCGAGATCGAAGTGCCCACGCTGCAAGGCAAGGCTGCCATTGACATCCCTGAAGGCACCCAGGCGGGCAAGCAGTTCCGTTTGCGTGGCAAGGGTATCAAGGGCGTGCGCTCCAGCTACCCTGGCGACCTGTACTGCCACATCGCGGTCGAAACGCCGGTCAAGCTCACCGAGTACCAGCGCAAGCTGCTGCGCGAACTGGAAGAATCGCTGAAGAAGGGGGGCGGCAAGCACTCCCCCAGCGGCGACAGCTGGACCGACCGACTGAAGAATTTCTTCAGCTGATCCCAGCCCCCCCCAAAGCCCGAGCCCGCTTCAAAGCGGGCTTTTTTTCGCCTGAATCCGGGATCACGGCCTGCCCCCAGGCGAACCCAGCTCCCACCCTCAACGATGAAAGCCATCGCCGATAGAGATGCCAAGGCCCTAGAATAGCCACGAAAATACTCATCGCATCTCAATCCGAGATGAAAACACCCCATGAAAAGCTCCGAGCGCAACTTTGCCCGCCGAATCGACCTGACCTCGCTGCAGCTGTTTGTGGCTGTCTGCGAGCTGGGCAGCATTGGCAAAGCCGCAGAGCGTGAATTCATCGCCGCCTCGGCCGTCAGCAAGCGCCTGAGTGACCTGGAGGCGACCGTCGACACCCAATTGCTGTACCGACACAGCCGCGGTGTGCGCCTGACCCCGGCCGGCGAGAGCCTGCTGCACCACGCCCGAACCGTCTTGTATGGATTGGAAAAGATGCAGGGCGAGTTGAGCGAATACGCCGACGGCGTGCGCGGCCATGTGCGCATCCACGCCAACATCTCGGCCATCGTTCAGTTTCTGCCCGAAGACCTGGGCGCCTTCACCCGTGAGCACGAGCAGATCAAGATCGACCTCGAAGAACACCTGAGCCCCGACGTCATGCAGGCCGTGACCGAGGGTGCTGCCGACCTGGGCATCTGCCATGTGCGCGATCAAGCCAGCACCGGTGCGCCATTGCAGACCCTGCCCTACCGGGAAGACCGCCTGGTGCTGGTGGTGCCACACCACCACCCCCTGGCCCAACAGGACAGCGCCCACTTTGCCGACGTGCTTGACCACGACATCGTGGGTCTGCACGCCAACAGCAGCATCAGCCTGGCCATGCAGCAGGCTGCCGCACGCGCAGGACGGGCACTGAAGTTGCGCATCCAGGTCACGGGGCTGGATGCCATGTACCGCATGATCGACAACGGCCTGGGCGTGGGCGTGCTGCCTGACCGGGCCTTTGCCCTGATGCAAGGCGTTGGCCAACTGCAGGCCGTGGCACTCAAAGATGACTGGGCCCACCGCGAGTTGCGCATCGTGGCCCGCGACTTCCAGGCCCTGCCGATGACCGCACGCCTGCTGGCCGACCACCTGCGCGCCAGCAGTCCGCCGCCACGGCCTCATGCCGCCAGCATCGCGGACACCGCCCTGCCCGCCGAGCCCCTGCCCGCCTAAAATCACCCTCCTCACGAAAGACCAGAGACCACCATGGGACGCACCCTTTACGACAAGATCTGGGACGAGCACGTCGTCCACACCGAAGAAGACGGCACCGCCGTGCTTTACATCGACCGCCATCTGGTGCACGAAGTGACCAGCCCGCAAGCCTTCGAAGGCCTGCGCGAGGCCGGCCGCAAGGTCTGGCGCGTGAGCTCCATCGTGGCCACCGCCGACCACAACACCCCCACCACCGGCTGGGAACTGGGCTACGACGGCATCACCGACCCGATCAGCAAAGAGCAGATCACCACCCTGGACACCAACATCAAGGAATTCGGCGCTGCCGCCTTCTTCCCCTTCATGTCCAAGCGGCAGGGCATCGTGCACGTGATCGGCCCGGAAAACGGCGCCACCCTGCCCGGCATGACCGTGGTCTGCGGTGACTCGCACACCTCCACCCATGGCGCCTTTGGCGCACTCGCCCACGGCATCGGCACCAGCGAAGTCGAACACGTGATGGCCACCCAGACGCTGCTGGCCAAGAAGGCCAAAAACCTGCTGATCAAGGTCGATGGCACCGTGGCCAAGGGCGTCACGGCCAAGGACATCGTGCTGGCCATCATCGGCAGGATCGGCACGGCCGGCGGCACCGGCTACACGATCGAATTTGCCGGCTCGGCCATCCGGGCGCTGTCCATGGAAGGCCGCATGACGGTCTGCAACATGGCCATCGAAGCCGGTGCGCGCGCCGGCCTGGTGGCGGTGGACGACAAAACCATCGAATACGTCAAGGGCCGCCCGCTGGCGCCCGCGGGTGTCGAGCTGGAGCACGCCATCACCTACTGGAAGACCCTGCACTCCGACGCCGACGCCACGTTCGACGCCGTGGTCGAGCTGGATGCCGCCCAGATCGTGCCGCAGGTCACCTGGGGCACCTCGCCCGAAATGGTGCTGGGCGTGGACGCCCGCGTGCCGGATCCCGACAAGGAAAAGGACGCCAACAAGCGTGGCGCCATCGAACGCGCCCTGACCTACATGGCGCTGGAGCCCGGCAAGCCCATCAATGACATCTTTGTCGACAAGGTGTTCATCGGCTCCTGCACCAACAGCCGCATCGAAGACATGCGCGAAGCCGCTGCCGTGGTGAAAAAGCTCGGCCAGAAAGTGGCCAAGAACATCAAGGTGGCCATGGTCGTGCCAGGTTCTGGCCTGGTGAAGGAACAGGCCGAGCGCGAAGGCCTCGACCAAATCTTCAAGGCCGCTGGCTTTGAATGGCGCGAGCCCGGCTGCTCGATGTGCCTGGCCATGAACGCCGACCGCCTCGAACCCGGCGAGCGCTGCGCCTCCACCAGCAACCGCAACTTCGAAGGCCGTCAAGGCGCCGGTGGCCGTACCCACCTGGTGAGCCCGGCCATGGCCGCCGCCGCCGCCGTGCACGGTCATTTCGTCGACATCCGTCAATTCGCCTGACCCCGAAGGAGACCCTTGCCATGAACCGCATCACCACCTTCCTGACCCTGTCCGCCCTGGTCGCCCTGATGGGCTGCAACACCGTCAAGGGCCTGGGCGAAGACGTCCAGAAAGCCGGCTCGGCGATCGAAAACGCGGCCAAGAAATAAGCCACAAGGCCCTGACTCATCATGCAAAAATTCACCGTACACAAGGGCATCGTGGCCCCGATGGACCGCGAGAACGTCGACACCGACGCGATCATCCCCAAGCAGTTCCTGAAATCGATCCGCAAGACCGGCTTCGGCCCCAACCTGTTTGACGAATGGCGCTACCTGGACCACGGCGAACCCGGCCAGGACCCCGCCAGCCGCAAGCCCAACCCTGACTTCGTGCTGAACCAGCCCCGCTTTGCCGGCGCGTCCGTGCTGCTGGCGCGCAAGAATTTCGGCTGCGGCTCCTCACGCGAACACGCCCCCTGGGCTCTGGACCAGTTCGGCTTCCGCGCCATCATTGCGCCCAGCTTTGCCGACATCTTCTTCAACAACAGCTTCAAGAATGGCCTGCTGCCCATCGTGCTGCCCGAAAGCACCGTGGCCCAACTGTTCGACGAAGTGCTGGCTTTCCCGGGCTACCAACTCACCATTGATCTGGATCGCCAGGTCATCGTGCGCCCGCAAGGCGAAGAGATCCCCTTCGAGGTCAACGCCTTCCGCAAGTACTGCCTGCTCAACGGCCTGGACGACATCGGCCTGACCCTGCGTCATGCCGACAAGATCCGGCTGTACGAGGCCGAACGCCTGGCCCAGAAGCCCTGGCTGGCCCAGACCATGGTCGGCTGACCACCTCACGTCCACTTCAACCCAGGCCGCCCCATCGGGTCGGCCTCACCTGATCCATCCCATGAAAATCGCAATCCTGCCGGGTGACGGCATTGGCACCGAAATCGTCGCCGAGGCCGTCAAGGTCCTGAATGTTCTCGACCTGAAGTTCGAAACCGAGACCGCCCTGGTCGGCGGCGCCGCCTACGAAGCCCACGGCCATCCGCTGCCCGAATCGACCCTGAAGCTGGCCAAAGAAGCCGACGCCATCCTGTTTGGTGCTGTCGGTGACTGGAAATACGACAAGCTCGACCGCCCGCTGCGCCCCGAACAAGCCATCCTGGGCCTGCGCAAGAACCTGGGCCTGTTTGCCAACTTCCGCCCCGCCATCTGCTATGAGCAGCTGGTTGGCGCCTCCAGCCTCAAGCCCGAGCTGATCGCCGGCCTGGACATCCTGATCATTCGTGAACTGACGGGTGACATCTACTTCGGCCAGCCCCGGGGCCGCCGCACCGCCGTGGATGGCCACTTCCCTGGCGCCGAAGAGGCCTTCGACACCATGCGCTACTCGCGACCTGAGGTGGAACGCATTGCCCACGTCGCCTTCCAGGCAGCCCGCAAGCGCAGCAAGCGCGTGACCAGCGTGGACAAGGCTAACGTGCTCGAGACCTTCCAGTTCTGGAAGGACATCATGATCGAGGTGGGCCAGCAGTACCCCGACGTGGAACTGGACCACATGTACGTCGACAACGCCGCCATGCAACTGGTCAAGGCGCCGAAGAAATTCGACGTGGTGGTGACCGGCAACATGTTCGGCGACATCCTGTCCGACGAAGCCGCGATGTTGACCGGCTCCATCGGCATGCTGCCCTCGGCCAGCCTGAATTCGAGTAACCAGGGCCTGTACGAACCCAGCCACGGCAGCGCCCCCGACATCGCGGGCAAGGGCATTGCCAATCCTTTGGCTACAATACTGTCCGCTGCCATGATGCTCCGCTTCTCCCTCAACCAAGCCGAAGCCGCCGACCGAATCGAGTCCGCGGTGCAATCGGTGCTGGCTGCTGGCCTCAGAACCGTTGACATCTACTCGGAAGGCACCACCAAGGTCAGCACCCGCGAGATGGGTGATGCCGTGGTGGCCGCCATTACCAAGACGACCATTAAAGGCTAAGCAGTAGCCCGGTTCGTCACGCCCTCCCCGGCCCGACGAGCCGGGGTGAAGAAGATTTCATTTTTCTGAAAGGGCAATGTGATGAAGGTAGGTAATCTTGTAGGTTTGGTGGGTTGGCGCGGAATGGTCGGCTCGGTGCTGATCGACCGCATGACGGCTGAAGGCGACTTCGGCCTGATCGAACCCGTTTTCTTCTCGACGTCGAATGCCGGTGGCAAGGCCCCCGCGCAAGCCAAGAACGAAACCGTTCTGCAAGACGCCTACGACATCGCAGCCCTCAAGCGCTGCGACATCATCATCACCGCACAAGGCGGCGACTACACCACCGAAGTGTTCCCGAAGCTGCGCGCCGCCGGCTGGAACGGCCACTGGATTGACGCCGCGTCCACCCTGCGCATGAAGGATGATGCCGTCATCATCCTGGACCCGGTGAACCTGCCCGTGATCCAGAGCGCGCTCGCCAAGGGCGGCAACAACTGGGTGGGCGGCAACTGCACGGTCAGTTGCATGCTCATGGGCGTGGGCGCACTGTACAAGGCGGGCCTGGTGGAGTGGATGTCCACCCAGACCTACCAGGCCGCATCGGGCGGCGGTGCTCAGCACATGCGTGAACTGCTGACCCAGTTCGGCACCCTGAACGCCGAAGTGCGCAACCTGCTGGATGACCCCAAGAGCGCCATCCTGGAAATCGACCGCAAGGTCATCGCCAAGCAGCGCAGCCTGAGCGACACCGAAACCGCCAACTTCGGCGTGCCCCTGGGCGGCAGCCTGATCCCCTGGATCGACAAGGACCTGGGCAACGGCGTCAGCCGCGAAGAATGGAAGGGCATGGCCGAAACCAACAAGATCCTGGGCATCGGCGAAGGCTTCAGCGCCCCCGCCATCCCGGTCGACGGTTTCTGCGTGCGCGTGGGCGCCATGCGCTGCCACAGCCAGGCCTTGACCTTCAAGCTCAAGAAGGATGTGCCAGTGGCTGACATCGAAGCCATGATCGCCGCTGACAACCCCTGGGCCAAGGTGGTTCCCAACACCCGCGAAGCCACCATCAAGGACCTGACGCCCGTGGCCGTGACCGGCACCCTGACGATTCCCGTGGGCCGCGTGCGCAAGCTCGCCATGGGACCGGAATACGTGGGCGCCTTCACCATCGGCGACCAGTTGCTGTGGGGTGCGGCGGAACCGTTGCGCCGCATGCTGCGCATCCTGCTGGACGCGTGATCATTTACAAAGGTAACTAAACGAAACCGTTCGGACGTTGTCAATTGGCAACGTCCAAACGGCTCGTTCAGCAGGCCTCAAAGCGTGCCGCAAGCTTCCAAGGCACGTCAGCTTGTCAGCATAAGGCCTTGATGCTATGGTGCTTTTTCACTATTTGAGTTCGGGACAAGTTACAAATGTTGAAAAAAGATTTGCCATGCAACCTGCTCCCGAGCACCAAGGCATGAAGAACCCCGCACGCAAGAATCGTTGGCAATGCACGGCCCTGGCAGCCCTGTTGGTCTGCTCGGCAGGACTGTGGGGGGTTGAAGCCCAGGCACTGACACTGGGCAAGCTGACGGTTCAGTCGGCCCTCGGCGAACCCTTGCGCGCCGACATCGAACTGCCCGACATCACCAGCACTGAATTCGAAAGCCTCAAGGCCACCCCAGCCAACTCGTCGGCCTTCAGAGCGGCCGGCTTTGAGTACAACCCCGCCATCTCGGGCATGAACATCGACGTGGTACGCCGGGCTGACGGGCGTGCTTTTCTGCAAATCAAGAGCGACCGCGTCATCAATGACCCCTTTCTGGATCTGATTCTGGAGGCCAATTGGGCATCGGGTCGCATCGTGCGCGACTACACCCTGCTGTTTGACCCCCCAGCAGCGCGCCAGGCCGCGCCCAGCCCGATCAATCCGGCACAGGCCTCAGTGGCCAGCCCATCTGCGAGCCCATCCATCCGGTCGGCACCGCCCGTGGTGCTGGCACCCCAACCAGCACCCGCCCCGGCGGCCCCCAGTCGGCCGGTCTCACCCGCGGTGGTGGCCAAGCAGGCGCCAGCCCCAGCAGCGGCCCCCAACGGAGACACCCTGACCGTGAAGCAGGGCGACACCGCGGGACGGATTGCCGCCAGCATCAAACAGCCACAGGTCTCTCTCGATCAGATGCTGGTCGCCCTGATGCGAGCCAACCCCGAGGCCTTCCTGCGTGGCAACGTGAATCGCATCAAAGCCGGCGCTGTGCTGGCCTTGCCTGACAACGCCAGCGCCGCCTCGGTGCCAGCAGCCGAAGCCCGCCAGATCATCCAGGCGCAAAGCCGCGACTTCAATGATTTCCGTCGCAAGCTGGCAGATCAGGCCCCTCACGTGAAGGTGGCCGCAGCTGAGCGCAGTGCCAGCGGGCAGGTGCAGACCCAGGTCGAAGAAAAGAAGCCAGCCACCGCGGCCCCGGACAAACTCACCCTGTCCAAGGGTGCGCTGGAAGCGAAGAAGGCCGACGCCGCCGCAGAACAAAAGGTTGCCGAAGAAAAACAAGCCAAGGCGCAGGCCGAACGGACCGCCGAGCTGAACAAGAATCTGGCCGATCTGAACAAGGTAAGTGCCGCCGCACCAGCACCAGCACCAGCAGCAGAAGCCCCATCGACCCCCGCAACACCGGCGGTCACTGCGCCATCAGTTCCTGCGCCCGCGCCCGCCGTGCCGCCCGAAGCGCCCGAAGCGCCCAAGGCGCCCCCACCCGCCCCGCCCAAACCTGCGGCGCCCCCCGTCGTGCCGGCACCCCAAGAAGAGGCCGGCCTGCTCAGCTTCCTTGGTGACGATCCGCTGATCCCTGCCGCGGGCGGCGGCATCCTGGCCCTGCTGGCAGGCCTGGTCGCCTACCGATACGTGAAGCGTCGGCGATCCAACCACGTGGACAGCTCCTTCCTGGAGAGCAAGCTGCAGCCCGATTCGTTCTTTGGCGCCAGCGGTGGTCAACGCATTGACACCAATGATTCGACCAATGGCTCGTCGTCCATGGCCTACTCGCCCAGCCAGCTCGACGCTGGCGACGTTGACCCCGTGGCCGAAGCCGATGTGTACCTGGCCTATGGCCGGGACCTGCAAGCCGAGGAAATTCTCAAGGAAGCCCTGAAAATCAACCCAAGCCGTGTGGCGATCCACGCCAAGCTGGTTGAAATCTATGCCAAGCGGCGCGATGTGGTGGCCGTCAACGCAATGGCACTGGAGGCCTTCAAGCTCACCCAGGGCAAAGCCCCCGAATGGGACCGCATCCGCGAGCTGGGCCATGAGCTGGACCCAACCAACCCGCTGTACACCGATGGCGGCTTGCCAGAAGCACCGGCCCCCAGAGAAGGGCCCGCGTCTGTGCCGTTCTCGGCACCTACGCAGCCGCTCGGTCCAGACCTCGATCTGGACCTCGATCTGGACCTGCCACTGGACGATGTTCCCTCGCAGCCCGCACCGGCCCCGCTGCCCTCGGATGACCCGTTTGGCGACCTGAATCTGGACCTGGAACCACCACCGGCTGCCGTTCTCGAACCTGAGGAAGCGCCATTGCCAACGTCCGATGACATCAGCATCGACCTGACCGAGGAACTCGACTTTCCCAGCAGCAATGCCACCGAACCGGCGCGACTGACCCCGGTTGAGCCCGAGCTTGCGCCGGCTCCGAGTGACCCGGGCATGATTGAATTCGACCTCGATTCGCTGTCGATGGAACTTGAAAAGAGCCCTGAGCCCACCCAGGTCACTCCGCTGCCGGAGCCTCTGCCCGAGATTTCGGAGCCCGCCCCTCAGGTCGAGCCCACACTGGACTTCGAAGATGAGGATGACGAACTCGACATCCACCCCGAAGATCCCCTGGCCACCAAACTGGCACTGGCCGAAGAGTTCAACGCCATTGGCGACGCCGATGGTGCTCGCGCCCTGGTCGAGGAAGTCATTTCCGAAGCCTCCGGCGCGCTGAAGACCAAAGCCGAGCGTTTGCTCGCCCAGTTGGCTTGAAGGCGCAACCCACCGAACCCAGGCCCCCCGTGCGCATGGCCCTGGGTTTGAGCTACCAGGGCCGTGCCTACGCGGGTTGGCAAAGCCAGCCCACGGTGCCCACCGTACAAGACGCACTGGAAAAAGCACTGGCTCGCTTCGTTGACGCCCCCATCGTCACGCTGTGCGCCGGTCGCACGGATGCGGGTGTGCACGGTCTGATGCAGGTGGTGCATTTCGACACGCATGCCGACCGCCCCGACTTCTCCTGGGTGCGTGGCACGAACACCTTCCTGCCTTCGGACATCGCCGTTCAGTGGGCCCGCCATGTGCCGCAAAGCTTCCACTCGCGGGCCTGTGCACTGCGGCGCCGCTATGTCTACGTGGTGCTGCAGTCGCCGGTGCGGCCCAGCCTGGAGGCCGGCGCCGTGGGCTGGGTGTTCCGCAAACTCGACCACGCCGCGATGGACAAGGCCGCGCAGTTGCTGGTGGGTGAGCATGACTTCAGTTCCTTCAGGGCATCTGCCTGCCAGGCGCTGACGCCCATCAAGACGCTGCACCACATCCACATCCACCGCCGACCCGCTCGCGCACTCGAAGATGGCAGCACCGACACCCGCCACAGTTTCGAGCCCTGTTACTGGCGTTTCGAGTTTGAAGGAAATGCCTTTCTGCACCACATGATCCGCAACATCATGGGTTGCCTGCTCATGATCGGCCAGGGTCTCAAGCCCCCGGAGTGGATGGCCCAGGTGCTGGCAGCCCGCTCACGGGATGCAGCGGCCCCCACCTTCTCGCCCGATGGCCTCTACTTCGCGGGACCCATCTATGGGCCGCAATGGGGCTTGCCCGAGCGCACTCCAGCCTATGATTGGCTGCCATGAAGACGATTGCCCTCCCCTCGCACCGCACCCGAATCAAGATCTGCGGCATCACCCGCGAAGAAGACCTGGATGCCGTGGTGGCCGCGGGTGCCGACGCGGTCGGTTTTGTGCTTTACCCCCCCAGCCCACGTTTCGTGAACCCCGCACGTGCGGCCGAACTGGCACGCAGACTGCCGCCTTTCGTGACGCCAGTGCTGCTGTTCGTCAATGCGAGTGCCACCGACGTGCAAACAGCCTGCGCCCAGATCCCAGGTGCTCTGTTGCAGTTCCATGGCGATGAAAGCCAGGCAGACTGCCTCGCTGCGGCGGGCCCCGCCGGTCGCACATGGGTCAAAGCGGCGCGAATTCCGCTCGGACCTGAAGCCCAGGCCTTCGACCTCGTAAAATACGCAGCAGATTACTCAGAAGCCAGTGCCATCCTGCTAGACGCCCATGTCGACGGCTACGGTGGCAGCGGCAAAACATTCAATTGGTCACTTCTTCCACCAAACGTCAGCTCTCACCTCGTTTTGTCTGGTGGACTCACGCCTGCAAACGTGACCGATGGCATTTTGCAAGTGCGCCCGCGTTGCCCCACGCTGGCCGTTGATGTGAGTTCGGGTGTCGAGGTGTCCAAGGGCATCAAGTCACCCGAGAAGATCTTCCAGTTCGTCGCCGCCGTGCGCGCCGCCGACGAACAACTTGCAAAGAGTTTTCAACATGTTCGAGTACCACCAACCTGATGCCTCCGGCCATTTCGGCCCCTATGGCGGCAGTTTTGCCAGTGAAACCCTCACCCATGCACTGACCGAGCTGCGCGAGGCCTACGCCAGATACCAGCACGACCCGGATTTCCAGGCCGAATTCCGCTATGAGCTGGCCCACTTTGTGGGTCGCCCTTCGCCGGTTTACCATGCCGCCCGCATGAGCCGCGAAATGGGTGGCGCTCAGATCTTTCTCAAGCGAGAAGACCTGAACCACACCGGGGCCCACAAGGTCAACAACACCATCGGCCAAGCCATGCTGGCCAAACGCATGGGCAAGCCCCGCGTGATTGCCGAGACCGGTGCCGGCCAGCACGGCGTGGCCACAGCCACCATCTGCGCCCGCTATGGACTGGAATGCGTGGTGTACATGGGCAGTGAAGACGTCAAGCGCCAAAGCCCCAACGTGTACCGCATGCACCTGCTGGGTGCCAAGGTGGTGCCGGTCGAGTCCGGCAGCAAGACCCTGAAAGACGCGCTCAATGAAGCCATGCGCGACTGGGTCACCAACGTCGAAAACACCTTCTACATCATCGGCACGGTGGCCGGCCCGGCGCCCTACCCGGCCATGGTGCGCGACTTCCAGAGCGTGATCGGCGAGGAATGCCTCACCCAGATGCCCCAGCTGTTCAGGCACCTGAACATGGCCTCGGAACAGCCCGACGCCGTGGTGGCCTGCGTGGGGGGCGGCAGCAATGCCATGGGCATCTTCTACCCCTACATCCCGCATGAAAAAACCCGGCTGATCGGGGTCGAGGCCGCGGGCGAAGGCCTGGACAGCGGCAAGCACTCGGCCTCACTGCAAAAAGGCAGCCCGGGCGTGCTGCACGGCAACCGGACCTACATCCTCCAGGACGACAACGGCCAGATCACCGAAACCCACAGCGTGAGTGCCGGTCTGGACTACCCCGGCGTGGGCCCCGAGCATGCCTACCTGAAGGACATCGGCCGGGCCGAGTACGTGGGCATCACCGACCGCGAGGCGCTTGACGCCTTCCATTACCTGTGCCGCACCGAGGGGATCATCCCGGCTCTGGAGTCCAGCCATGCCGTGGCCTATGCCATGAAACTGGCCAAGACCATGCGTTCCGACCAATCCATCCTGGTCAACCTGTCGGGCCGAGGCGACAAGGACATCGGCACCGTGGCCGACCTGAGCCAGGCCGAGTTTTTCTGCCGCCCCAGCTGCCGCGGCCAATCCGTCAAAGGCGCCGAACAAGTCATGCAGGTGGTGAAATGAGCCGAATCGAAGCAACCCTCCAGGCCCTGAAAGCCCAAGGTCGAAAGGCCCTCATCCCCTACGTGACGGCCGGGTTTCCGCAAGCCGACATCACCCCCGACCTGATGCACGCCATGGCAGCCGCCGGGGCCGACATCATCGAGCTGGGGGTTCCGTTCTCGGACCCGATGGCTGATGGCCCGGTGATCCAGCGTGCCGGCGAAAAGGCCCTGACCTTCGGCATCGGCACGGCCCAGGTGCTGGCCATGGTCAAAGCCTTCCGCGAACGCGACAACCGCACGCCCGTCGTGCTGATGGGCTATGCCAACCCGGTCGAGCGCTACGACCAGAAGCACGGCGACAACGCCTTCATCCGCGACGCTGCGGCCGCCGGTGTCGATGGCGTGCTGATCGTCGACTACCCGCCCGAAGAATGCCGCGACTTTGCCAGTCGCCTCAAGGAGGCCGGCCTGGACCTGATCTTCCTGTTGGCCCCGACCAGCACCGATGAACGCATCCAGCAAGTCGCCGAAGTGGCCACGGGCTATGTGTACTACGTGTCGCTCAAAGGCGTGACGGGCGCAGGCCACCTGGACACCGATGCGGTGGAGGCTGCGCTGCCCAAGATCCGCAAGCATGTCAAAATCCCGGTTGGCGTGGGCTTTGGCATCCGTGATGCCCAGACCGCTGTCGCGGTGTCCCGCGTTGCCGATGCCGTGGTCATCGGCAGCAAGATCATCCAGCTGATCGAAGACCTGCCTCGAGAAGAAGCCATTGCCCAGTGCAGCAGCTTCCTCGCCGGCGTCCGATCAGCACTGAACCAAAGCCAGGCCTGAACAAGCCCCTGGCATCAAGGAGAAACGCATGAGCTGGCTCGAAAAACTGCTACCGGCCAAAATCCAACAGACCAACCCCAGCGAGCGCCGCAGCGTGCCCGAAGGGCTGTGGATCAAGTGCCCCAGCTGTGAATCGGTGCTGTACAAGACCGATCTGGAACACAACCAGAACGTCTGCCCCACCTGCGGTCACCACCACCGCATCGGCGCCCGGGCCCGGCTCAATGCCTTCCTCGATGCCGAGGGCCGTTACGAGATCGGCCAGGAGGTGATCCCGGTCGACGCCCTCAAGTTCAAGGACAGCCGCAAGTACCCCGAGCGCCTGAAAGAGGCGCTTGAGAACACCGGCGAAACCGACGCCCTGGTGGTGATCGGCGGCTCGGTGCACAGCATCAACCTGGTCGCGGCCTGCTTTGAATTCGACTTCATGGGCGGCAGCATGGGCTCGGTGGTCGGCGAGCGCTTTGTGCGCGGTGTCGAGACCGCCATCGAGCAAAAAGTGCCCTTCCTGTGCTTCACAGCCACTGGTGGTGCGCGCATGCAAGAGGGCCTGCTGTCCCTGATGCAGATGGCCAAGACCAATGCGGCCCTGACCCGCCTGGCCAAGAAGGGCCTGCCCTACATCAGCGTGCTGACCGACCCGACCATGGGTGGCGTCAGCGCTGGCTTCGCCTTTGTGGGGGACATCGTGATTGCCGAACCCAAGGCCCTGATCGGCTTTGCCGGCCCTCGCGTGATCGAGTCCACCGTGCGGGTGACGCTGCCCGAGGGCTTCCAGCGGGCCGAGTTCCTGCAGTCCAAGGGAGCCGTCGATTTCATCTGCGACCGCCGGGAACTGCGCAAGACCGTGGCCAGCGCACTGGCCATGTTGCAGCGCCAGCCGGCCGACGCCGTGCTCTGAGCCCCTCCCCTCACATCTCCGTCAAAAGGCCTTTTCAAAGGCCTTTTGCTTTGTCAGGCCCAGCCCATGGAATCATCCACCCCGCCCACCTCACCCATCGCCCCCACCTTCTGGCAGGCCCTGCGTTACTGGTTCAAGCTGGGCTGCATCAGCTTCGGCGGGCCAGCCGGGCAGATCGCGATGATGCACGAGGAGCTGGTGGAACGCCGGCGCTGGATTTCAGAGCAGCGCTTTTTGCACGCCCTCAATTACTGCATGCTGCTGCCCGGGCCCGAAGCCCAGCAACTGGCCACCTACATCGGCTGGCTGCTGCACCGGCGCTGGGGCGGTTTGGTGGCGGGGGGGCTGTTCGTGCTGCCCTCGCTGCTGCTGCTGATGGGCTTGTCGTGGTTGTACATGCGCTTTGGCAGCACGCCGGCCGTGGCCGCCGCCCTGTATGGCGTCAAGCCTGCAGTGACCGCCATCGTGCTGGCGGCGGCCCACCGCATCGGGGGGCGCGCCCTCAAGAACACCCCTCTGCGCCTGATCGCGCTGGCGGCCTTCGTGGCCATTTTTGCCCTGAACCTGCCGTTCCCGCTGATCGTCCTGGGCGCTGCCGGGATCGGGTACCTCGGTGGCCGCTGGGCACCGGCCGCCTTCAGCCTGGGGGGCGGCCATGCCAGCGCCCATCAAGCCCGGCACGCCCCCGCCCTGATCGATGATGACACCCCCACCCCGGCCCACGCGCGCTTCAGCTGGGGTGGCTTCGCACGGGTGCTGCTGGCAGGCCTCGGCTTGTGGGCCCTGGCACTGGGCAGCCTCGTGGCCCTGCAAGGCTGGGACGGCCCACTCACACAGATGGCCTGGTTCTTCACCAAGGCCGCCCTGCTGACCTTTGGCGGTGCCTATGCCGTGCTGCCCTACGTCTACCAGGGGGCGGTCGAGCACTTCCACTGGCTGAATGCCACCCAGATGATGGACGGCCTGGCCCTGGGTGAAAGCACACCGGGCCCCCTGATCATGGTGGTGTCCTTTGTGGGTTTTGTGGGCGGCTGGGGGCAATCGCTGTACGGGCCTGAGGCCCTGCTGGCGGCCGGCATGGCCGGTGCAGCCGTGGTGACCTTCTTCACCTTTCTGCCCTCCTTTGTGTTCATCTTCCTGGGAGGGCCTTTCATCGAATCCACCCATGGCAAGCTGCATTTCACGGCGCCGCTGACGGGCATCACGGCCGCCGTGGTGGGCGTGATCCTCAACCTGGCGCTGTTTTTTGCCTGGCATGTGCTGTGGCCCGCTGGCTGGCAGGGGCCGTTTGAATGGCCTGCCGCAGTGATTGGGCTGGCGGCGCTGGCCGCCCTGATCCGCTACAAAGTGGGCGTGATGACCGTGGTCGGGGCGGCCCTGATGGCCGGCCTGGCCTTGCAGTGGCTGCGCTGACTCAGAACCCGATCAGAAGCCCATCAACACCGACGCCTGCACATACCCCAGCACCAGGTTGCCAATGTGCAGCGCCACCAGCAAGGCCAGTGGCGCCAGATCCACCCCGCCGACCAACGGAATCACGCGCCGGAACGGGGTCAGCAAAGGGTCACACAGGCGCTGCAGCACATGGAACATGGGGTTGGGCGACTGCACCCAGGACAGGATGGCAAACACGATGACCAGCCCCGTCATGCCCGTGAGGGCCAGCTTGAGCATGCCGAACACCGCCAGCACCGGCAGACTGACCAAGCTGGCATGACCGCCCAGCAAAGCCCACAGCAGCAAAAATTGCAGCAACTCGATCAACCAGGCGCCCAGCAGGCTGGACACATCCCAGCGCCCGATCGGCGGCACCACCCGGCGCAAAGGCAGCACCAACCAATCGGACAAGGCAAACACCATCCGCCCCACCGGATTGCCGAAGGGCACGCGTTGCAGTTGCATGTACCAGCGCAACAAACAGGCGCCGCCGAACAGGCCGGCCACCACATCCAACAAAAGTGAAGCGATTTGATAAAGCATGATCGGAGCAGAACCTTTGAAGACGTGCAATGCCGCACCCAGCGGATTATCAACGCAGCACAGCGGTGACCTGGCTGCAGCCCTGCAAGCCATGCGCACAAGCGCTGGATCCATCGCTGCGAACGCATCGAATCCGCTTCGATCTGTACCAAGGCACCGGCAAAAAACTAAAATACGCGGTTTGGTCCTTAGAGACCCCCATTTGACCCGTTCAACGAACGCATTCCATGTCTGAAAACCAACACACCGCGCACGCCACCCCCGCCCAGGACGACAACCAGCTGATCGCAGAACGCCGCGAAAAGCTCAAAGCCCTGCGCGAAGCCCAGGCCCGCGGTGAAGGTGTGGCCTTCCCGAACGACTTCAAGCCCGAACACCATGCCGATGCCCTGCATGCGGCCTACGGCCACTCCGAGGCCGAAGACCTGACCGCCCGCCCCGTGACCGTCAGCGTGGCAGGCCGCATGATGCTCAAGCGCGTCATGGGCAAGGCCAGCTTTGCCACGGTGCAGGACGCCACCGGCCGCATTCAGCTTTATGTGACCCGCGATGCCCTTGGCGAAGCGCATTACGGGGCCTTCAAGCACTGGGATCTGGGCGACATCGTGGGCGCCGTGGGCACCCTGTTCAAGACCAAGACTGGCGAACTGTCGATCCATGTGACCCAGTTGCGCCTGCTGACCAAGAGCCTGCGCCCGCTGCCCGACAAGTTCCATGGCATGAGCGACCAAGAGCAGAAGTACCGCCAGCGTTACGTGGACCTGATCACCGACGAGCATGCCCGCAAGCGCTTCGCGGCCCGCAGCAAGGCAGTGAGCGGACTCCGTGAATTCATGGTGCAGCACGGCTTTCTGGAAGTTGAAACCCCCATGCTGCACCCGATCCCGGGTGGCGCCAACGCCAAGCCCTTCGTGACGCACCACAACGCGCTCGACCAGGAGATGTACCTGCGCATCGCGCCCGAGCTTTACCTCAAACGCCTGATCGTAGGTGGGTTCGAGCGCGTCTTCGAGATCAACCGCAACTTCCGCAATGAAGGCATCTCGGTGCGCCACAACCCCGAGTTCACGATGATGGAGTTCTATGCGGCCTACTGGAACTACCAGGACCTGATGAGCTTCACTGAAGCCCTGATCCGCGACGCCGCCCAGAAGTCCGTTGGCACCCTGCAACTGACCTACCAGGGCAAGGCCGTGGACCTGGCCCAGCCCTTCGAACGCCTGACCATCCGTGAGGCCATCCTCAAGCACACCCCCGACGCCCAGGTGGACGACGCGGCCTGGCTGATCCAGAGCCTGAAGAAGATCGGCCTGTCGGAAGAAAAAAACAAGCTCAGCGGCCGCAGCGTGGCCAGCCTGCAGGTCCTGCTGTTCGAGGAAACCGTCGAAGAGAAGCTGTGGCAGCCGACCTTCATCATGGAACACCCGACCGAGATCTCGCCCCTGGCCCGTGCCAATGACCAGCGCCCCGAAGTGACCGAGCGCTTCGAGCTGTACATCACCGGCCGTGAGTTCGGCAATGGTTTCTCCGAGCTCAACGATGCCGAAGACCAGGCCGCACGCTTCCACGCCCAGGTGGCCGCCAAAGACGGTGGCGATGACGAAGCCATGTTCTTCGACCACGACTTTGTGCGAGCCCTCGAATACGGCCTGCCCCCTACCGGCGGCTGCGGCATCGGCATCGACCGTTTCATGATGCTGCTCACCGACAGCCCCAGCATCCGCGACGTGATCCTGTTCCCGGCACTGCGCCGCGAGGCGTGACAGTGGGGGGAGGGAAAGCCCTCCCTTGGTAGGTCAAGACGGTCAAACCAGGGAGAAATGCCGGATTCGACAGTTCAAGTGACCCAAAAGCCCCTTAGCATGGGGCCCTAGATCGAATGCCTGAAGTGAGACCCAACATGCCTCTTTCTTACGGAAGCCCCTTCACGGTTCTGGTGGTCGACGATCAGGAGGCCATTCGCTTGGCGCTGGCGCTGGAGCTCAGACAAGTGGGCGTACAAACCGTGTGGCAGGCCGGCTCTGCCGAGGAAGCACTGGAAGTATTTGCCACCAAGCGCCCTGATCTGGTGCTGCTCGACATCCGCATGCCCGGCCATGATGGTTACTGGACCGCCCAGAAGATCCGCGACAGCGAGCCGGGCAACTGGACACCCATCATCTTTCTATCGGGCATGGACCGCGACGAGGACCTTTGGCGAGGCATCGAGGCGGGCGGCGATGACTACCTGATCAAGCCGGTGACCTCCACCGTGCTGGCTGCCAAGCTGCGGGCCATGCAACGCCTGCTGGGGATGCAGCGCCGCCTGGTGGCAGTGACAGAAGAACTGAACCTCGCCAATCAGAAGCTCAACGAACTGGTCGAGCGCGATCCGCTCACCGGCCTGGTGAACCGCCGCGGCCTGGACAGGCTGCTTTACGCCGAGATCCGGCAGGCCCGGCGCGACAGCAAACCCCTGACCTTGATGCTGTGCGACATTGACCACTTCAAGCTCTACAACGACCGCCTGGGGCATGTCGAGGGCGACCAGTGCCTGCAGAAGATCTCGGGCATGCTCAGCACGATCTGCAAGCGGCCCTCAGATGTGGCGGCTCGCTACGGTGGCGAAGAATTCGCCCTGATCCTACCCGACACCCCTAAATCGGGAGCCATGACCTTTGCCCGGGCCTGCGCCAAGATGCTGCGGGGCCTGAAGCTGGCGCACCCCGACTCACCCACCGAACCCTGGGTGACGATATCGGGCGGTATCACCACCTGCCTGCCCGACGAGTCCACCAGCCCGGAAGGCATGCTGATGCGGGCAGACGAGGCACTTTATGCGGCCAAGGCCCAGGGCCGCAACCGCTTCTTCAGCTTCGAGTTCCAGATGGACACGGTGGAGCACCTGCAAAGCTGAGCGTGCCCCGCACAGCCTCAGGGCAGCAGACGTGCGGCCCTGACAGCGCGCCCTTCAGGGCAACAATGCCAGCGCGTTCAGATAGGCCGGCTGCAGCATCAGCTCATCCCAGGCCTGCGGCAGGGTCTCGGGCAGCAAGGCCAGTCGGCGCGACTCACTGTCCTGGCTGGGGTGCCAGAGGCCAGCAGCCCGCGCCGCAGTCAGGCCGTCCAGCAAACCGTCGACCGCACTGCCATCGCCCAGGCTTTGGTTGCACAACAACACCAGATCGCAGCCCGCGTTCAGGGCGGCCGCACCCGCCTCGGTGTAACTCACCTCCCGGCCATCCAACAGCCGGGCACCAGCCATGCTGAGGTCGTCGCTGAAGATCGCCCCATCAAAGCCCAGTTGACGGCGCAGGATCTCCTGTAGCCAGCGGCTGGAAAAGCCCGCCGGGCGGCGATCCACCTTGGGGTAGATCACATGGGCCGGCATGACGCTGGTGAGCGTGCTCGACAACCAGGGGTAAGGTGCAGCATCGTCGGCCAGGATGGCCTTGAGGCTGCGCTTGTCCACCGGGATCTCGGTGTGTGAATCCGCCTTGACGAAGCCATGGCCGGGGAAGTGCTTGCCGCAATTGGCCATGCCCGCCTGCAGCAGGCCGTGCATCAGGCTTTTGGCCAGCAGGGCCACCACACGCGGATCACGATGGAAAGCCCGGTCACCGATCACGCCACTCTCGCCCCAATCCAGGTCCAGCACCGGGGTGAAGCTGAAATCGACGCCACAGGCCCGCAACTCGCTGCCCAGCACATAGCCCACCGCGGTGGCAGCGTTGGTGGCGGCCAGCGCACCGCTGCCCGGACCACCCTTGCCGTCCTTCATCCACAGATCACCCAAGGCGCGCATGGGCGGCAAGTGGGTGAAACCATCCGAGCGGAAACGCTGCACACGCCCCCCTTCGTGATCCACGCAGATCAGCAAGTCGTCGCGCACCGCCTTGATGGCACTGGTGAGCGCCAGCAACTGAGACCGGTTTTGCCAGTTGCGTGAAAACAGGATCACGCCGCCGGTCAACGGGTGGGCCAGGCGGCGGCGGTCCGCGGCGCTGAGTTCGGTGCCGGCGACGTCGAGAATCAGAGGGGCATGGTCGGACATGGTGCGGGGTCTTCCAACGGGAAACAGAAAAAGAAATCGGGTTCAGGCCGCAGTGGCGGCGCCAGGTGCGGTGTGCTCCACCACCACAAAGCTGGCGGCGTAATCGGTCTCATCGGTCACGGTGACATGGGCACGCAGCCCGCGGGCTTCAAACCAGGTCTTGAGTTCGCCGTGCAGCACGATCACCGGCTGCCCACTGGGCAGCTTGGCAATCTCGCAGGAACGCCAGGTCATGGGCATGCGCATGCCCATGCCCACGGCCTTGCTGAAGGCCTCCTTGGCCGAGAAACGGGTGGCCAGGTAGCGAACACCACGCTCAGGCCAGCGTTCAGTGCGTTCACGCCAGGTTTGCAGCTCGGCGGGCGCCAGCACACGCTCGGCAAAGCGATCGCCATGCTGGGCCAGGCTGGCCTGGATGCGACGGACGTCGCAAATGTCGGTACCGATGCCGTAGATCATGACAAGACCCGCGACTCAGGCTGGCTGGGCCGCCACGATGCAGCGCAGGTAATCACGCACCGTGGCCTCGTAGCCCAGCTCCAGGGCATCGGCGATCAAGGCGTGTCCGATCGAGACCTCCAACACGCCAGGCACGCCCCGCAGAAAGGCACTGAGGTTGTCTCGGGACAGATCGTGGCCGGCATTGAGCCCCAGGCCAACCGCCAGTGCAGCCTTCGCCGTGTCGGCAAACTGCGCCAGCACGCGGGCTTCATCAGGGGTGCCATGGGCACGCGCCCAGGTCTCGGTGTAGAGCTCGACACGGTCCGCGCCAAGGGCGCGTGCGGCCGCCATGGCTTCCGGAATCGGGTCCATGAACAAGCTGACCCGAACGCCGAGGGCGTGGGCTTCGTCAATCAGCGGTTTGAGGCGGCCGGCATCCTGAGGAAAGCTCCAGCCATGGTCGCTGGTGAACTGACCTTCGGTATCGGGCACAAACGTGGCCTGGTGCGGCCGGAACTGGCGCACAGAGTCCATCAGGTTGTGGAAGGGATTGCCTTCGATGTTGAACTCTGCCGCCGGCCACTGCTTGAGCAAGGCCGCCAAGTCGCCCACATCATCCGCGCGGATGTGGCGCTCATCAGGACGGGGGTGCACGGTGATGCCGGCTGCACCGGCCTGCAAACAAAGCGTTGCCGCCCGGGTGACGCTGGGGATGCCCAGGTGTCGGGTGTTGCGCACCAGTGCCACCTTGTTGAGGTTGACCGACAGGGCGGTGAGCGGATGCAGGGAGGAGGTCGCAGCGTTCATAGGTTTTGCAGGTCGATCATGAGTTGCCGGGTGCGCAAGGTGCGCGAACCGCAATGGTAGTGGAGCAAGGCCCGCAGTTGGTGCTTGAGCTCGGCCGTGCCATCTGCGCTGGCGCGCAAGGTGGCCGCCAGTGGCGCGGGCTCATCGAGGGCCCGCTGCAGTCCGATCCACCAGGCACCGGGCAGACCGCCACGCTCCTGAGGTCCGGCTTCGCGCAGCCCCCCCTCGGCCACCAGCACGTAAAGCCTTTGGGCGCTCAAGGGGGCCAGCGTAGCGGTTTGCTGGTCCAGCGCAGGCAGCAGGCCCAGGTCGCGCAGCAGCACCAGCTCAAACGCCCGCAGCACGGGCTGCAAGGCATCGCCATGTTCACTGGCCAGCACACGCACCACCGCGGCATAGGCATCGAACAGGCCCGGATGCGGGTCGTCACGCGCCAGCAGACGCATCAACAGCTCGTTGAGGTAGTAGCCTAACAACAAGGCATCGCCGGTGGGCATGATGTGCCCGCCCACCCAATCAGCCGCTTTGAGGGTGTGGATTTCGGCCTGCGGATCCGGTGTCAGGCTGTAGCCCAGGCGCAGTGGCTGCAGCGGCAACAGCACGGGCCGGAAATTGGAGGTGGGCTTCTTGGCACCCTTGGCCACCAAGGCCTGGCGGCCGTGGTGCCGGGTCATGACCTCAAGGATCAGGCTGGACTCACTCCAGTCGTAGCGGTGCAGAACGAAGGCGGGTTCGTCCGCAATGCGCTTCGGGGGCGCCACGGCGAGGTCGCTTACTCGTAGCCGAAGCTGCGCACACGGGCTTCATCGTCAGCCCAACCCGAACGGACCTTGACCCACAACTCCAGGAACACCTTGGCATCCATGAGCTTCTCAAGCTCCTGACGGGCTTCGGTACCAATGCGCTTGAGGCGCTCGCCCTTGTCACCGATCACCATGGCCTTGTGGCCGTCGCGCTCGACCACGATGGTGGCCGAGATGCGCAGCATGCGGTTATGGGTCTTGCTTTTTTCTTCGTCGAACTTGTCGATGACCACGGTGGAGGTGTAAGGCAACTCGTCACCGGTGAAGCGGAACAGCTTTTCACGCACCGTTTCGGAGGCCAGGAACTTCTCGCTGCGGTCGGTCAGCTCATCGGCGCCATAGAACCAGGCCTGTTCGGGCAGGTATTTCTCACAGATGCCAAACAAGCGTTCGATGTCGCCCTTGTTCTTGGCCGACATGGGCACAAACTCATTGAAGGGGTGGCGCTCCTGCATGCCCTTGAGCCAAGGGGCCAGTTCGGCGCGGCGGTTCACGGTGTCGAGCTTGTTGGCCACCAACAGGGCCGGGATGCCCGGCTTGAGCAAGGACAGCACTTTGGCGTCGGCCAACGTGAAATTACCCGCCTCAACCACGAACAGCACCAAGTCCACATCACCGATGGCACCCATCACGGTCTTGTTGAGCGATTTGTTGAGCGCCGTGCTGTGACGCGTCTGGAAGCCGGGGGTGTCCACAAACACGTATTGGGTCTGACCCAGGGTGCGGATGCCGGTGATGCGGTGACGCGTGGTCTGAGCCTTGCGCGAGGTGATGCTGATCTTCTGCCCGATCAAGGCGTTGAGCAGTGTGGACTTGCCGACGTTGGGCTTGCCCACGATGGCGATCACACCGCAGCGCTGACCTTCGATCGGGGCGGCGCCAGCCACCACATCAGCAGCGGTCACTGGGGCTGCGCCTGGCTTGGCCGCGGCCAGCATGGCTTCGAGGTCGGCATTCGTGCCGGCTACAGGCTTTGTAGCGTCGTTCATTTGTATTTCGCTTTCAGGGTGAGCAGCATCGCTGCTGCGGCGGCCTGCTCGCCGGCACGCCGGGAGCCGCCGATGCCTCGCTCGGTCAGGCCCAGTTCGGGAATTTCACACTCGACATCAAAGGTCTGGCGATGCGCCACCCCGGTGGTGAGCACCACGCGGTAGGACGGCACTTTCATTTTGCGAGCCTGCAACCACTCCTGCAAGCCCGTCTTGGCGTCCTTGCCCATGGCTTGCATCTGAGGGTTGATCTCCACGGCCTGGTAAAGCCGATGCACCAAGGCCTCAGCCGAGCCATAACCAGCGTCGAGGAACACCGCGCCGATCAGGGCCTCTACGGCATCGGCCAGGATGGAGGGGCGCTTCTGTCCTCCAGAGCGCGACTCCCCCTCACCCAGGCGAAGCACGCCGGGCAGATCAAGGTCCAGCGCCAGTTGGTGCAGGGTGTCTTGCTTGACCAGATTGGCCCGGGTGCGGGACAGATCGCCCTCGGTCAAGGTGCCCAGGCGCCGGTACAGCAGGCTGGACACCGCCAGGTTGAGCACGGAGTCGCCCAGGAATTCAAGACGCTCGTTGTGGTCAGCGGAAAAACTGCGGTGGGTCACCGCCCGCTGAAACAGCTTCGGGTCCGCAAATGTGTGTTGCAGCTTCTGCTGCAGGGTTTGAAGTCGAGGGTCCACCTAGTTGGTCTGCGCGCTGTATTTCATGACCAGATAAGCTGGCCCGATGAGATGAATTTCACGGACATAGGCGAAGGAGACAATGATTTTGTCGCCGTTCTTCCGAATGTCGAGGTCTTTGCCCGTGATCGATGTGATGTCGTCGATGGCCGCAGAGCGATCAAACGCCTGCTGGATTTCTGCCACCGTGTCGCCCGACTTGGCCCGGTCAATGGCCCGCTTGGCCGCGACATATTCAATGCCCGTGGGAACCACTTGAGCGCCCACGACCAGAACAGACACGATCAGCGCTGCCATCAGAACCAAGGTGATGAACGACATGCCGCGCTGTGACGAGCGGCCAATTGACATGCGTCTTTTCATATTTAAACCCCTCCTGTGCCCCGGAAACGGTGCATGCACACCTGCGCCCGACTCAATGGAATGGCCCGATGCGCTTCAGATTGCCGAAGTTCATCCAGACAAACACGGCCTTGCCGACGATGTTGGCATCAGGCACAAAGCCCCAATACCGTGAGTCGAGCGAATTATCGCGATTGTCGCCCATCATGAAGTAATGGCCTTCAGGCACCTTGCAGGTCACACCTTCAACGGTGTAGTGGCAGTTGGCCTTGAACGGAAAGTCTTCCACGCCTGGCACAAAGGCAGGACGGTCCGGGTCGTTGAGCAGACGGTGAGGCCGGTCACCCAAGGCTTCCTCGAACTGCTTGAAGTAGCGCACGGCATCTTCGTCGAAGAAATCAGGGACGGCTGTCGTCTCAAGGGGCTTGCCGTTGATGGTCAGGCGCTTGTTGAGGTAGGCCACTTCATCGCCGGGCACGCCGACAACACGCTTGATGTAGTCCAGGCTCGGCTTGGGAGGGTAGCGGAACACCATCACATCGCCCCGCTGCGGTGGGGTGCCATCGGTGATTTTTTTGTTGATCACCGGCAAGCGGACGCCGTAGGTGAACTTGTTCACCAGGATCAGGTCACCCACCAGCAAAGTCGGAATCATCGAGCCCGACGGGATCTTGAACGGCTCAAACAGAAAAGACCGCAAAACGAAGACCGCCGCGATCACCGGGAACAGGCCGGCGGTCCAATCGAGCCACCAGGGTTGCATCAGCAAGCGGCTCTTGGTGTCTTCGACATCGCCATCGACCTGCTTGATGCCCATGCGGGTGAGTTCCTCGCGGCGCTGGATTTGAGCCGCTTCCACAGCCACCACAGCCTGGCGCCGGCGTGGCAGAAAGTACAGGCGCTCCGCCAACCAGTACGCACCGGTGACCAGCGTGGCCAGGAACAGCAGCAGCGCAAAGTTGCCTTCGATGCCACCGATGTTCAGGTACCAGGCCCCGATGTAGGCCGCAAAGCCGGCCAGGATGATGGCCGTGACCGTTGACATGGCATTCATCATCAATCCTCCACCTGCAGAATGGCCAGGAACGCCTCTTGTGGCACCTCGACCGAACCGATCTGTTTCATGCGCTTTTTACCCGCCTTTTGTTTCTCGAGAAGTTTGCGTTTGCGGCTGACGTCACCGCCGTAGCACTTGGCCAGCACGTTCTTGCGCAGGGCCTTGATGGATTCGCGGGCAATGATGTTGGCACCAATGGCGGCCTGGATGGCCACGTCGAACATCTGCCGGCTGATGATTTCACGCATTTTGGCTGCGACCGCCCGGCCTCGATATTGGGACTGGCTGCGGTGCACGATGATGGACAAGGCGTCGACCTTTTCGCCATTGAGCAAGATGTCCACCTTGACCACGTCAGAGGCCCGGTACTCTTTGAACTCATAGTCCATCGAAGCGTAGCCGCGACTGACCGACTTGAGCTTGTCGAAGAAGTCGAGCACGATTTCGCCGAGCGGCAGTTCGTAGGTCAACATCACCTGGCGACCGTGGTAGGCCATGTTCATCTGCACGCCACGCTTCTGATTGGCCAGCGTCATCACGGCACCGACATAGTCTTGTGGCATGTACAGGTGCACCGTCACGATGGGCTCGCGGATCTCCTGAATGCGAGCTTGGTCAGGCATCTTGGCAGGGTTCTCCACCATGATGACCTCGCCATCGCCCTTCACCACCTCGTAGACCACGCTGGGCGCGGTGGTGATCAGATCCTGATCGAACTCGCGTTCCAGACGCTCCTGCACGATCTCCATGTGCAACAGGCCCAGAAAGCCGCAACGGAAACCAAAACCCAGCGCCTGTGACACCTCGGGCTCAAATTGCAATGAGGCGTCGTTGAGCTTGAGCTTCTCCAGACTGTCGCGCAGAGAGTCGTACTGGTTGGCCTCGGTCGGGTACAGACCTGCAAACACCTGCGGCTGGATTTCCTTGAAACCTGGCAGCGCTTCGGAGGCCGGGCCAAGGTTGTTGGGCAATTTCTTTTCGAGCGTGATGGTGTCGCCGACCTTGGCAGCCTGCAACTCCTTGATGCCGGCGATGATGTACCCCACCTCACCGGCCTCAAGCGACTCGCGCGGCAGGTTGGCGGGCGTGAACACCCCCAGGTTGTCGGCGTTGTAAACCGTGCCCGTGGCCATCATCTTGAAGCGCTCGCCACGCCCCAGACGACCATCGACCACACGCACCAGCATCACCACGCCGACATAGCTGTCAAACCAGCTGTCGACGATCATGGCCCGCAGGGGCGCGTTCGGGTTGCCCTTGGGGGCCGGGATCTTGGCGACGATGGCTTCAAGAATCTCGTCAATGCCCATGCCTGTCTTGGCCGAGCAAGGAATGGCATCGGTGGCATCAATGCCAATCACATCCTCGACTTCAGCCTTGGCGTTCTCGGGATCAGCCTGTGGCAAATCCATCTTGTTGAGCACGGGCAGCACCTCGACACCCAGGTCGAGCGCGGTGTAGCAATTGGCCACGGTCTGGGCCTCGACACCCTGCGAGGCATCCACCACCAGCAGCGCGCCTTCACAGGCTGACAAGGACCGACTCACCTCATAAGAAAAGTCCACGTGGCCCGGGGTATCGATCAGATTCAGGTTGTAGATCTGCCCGTCCTTGGCCTTGTATTGCAGCGCGGCGGTCTGTGCCTTGATGGTTATCCCACGCTCTTTTTCGATATCCATCGAATCGAGCACCTGCGCCTCCATCTCACGCTCTTCAAGCCCTCCGCAGCGCTGAATCAAGCGGTCGGCCAGCGTTGATTTGCCATGGTCGATGTGGGCGATGATCGAAAAATTTCTGATGTGATTCATCAACGAGAACGCTTAAGTAATTGAATTGTCTGGGAGAGACGCAAGAAAAAAGGGCGCGTCTTGTGGCGACGCGCCCTGAACCAACAATCTATGGCAACTGCGATAGTTGGAGCTTCATTGTAGGCAAAAAGCCTGGGACGTACAGCCCGAGCAAGACCAAGACCCTGTCGTTGCAACGTTGCAACAGGAAACTTATCAACAGTTTATCCACAAATTTCTTCAGAACGTTCTGAGTCACATGTGGGCGATCTGTGGATCACTCTCCTTGGAGGGCCTGGCTTCCCGTATCGTGGTTTTCAGTCTTCTCGATATGCCTTAGCGCATCGGTCAACAGCGCGATTCTACCTAAACGGCGCATTAGGACTTGAATAGGTAAGTACCTGCAAACTTTTTATCCCCAAGCCCACCGCCGTTTGAAAAAAGCGCCAAGCCCATGAAAAACAGGGCCTGAGACCGAACAAACCCGAGCGGTCAGCAGGGTTGAAACAAGCCCGGCGTCCCGCTCAACGTGCGGGTCGCAACGTCGCCAACTGCGTCCACTCGCCACGACGGAACAGCATGCTGATGACTTTGTTGCGGTCAGCCTTGGCCAAGGCCTGCTCAAAATCCTTCACGGAAAGTGTTTCACTGTTGGCCACAGAGAGAATCACATCGCCCTCGCGCAAGCCAGCCCGGGCGGCAACATCAGTCGCCGCGTCAACACGGACGCCGCCTTTGAGCTTGAGCTCTTTCTTCTGGGCAGCCGTCAGCTCGGTGACCACCAGCCCCAAGGACTGAGCCGCCGACGAGCTGCGCGGCTTGTCGTCACGTTCGGTTTTGCGTGCGGCCACCGAATCAGGCTCGATCTCAGCGACGGTGATCGCCAGATCGCGATTGCCCCCTCGACGGAAGACCGTCAATGTACTGCGCGAGCCAGGCTTGGTGTTACCCACCAGACGTGGCAGATCGGCACTTTTCTCAATCGGCTTGCCGTCAAAACGCAGAATCACATCACCTGGCTCCACGCCCGCCTTGTCTGCCGGTGATCCAGACTCGACCCCCCTGACCAAGGCGCCCTGCGCCTTGCTCATGCCCACAGAGTCGGCAACCTCTTTGGTCACCTGATCGATCTGCACGCCGATCCGGCCCCGGGAGACCCGGCCACTGACACGCAACTGGTCACTGACCCGGATGGCTTCGTCGATCGGAATCGCAAAGGAGATGCCCATGAAACCACCCGATCGGGAGTAGATCTGGCTGTTGATGCCAATGACCTCACCGCGCATATTGATCAGGGGGCCGCCCGAGTTACCCGGGTTGATCGCGACGTCCGTTTGAATGAAAGGCAGGTAATCACCTGTTTCACGCTGCTTGGCACTCACGATGCCGGCCGTGACCGTGTTCTCCAGGCCAAAGGGAGAGCCGATGGCCATCACCCATTCGCCGACTCTCAGACGGGACACCTCACCCAGCTTCACAGCCGGCAGGCCTGCGGCTTCAATCTTGACGACAGCGACATCGGTGCGTTTGTCTGAGCCGACAATGCGGGCCTTGAATTCGCGTTTGTCCGTCAAAGTGACCAGCACCTCATCCGCATCCTCGACCACATGAGCATTGGTCATGATGAAGCCGTCCGGCGTCAAGATGAAACCCGAGCCCACACCACGAGGCTGGGCCTCTTCTTCGGGCTGGGGGCGCTGGGGCTGCTTGGGGCCCTGTCGAGGCACCTGGGGCACCGGCAAGCCGAAACGCCGGAAAAACTCCAGCATGTCTTCGTCCATGCCCGTGCCGGCGCCAGGCCGGCTTGAGACCTTCTCAAGCGTTCGAATATTGACCACCGATGGCCCCACCTGGTCCACGAGGTCCGTGAAGTCAGGCAAGGTTCGCTGCGTCGGGGCACTTTGGGCTTGGGCAGCGTGGGCCGGGAACAGAGACAGTGCGGAAGCACTGCCCACCGCAGCCAACAGCACCCAGGCATTCAGGTTTTTTTTCCAAGGGACGATCGGCATCATGGTCCTTTCAAGAATCGATTCATGCACCAGGTCCGAAACAGCTCAGGCCCGTCGCCGGATCAGCAACGAGCCGATGGACTCTGGGGAGGGATTTATTTGAGCCGCTCAAGGTTCTGAGCAAACAACTTCAAGGTCTGTGCGGGGACCTCGCCGACAAGGGTTACCCACCAATCGCCGAGCACACGCTTGCCCAGGGTTTGTGTGGCGCCCATGGAGAGCTGCACCTCATCGGCGGCGCGAGGCTGACGATCGTAGGGCTCAATGAACAGCGAAACGGTGGCCAGGCCATCAGAAAACGTCCATTGCAGGGTGGGTTCCGGCGGGCCCTTTGGGCCGATCGTGGGCGCTGGGGCCATCCCGCGCCTGTAGCAACTGACCGTCTGAAAGCCAGCCACAGGACTCTTGAGGGCCCAGCCCTCTTGCTGAGCCGTCGTCTTGGTCAGATCGGGGTGCTCCACCCGGTAGCCGCTGGTGGCCGCCATCATCTGGGCGAGCTTTTCCATTTTGACACTGGCATCGAGGTCCAGTTCGGAGAAGGCCGCCTGCTCCAGAACACGCCCGTCGGCATCCAGGGTCTGGATTTTGACCACCAACCCAGACTTTTTTTCACTCCAGATGCGGTAACCAAATCGTTGGGCGTCCTTGGCCTGGATCAGCACCACATCGGCATCGAAGCCTGCCACACGGTCCACGCCCTGAGCGCTGGCCTGGTACAGAGTGGCCAAGGCCGGATCGCCGCCTCGACGCAAATTGGGGAAGACGCCGAAGGACTCGCGTTTCTCAGCCTTCGCCACCTTCAAGTCGGGCAAAAAGGTAATGACCTGATCGTTGCGACGCAAAGTCGAACGGGGGGGGCCAGTCAGAGCGTCGATGCGTTCCATCTGCACATCGCCATCACAAACGTGCCAGATGCGCGAGCTGTACATGCCGCCTGCAGCCGACATGACCACAAACGTCCCGACATAGGCTTTGCGGCTCGACGCATTGTGCATGCGCAACAACCACTGGTTCAAGTCAAGCTCTGGCGCGGCCGGCTTGGCGACCGGCGCTGGCCCCACGATGGCCTGCACGGGCGGCTGCGCCTGCACCGGCAAAGCGCCAGACTGCAGACCCAATGCCACCATCAGTGGCAGCAATGCACGACCGATCCTCCGGGGCATGCCATCGGCACCAGGGGCAAGGCTCACCGTGATGCCCCCTCAAAAGTCGCGTTGCGCAGAAAGCCGGCCGGCGTCTGCAAAGCAGAGGCTCCGGCCGCCTGCTTGTGGGCGGCCAACAACTCATCCAGACGAGGATCGCGCAGCATGACAGCACCCTCGTCACCCGGCAGCGAGACGGCCACGGCCTGCACACCGGCAGCCGCACCGCCGTTCGCGGCCATTTGCTCACCCATGCGCGCGGGCTGCTGGTGGGCAATCACGCCCCAGCCCACAGCCGCAACCGCCACCACTGAAGCCAAGCCGGCAACCATGCGCCAGCGGAAAAGAGGTTGATTGGCTGCTTCTGCTTGAAATGTTCGCGGCGCCTCTGGCTGGGGCTGCAAGGCAGGCACCAGGGGTTCAATCTGCTCGTCAGCCAGACGGGCACGCAAACGCACCATGAAGTCAGGCGACAGGTCTGGCACGGCAGCGGCCACATTTGCGCTTGAACCCCACTCACCACGAAGCACGTCCCGGCTGAGGTGGTAGACCTCCCACGAGACGGCAGCATCGTCGTCTGCATTCAACTGATCCAACAACTTGGCAGCATCGGCGTCATCAAGGCGCCCATCAGCCAAGTCAGAGATCAACTCGCGGTTTTCAAGCTTTCGGTCCATTTGCAATCCCTTGGTTCATCACCAACGTTTCCCAGTCTGATTGGTCAGCAACGGCTTGACCTTGGCCGAAATGGCCTCCCGGGCGCGAAAAATCCGGGAGCGCACCGTACCAATCGGACAATTCATCACCTCAGCGATTTCGTCGTAACTGAGTCCTTCGATCTCCCGCAGCGTGACGGCCTGCCGCAAGTCTTCAGGCAAGGCTTCCATGGCAGAGTTCACCGCTTCGCCGATTTCTTTGGCAGCCAAGACGGTTTCCGGGGTTTCATCGCTGCTTAGTTCGTTTGAAACCGGGGAAGTTTCATCATCATCGTCACGACCGCGCAGCGCGCTTTCGTTCATCACCGGGTTGCGGCGCAGATCGACCAGGGCCTTCTTGGCGGTGTTGACCGCGATCCGATAAAGCCACGTATAAAACTGCGCATCACCCCGAAATTGATGCAGCGCGCGGTATGCCCTGATGAAGGTCTCCTGCACCACGTCATCGACCAGATCGGAATCCCGGACCATGCGCGCCACCAGGCGGGCAACGCGCCGCTGGTACTTCAGAACCAGAAGCTCAAATGCGCGCTGATCACCAGCGACCGCGCGTTGAACCAACAACAGATCACTGTCGTCCGGAACTGGCAATAGGGTTGTGGGGGTGAGGGTCATGAAAACGAAGACAACACCGAACTCAAGGCCCGATGGGCTCTTTTGACGGCTCGTGTGCAGCGCGCGAATATACCGCACAGCGCAGCAGGTGCCAGCGAGAAGGCTGGGTTCGGCGTTCCAGCCAGATCCATTTCCCGGCCAGCAAGCCCTCTGCCCGCCAACGCATCAACAGGACGACCTGCAAATCCAACAGCACATTCAGCGAGCCATGCCCGACCCAGACAGACGCGCGACGCGTCTGCAAATGGAGCGACCAGGCCATGCCGTCCCAAGCAAGCTCCCCAGGCAGGGCACGCCAGGTTGACTGCACCATGAGCGCCAAAGCAAGAAGACACAGGCTCAAGGCGCTCAGCCCCCAAGCCATGGGAGGCGTGGTCTGATAGACCCAGAGACCCAGGCAGAACAGGGTGAAAACGAAAACGCCCCCTTCACCAAGCCGTCGAAGCCGCGAGGGCTTGATCGGATAGCGGACAGGGGGCGCGGCATGCATCAATCAGCAACCGGCATGAAGTGTGTATTGATCAGAGACCACAGGGCGAGCCGCCCTGTGCCGCCGGATCAAGCCAGACGCTTGAAGACCAGCGTGCCGTTGGTACCGCCAAAACCGAAGTTGTTCTTGACGGCCACATCAATCTTCAGATCACGGGCCTCATTGGCACAGTAGTCCAGATCGCAATCCGGATCCTGATTGAAGATGTTGATGGTGGGTGGGCTCTTCTGGTGGTGGACCGCGAGTGCGGTAAAGACACTTTCGATACCACCCGCGCCACCCAGCAAGTGCCCGGTCATCGACTTGGTCGAATTGACCACGGTCTTGTAGGCGTGATCGCCCAGCGCCGCCTTGATGGCATTGGTTTCGTTGGTATCACCCAAGGGGGTCGAGGTGCCATGCGCATTCAGGTAATGGACCTGATCCGCATTGATCCCCGCATTGCGCAAGGCCATTTCCATGGAACGACGCGGGCCGTCCACGTTGGGGGCTGTCATGTGGTATGCATCGCCGGACATGCCAAAGCCTATGATCTCAGCGTAGATGCGGGCACCCCGCGCCTTGGCGTGCTCATACTCTTCGAGCACCATGACACCAGAGCCTTCACCCAGAACAAAACCATCACGGTCCTTGTCCCAGGGGCGAGAAGCCGTCTTGGGGTCATCGTTGCGGGTGGACAGCGCACGGGCTGCGGCAAAGCCCCCGATGCCCAGAGGCGATACGGTCGACTCGGCGCCGCCCGCCACCATGACATCACAGTCGCCATACTCGATCATGCGAGCCGACAAACCGATCGCGTGCAGACCGGTGGTGCAAGCGGTGACCACGGCCACATTGGGGCCCTTGAAGCCGTATTGAATGGAAACATGACCCGAGATCATGTTGATGATCGAGGCCGGCACGAAGAACGGCGAAATTCTACGCGGGCCCCGGTTGGTGTATTCGCCATGGGTCTGTTCGATCATCGGCAAGCCGCCGATGCCAGAACCAATGTTGCAGCCGATACGGGCTGCCTGCTCTTCGGTCAACGCGTCGCCGGTGGGCAAACCCGAGTCAACCACCGCCTGCATGGCAGCAGCCATCCCCAGGTGAATGAAGCGATCCATGTGACGCGCTTCTTTCTCCGGGATGTACTGGGTGATGTCAAACCCCTTCACTTCGCCAGCAAACTTGCAGGCGAAAGAGCTGGCATCGAACGACTTGATCAGGTCGATACCAGACTGGCCGGCCAGCAAATTGTTCCAGGACTCGGCAACCGTATTGCCTACGGGGCTGATACAACCCAGGCCAGTGACGACAACGCGACGACGGGACATATGAAAATCTCAGTTTGGCCGGACGCAAAGCGCCGGCGGTCTGTGACAAGCCAGGCAAAGCCGCAAGGCCCTGCCGGCCCGCACTCCAAAAGTGTAGGACCGGTCCGCCAGGGACTCAGGCCTTGTGGTGCGTGTTGGCGTAGTCGATCGCGTTTTGCACCGTGGTGATCTTCTCGGCATCTTCGTCCGGGATTTCGATGCCGAACTCGTCTTCCAGAGCCATCACCAGTTCCACCGTGTCCAGAGAGTCTGCGCCGAGGTCTGCGACAAAGGCTTTTTCGTTAGTCACTTGAGACTCTTCCACGCCGAGTTGTTCGGCGATGATTTTTTTGACACGTGCTTCGATATCGCTCATGGTTCCCTCTGAGGGTTGTGAAAAGATCCGTGATTTTAGCCGCCCCGGAGAACAATCCCGAAGCATTTGCCGCACGGACCAATCGGCTTTGATTTGCTGTTAATTTACATGTACATGCCGCCATTGACATGCAACTCTTGCCCAGTCACATACGAGGCCTGCGGCGAGGCCAGGTAAGCGACGGCATGAGCGATGTCGGCGGGCTGACCCAGATGACCCAAAGGGATCTGGGTCAGCAAGGCTTTTTGCTGCTCTTCTGGCAGCGAAGCCGTCATGTCGGTGTCGATGAAGCCCGGGGCCACACAGTTCACAGTAATGCCGCGGCTGCCCAATTCACGGGCCAGCGCACGCGTCATGCCAGCCACCCCCGCCTTGGCGGCAGCATAGTTGGCCTGCCCGGGATTGCCCGAGGCACCGACGACACTGGTGATGCTGATGATGCGTCCATAACGCTGCTTCATCATCTGACGCATCACGGCACGGCTCATGCGGAAGACCGACTTCAAATTGGTATCAAGCACCGCATCCCAATCCGCATCCTTGAGGCGCATGGCCAACATGTCGCGCGTGATGCCAGCATTGTTCACCAGGACCTGCAGAGCGCCCTGCTCTTTCACGATGCGATCGATCAGCGCATCGACGGCGGCACCATCATTGACGTCCAGCGTGGCTCCCAACCCACCCACGGGGGCCAGCGTGGCGGAGATTCGGTCGGCACCCTCATCCGTCGTGGCCGTACCGATCACCTTCAAACCCCGCCGAGCCAACTCCATGGCGATCGCCGCACCAATACCGCGGGATGCACCCGTGACCAGGGCAACCTGTCCTTCAAATTTCACGTCAGTCATGCCAACAATCCTTTGGTTTCTGCCAGTGTGGCGGGATCCAGCACCACGCCACCCACCAGCTCTGCATCGATGCGCTTGGTCATGCCAGCCAAGACTTTGCCGGGACCGCATTCAATGACATGCGCCACACCGCGGGCCTTGATCGCCTGGATGCACTCCACCCAGCGAACAGGCTGAAAAGCCTGGCGGTACAAAGCATCCCGGATTCGCTCAAGATCCGCCTCGACTTGCACGTCGACGTTATTGACCACAGGAATCTGTGGCAGCCCCAGCGTCAGGGTTGCCAATTTTTCGCGCAGTTTTTCTGCAGCAGGCTTCATCAGACTCGAATGGAACGGCGCCGACACCGGCAAAGGCAAAGCCCGCTTGGCGCCTTGAGACTTGAGGTACTCGCATGCCTTTTCGACCCCCGCCTTGCTACCGGCAATCACCGTCTGCATCGGATCGTTGAAATTGACCGCCTCCACGACCTCCGGCGAGCCTGCGCCAAATTCGGCCGTCACAGCCTGGCAGCCCGCCACGACCTGCGCCGCGGGCATGCCCAGAATGGCGGCCATGGCCCCCACACCAACGGGCACAGCCTCCTGCATCGCCGCGGCACGGAAACGAACCAAAGGCGCGGCCTGCGCCAAAGTCAACACACCAGAGGCCACAAGCGCGGAGTACTCACCCAGGGAGTGACCCGCCACCACCGCAGGCGCCATGCCCGTCTCAGCCATCCATGCCCGGTAGGCCGCCACCGCAGCCACCAACATCACAGGCTGCGTGTTGGTGGTGAGCGCCAAAGCCTCTTTGGGACCTGAATGGATCAATGCAGCAACATCCTCACCCAAGGCGTCGGACGCCTCACTCAAGGCGCTGCGCACTTCGGGGTGATCACCCCAGGCATCCAGCATGCCCACCGACTGGGAGCCCTGGCCCGGAAATACAAATGCAAATGGAGTCATGTTTTTTTGGAGACTGGACAAACGAGAACCACGTCACCCCAACACCCGGCTGCGATAGAGCACAGGGGAGGCGACACCCAGACAGAGGCCAATCTGCTCAGGCCAGCCCTCATGCCGGCCTGCAGATATCCCCTAACGGTACCTATCAATAGCGCAGGAAAACCGCACCCCAGGTAAAACCACCCCCCACCCCTTCCAGCATCAGGTGCTGGCCTCGCTTGACCTGGCCGGCGCGCACCGCCGTGTCCAACGCCAGGGGAATGGAGGCTGCCGAGGTATTGCCATGCTGGTCAACCGTTACAACCACCTTGTCGAGGGGAAGCTTCAATTTGCGCGCCGTGCTCTGCATGATGCGGATATTGGCCTGGTGCGGAATCAGCCAGTCAATGTCAGCATCTGTCTTGCCGGCCTTGGCCAAAGTGGCACGTGCGGCATCTTCCAACACCCCCACTGCCAGCTTGAAGACGGCCTGACCGTCCATCTTGAGCAAAGGATCGCCCAGGACCTGACCACCCGAGACATGCCCCGGCACACAAAGAATCCCCACATGCTTGCCATCCGCATGCAAGTCCGAAGCCAGAATGCCCGGCTCATCCGAAGCCTCCAGCACCACAGCACCCGCACCATCGCCAAACAGCACACAGGTCGTGCGATCCGTGAAGTCCAGCAGACGCGAGAAAACCTCTGAGCCCACCACCAGGGCGCGCTGCGCCGCGCCAGACTGGATCATGGCATCCGCCACCGTCAGCGCGTACACAAAGCCACTGCAGACAGCCTGCACGTCAAAGGCCGCCGCACCGGCGTTGCCCAATTTATGCTGAAGAATGCAAGCCGTGGAAGGAAACACCATGTCGGGCGTCGACGTGGCCACAATGATCAAATCAATCTGCGAAGCTTCCAAGCCTGCGGCCTCCAAGGCCCGTCGACTGGCCTGCAAGGCAAGATCGCTGCTGCCCATGTCGGGCGCTGCAAAGTGCCGGGCACGAATTCCAGTGCGCTCGACAATCCACTCATCTGAAGTTTCGACACCCTTGGCAGCCAGTTCGGCAGCCAGATCTGCGTTCGTCAGTCTGCGGGGGGGGAGATAACTGCCAGTACCGGCTATGCGCGAATAACGTCTCATTGTGCGGAGGAGCCCGCCACGCCGGCCCCGGCTTCACCCGGCACCGCCGCCAACAAAGGCGCAGCGCGAGCAATCCGGACCTTCACGCGGTCAAGCAGGTTGTTTCGGGCCGCATCATACGCCCGGTTCAAGGCCTGCTCGAAAGCGAACTCATCTGCCGAGCCGTGGCTCTTGAACACCAGGCCCCGCAAACCCAAAAGAGCCGCCCCGTTGTAGCGACGATAGTCCATTCGCTTCTTCAAAGAAGAAAGGACCGGATAAGCACAGATGGCCGCTATTTTTCGAAAGATGTTGCGAGAAAACTCTTCACGCAAGAAGCCGACGATCATGAAGGCCAAGCCCTCCGTGGCCTTCAAAGCCACGTTGCCGACAAAGCCATCACAGACCACGATCTCGGTCGTACCCTTGAAGATGTCATTGCCTTCAACGTTGCCAAAAAAATTCAGATCCCCCGAACCCGCAGCAGATCGCAGCAACTCACCCGCTTTTTTGATCGTGTCATTGCCCTTGATGACTTCCTCACCAATGTTGAGCAAACCCACAGACGGATGAGCCTCATCTTTGAGGACAGACACCAGAGCCGACCCCATGACCGCAAACTGCAACAGGTGCTCAGCCGTGCAATCCACATTGGCGCCCAGGTCCAGCACGGTGGTAGCCTGGCCTTTGATGTTGGGCATCAAGGCAGCAATCGCCGGGCGATCAATGCCATCGAGGGTTTTGAGCAAATAGCGGGCAATGGCCATCAAGGCCCCGGTATTGCCAGCAGAGACCGCCACATCGGCACGGCCGTCCTTGACCTGCTGGATGGCCACACGCATCGAAGAATCCTTCTTCTTGCGCAGCGCCACTTCCACCGTATCGTCCATGCTGACGACTTCAGAGGCCGCCAACACCTCGGCGCGGTCATGCACCAAACCCGTCAGCGCCTCAGGCTTGCCAACCAGCAAAAGCCGCGCATCCGCATGCTGCTCCAGAAAATGCCGGCATGCAGCCAGCGTGACGCGGGGGCCATGGTCGCCCCCCATGCAGTCAACAGCCAGTGTGATCATTCAGAGCTCAATCAACCGCCCAAGCGGCTTCGAAATGGATAGCCAACAAAAGAAAAGCCCGCGCTACTTGGAATGTAGCATCGGGCTTCGATGGCTCCGGAAGCAGATCAGGCTTCGGACTTGTTCTTCAGAACCTGACGACCACGGTAGAAGCCGTTGGGGCTGATGTGGTGACGCAGGTGGGTTTCACCGGTGGTAGGTTCCACGGCGATGCCCGGCACGTTCAGGGCATTGTGCGAGCGGTGCATACCGCGCTTGGAAGGGGACTTTTTGTTTTGCTGGACGGCCATGTCAGGCTCCTGGACTAAAGGGTTGTTACATGAGCCTGGGGCCAGCGAGAAAATCACGCCAGCACAGGCAGTTCTGTGCGAAATCAGTGAGAAATCAACTCACAATCAACTCAATCAGCGCGGCAACCAGATCAAAAAGACGCCGAGGAATTCGCGCGAAGCCTTTGATTATAGCTCATCTCAAAAGGCAAGCCCAGTCACTCTTTTTTGAGCTTGGCCAATGCCGCAAACGGATTGGGCTTGGCGGCCTCGGCAGCCTGGTATTCCTCGTCCTCCACCGCCATGGGCAACACCTCGGGGCAGACCTCATGGCGTGGCACCACGGGCAGCTCCATCAACAACTCATCTTCAATCAGCTCATGCAGATTGAACTCGCGACTGAGCACCAACACATCTTCTTCGGATTCATCATCTTCAGCTTCTGCTGTGGCCTCATCACGCACAAAGCGGAAGGAACGCTGACACGACAGCAACACCTCCACCGGCCCCAGGCAGCGCTGACAGATCTGCACCAGGCTGGCCTGAGCCTCCAGGTGCAGCCACACCTGATCGGCGCCACCGGTCACGGGCCGCGATTCACCTTGCGCCAACCAACGAACCTCGTGCTCGTCAATATGCGCCGTCACGGCCTCTTCAGCCAAGCGCGCAAAAGACAGCAAAGGCGCCTGCCCAGACAGGGTGTCGCCAGCCTGCGCCAACGCCTTCAGGTCGAGGCGCTCCATGAAATACTCTTTCTTCATGCGCGCAGTGTAAGAGAATCCCCGGCATGACCCCAAGCGCACCCACCCACCCCAGCCCATCGCGCACACTGGTGCTGGGCTCCACCTCCCGCTATCGCAAAGAGTTGCTGAGTCGACTCGGCCTGCCCTTTGAAGTGGCCTCCCCCGAAGTGGACGAGACGCCGCAGGCCTGCGAAGCCCCGGCCGAACTGGCCAAACGCCTGGCCCTCGCCAAAGCCCATGCCGTGGCCAGGCAGTTCCCCTCGGCCGTTGTCATCGGCTCCGATCAGGTGGCCGACCTCCATGGCGAACCCCTGGGCAAGCCTGGCAACCACGAGCGTGCCGTGGCCCAGTTGCGGCGCATGCGAGGCCAGACTGTTGTGTTCCAGACGGCGGTGGCCGTGGTCTGCCAGGCCACCGGTTTTGCCCAAAGCGATCTGGCCGCGGTGCGGGTGCAGTTTCGCCAACTCAGTGACGCTGAAATCGAAACCTACCTGCAGCGCGAGAAACCCTATGACTGCGCAGGCAGCGCCAAAAGCGAAGGGCTGGGCATTGCCCTGCTCTCCTCGATCGAGAACGATGACCCCACCGCCCTGATCGGCCTGCCGCTGATCCGCACCTGCCGACTGATCCAGGCCGCCGGCATCGAGGTACTGACATGAGCAACACCCATTCAAGCCCTGCAGGCCGCCTGTTCCTGGTTCCAGCGCCGCTGGATTTCGGCTGCAACCAGCAAGCGCCGGTGACCGATGTGATCCCAAGCAAGACCCTCCTCACGGCCGCCGGATTGCGTCATTGGGTGTGCGAGAACGCCAAAAGCACGCGCGCCTACCTCAAGCGCATTGGCGAACACCACCCCTTGGCAGCGCCCATTCAAGAGCAATCCCTGCAAGAACTGCCGCGTGCCGTGCACAAAAAAGGGGACCACCAAGCCGGCCAGTTTGACGCCCGCCCCCTGCTGGCACCAGCCCTGGCGGGTCACGACATGGGGCTGATCAGCGAAGCGGGCATGCCCGCTGTGGCAGACCCAGGCTCGTCGGTGGTGCGCGCCGCCCACGACCTGGGCATTGAGGTGGTGGCACTGACAGGCCCGATCTCTCTGCTGTTGACCCTGGCCGCCAGCGGGCTGAACGGACAGAACTTCGCCTTTGTGGGCTACCTGCCCCAAGACAACGGAGAACGCAACCAGCGCCTGCGAGAACTCGAATCACTGGCACTCAAGACCGGACAGACCCAATTGTTCATTGAAACGCCCTACCGCAATCAAGCCCTGTGGCAGGGCCTGCTGCAGAGCCTGCAACCCAATACCCGCCTGGCCATCAGTTACGGCCTGACCCTGGACCAAGGGAAAAACCGCAGCAAGCTGGTGAAGGATTGGCGCCAACAGGCCCATCAAGACCCGAAGGCCTCCGGAAAAACCAAGGACTTTCCACCCAATGACCTGCCGGCGGTCTTCGGCATCGGGCGCTGAACGCCCCGTGCAAGCACCCTGTGCTCTCAAACCTCAGCGCAAGGCAGGTACAGAGCGCAGGGCACGCACGGCACCCTCTCCAAAAGCCGCACCAAAGCGCTTGGCCAGGCGTTCGGCCACGTTGTCACGGCGGGTGTAATCCACCAGATCTTCGGCCTTGACCACCTCACGGGCCACGTAGTCGAGGTTGCCAAGCTGATCGGCCAGCCCCATCTCAACGGCCTGCTCACCGGTCCAGAACAAGCCACTGAACATCTCCGGTGTTTCTTTCAGGCGCTTGCCGCGCCCATCCTTCACCGCCTTGATGAACTGCTGGTGAATCTGGTCGAGCATGGCCTGGGCGAACACACGCTGGCGCTCGGTCTGGGGGCTGAATGGGTCCAGAAAGCCCTTGTTCTCGCCGGCCGTCATGAGGCGCCGCTCCACGCCCAGCTTGTCCATCAGCCCCGTGAAGCCGAAACCATCCATGAGCACACCGATGCTGCCCACGATGCTGGCCTTGTCGACAAAGATCTGATCTGCCGCCGCTGCGATGTAATAAGCGGCCGAAGCACAGGACTCCTCCACCACCACATACACCGGCTTGGAATGCTTGGCCTTCAGCCGCCGGATCTCGTCATTGATGATGCCGGCCTGAACTGGGCTGCCACCGGGCGAGTTGATCAGCAACACGACCGCCTGAGCGCCGTCGTCCTCAAAGGCGCTGCGCATGGCGGCCACCACAAACTCGGCACTGGCGTCAGCCCCTGCGGCAATCTCGCCTTTGATTTCAACCACGGCCGTGTGGGGAGAGCTTTTGTCGGTCACTGGGGCGGCCCGACTGAACAACATCCAGGCACTGACCGACAGCAGCAGCAGCCAGGCCAGCCGGATGATATTGCGCCAGCGCCGCGCCGCCTGCTGCTCACGCAGCGAAGCAAAGGCCAGCTTTTCAAGGGTTTCACGCTCCCAACCGGACGGCAGGGGCGAAGCCGTTGCAGAGGAAGCAGGTGCCGCAGCAGACACCGTCGGCGCAACAGGCTCAGGAGCCGGCGTCAACACGGGCTCATCGGTGGGTTCGGGCGTGCGGGGATCCGTCATCTCAGAATTCAACAGGGTGCAGGTTATAGGCAGTATGCCAGTGCACCACGCCATCCCTTTCCGACAGTTCGATGCGGATCAAGCCGCTTCGGCAGGGGCCGCCTCGGCACTGCCCCGTGTCGGGCGCATAGACCGCACCATGGGTGGCACAGAGCAGCCACCGGCCCGAATCATCAAAAAAACGATTCGGCTGGTAGTCCATTTCCATGGCCACATGGGTGCAGCGGTTCAGGTAGGCGTGGGCACGACCCTCATAGCGTATGGCAAAGGCACGGCAGGTCTGCCCGGCATAGGCCACATCAAAGGGTACTCCGTCCCCGCCGTCGATCAGATCGTTGCTGCTACACAACGGAATCATCACTTCCATCACCCCTCCCTGACCCCACCAGCACTGGCGTGGCCTTCAAGTTCAAGCGTTATTGAGCAGCCACTGGTGCAGATCAGCCACCGAATGCGCCACATGGCGCGGTCGCAGGACCTCAAACGCATCAGGCTCATGGGCACCATAACTCACCCCCACGCTGGCACAGCCGGCGTTCAGCGCCATCTGCAGATCATGGGTGGTATCGCCAATCATCAAGGTTCGTTCGGGCGCCACGTCAAACTCGGCCATCAACTCGTGCAGCATGCGAGGGTCGGGCTTGCCTGCCGTCTCATCGGCCGTGCGCGACCCATCAAACACCCCGCGCAAGGCCACAGAATGCAGCGCCTCATTCAGGCCCCGCCGGCTCTTGCCCGTGGCCACCGTGATGAGGTGCTGGCGTTCGCGCAGGGCGGCCAGCAGCGGCAACACCCCGTCGAACAACGCAATGTCGTCCTGATGCTTTAAATAGTGAAAGCGGTAACGATTCCCGAGCTCGGCGTACTTCTCAGGCGGAACATCGGGTGCCGCATGGGCCAAGGCCTGCATCAAGGCCATCCCGATCACATACGAGGCCGCCTCGTCGCTGGGACGCGCGCCCCCCACGTCCACCACGGCCGCCTGGATGCAGCGCACGATGATCTGGGTGGAGTCAAACAGGGTGCCGTCCCAATCGAAGGCAATCAGATCGAACTGGCGGGGTCGGCTGGAGGCGGTCATGGGCGGGGTTGGGCGTCAATGAAAGATTGCAATTCGGGTGGCAGGGGCAATTCCAACTGAATGGCCTCGCCGCTGGCAGGGTGCTTGAACTGTAACCGCCATGCGTGCAGAAACATGCGCTTGAGGCCATGCCTGACCAGGCGCTTGTTCAGTTCGAAATCGCCATATTTGTCATCACCCGCGATCGCGTGCCCACTGCTCGCCAGGTGCACCCGGATCTGGTGGGTGCGCCCGGTCTTGATCGTCACCTCCAGCAGCGAGAACGCAGGAAGCCCCGCCCACTGAACTGGCGGCAAAGCCGAACGCACGCGGACCAGGGTGACGGCGCGCATGGCGTCCGGATGATCCTTGTCGACCACCTTCACACGCCGCTCGCCGTCCGGGAGCAGGTATTTGTGCAAAGCCGAATCGATCACCTTCTTGTTGGCCGGCCAGGCCCCGATGGCCAGTGCCAGGTAGGTCTTGCCGGTCTCGCGGTCGCGGAACTGGTCTTGCAGATGCGTCAGCGCCGAGCGCTTCTTGGCCAGCAGCAAGATGCCCGAGGTCTCTCGATCCAGCCGGTGCACCAGTTCCAGAAAGCGCGCCTGGGGTCGTGCCTGGCGCAACTGCTCGATCACACCAAAACTCACGCCACTGCCGCCGTGCACGGCCACCCCGGCCGGCTTGGCAATGGCCAGCACATGATCATCTTCAAAAAGAATCGGAAATTCACGGGCTGGTGCCGGGGTTTCCGCCTTCTCAACGGCACGATCAGACAGACGGACGGGCGGCACACGGACGGAATCGCCGGCCTGCACCCGGGTATCGGCGGCCACCCGCCCCTTGTTGATGCGCACTTCACCACTGCGAATGATGCGGTAGACATGCGTTTTAGGCACCCCTTTGAGGTGCCGGATCAGAAAGTTGTCGAGGCGCTGGCCGGCGGATTCTTCGTCCACCAGCAAGAGGCTGGCCGCAGCGGCGGCGGGCTTGATTTGAGGGCCGACTTTGCCCTCTATAATGTGTTTCACTAGCGCTTTGCTGTAACTGGTTGATTCGTCTGGAGTTTAGTCCAGTCCCACCTCCGCAGCGCTGGCAAGGTCGATGCCGACTGACTTGTGAACTGTAGATCACGCACCAGAGTTCGTGATGACAGTGTCCCAAAGCCAGATGGGCCGGCACTTTGAAACACCGATACGGAATACCCATGCCTGAGAGCCCGCTGAAATTGCCGGGGTCTCGGGCGGATCAAAGCGAGACAACCTGTGCTGATGGCGCTGATTCAGACCTGCTTGCGGTGGCTTATGCCACCGTCAAATGGCATGCAATCGCCCATGGTGCCCGCCTACCGGTCACCTGACGCCGCACCCTTTGCGGCCACACAGCCCCTACACTCACTCGCCCCCATCCACGCGCCCCCGCCCGATACCTGAGCCACCAGCTCAGGCGTCTGTGCACCCACGGCAATTCCCTTCGTTTCAAAGCGTCTGTTCCGGCATCGTTGGCTCATTTCGGGCCTGTTGAAGATTTGACGATTGCATGGACCTACAGGGTCCAGGAAGGACACGCATCATGAAGCGGATGCTGATCAACGCCACCCAGGCAGAAGAACGCCGTTTGGCCATCGTGGACGGGCAGAAACTGCTCGACTACGAAATCGAAATCGAAGGGCGCGAGCAGCGCAAGGGCAACATCTACAAGGCCGTCGTCACCCGCGTCGAGCCCAGCCTCGAAGCCTGTTTTGTCGACTACGGCGAAGACCGCCACGGCTTTCTGCCCTTCAAGGAAATCTCGCGCCAGTACTTTGCCCCGGGCGTGTCGCCCAGCCAGGCGCGTATCAACGACGTGATCCGTGAAGGCCAGGAACTGCTGGTCCAGGTCGAAAAAGAAGAACGCGGCAACAAGGGCGCGGCCCTGACCACCTTCGTGAGCCTGGCCGGCCGCTACGTGGTGCTGATGCCCAACAACCCCCGCGGTGGCGGTGTCTCGCGCCGCATCGAAGGCGAAGACCGGGCCGAGCTCAAAGAAGCCATGGACCAGTTGGACTACCCCAACGGCATGTCCATCATTGCCCGCACGGCCGGCATCGGCCGCAGCGCCCCTGAACTGCAGTGGGACCTGAACTACCTGCTCAAGCTCTGGACCGCCATCGACGGCGCGGCCAAGGGCGGCAAGGGCGCCTACCTGATCTACCAGGAATCCAGCCTGGTCATCCGAGCCATTCGTGACTACTTCAACCACGACATCGGCGACATCCTGATCGACACCGACGACATCTACGAACAAGCGCACCAGTTCATGGCGCATGTCATGCCTGAGCATGCCGCCCGCGTGAAGCGCTACCGCGACGATGCCCCGCTGTTCAGCCGCTTCCAGATCGAACACCAGATCGAATCGGCCTATGCCCGCACGGTGACCCTGCCCTCGGGCGGCGCCATCGTGATCGACCACACCGAAGCCCTGGTGTCGGTGGACGTCAACTCGGCCCGCGCCATCAAGGGCGGCGACATCGAAGAAACCGCCACCCGCACCAACCTGGAAGCCGCTGACGAAGTGGCCCGCCAGATGCGCCTGCGCGACCTGGGTGGCCTGATCGTGATCGACTTCATCGACATGGAAGAGTCGAAGAACCGCCGCGAAGTGGAAAACCGCCTGCGCGACGCGCTGCGGCAGGACCGCGCCCGCGTGCAGTTCGGCACCATCAGCAAGTTCGGCCTGATGGAAATGAGCCGCCAGCGCCTGAAGCCGGCGCTGTCTGAGGGTTCGTCCATCCCCTGCCCGCGCTGCGGTGGCTCGGGCCACATCCGCGACACCGAAAGCTCGGCGCTGCAGATCCTGCGCATCATCCAGGAAGAGTCCATGAAGGACAACACCGCGGCCGTGCACGTGCAAGTGCCGGTCGAGGTGGCCTCGTTCCTGCTCAACGAAAAGCGCACCGAGATCGCCAAGATCGAGGTCAAGCAGCGCCTGAGCGTGATGCTGGTGCCCAACAAGGCGCTGGAAACCCCGCACTACAAGCTGGAACGCCTCAAGCACGACGACCCGCGCCTGGACCACATGGAAGCCAGCTACAAGATGGCCGAAGTGATCGAGGACCCGACCACCGTCACCCGCCGCTCGCAAGAGCCCACCAACAAGCAAACCCCGGTGATCAAGGGCGTGCTGCCGGACGCCCCGGCGCCCCAGGCCCTGCCCAAGCCCGAAGGTGCGCCCTCGGCCGCCCGTGGCCGCCAGGCCGACAAGGCCGCTCCGGCCGCTCCGGCTGCCGCGCCCGCCCCGGCTGCGCCCGCAGACACCGGCTTCTTCGGCTGGCTCAAGGGCCTGTTCGGCGTGAAGCCCGTGGCGGCACCCGCTCCGGCGCCTGTGGCTGCCGAGGCCAAGAAGGACGAAAAGCGTGAAGGCCGCAACGGCGAACGCGGCGAGTCGCGCAACGGCGAAGGCCGTGGTGGCCGCCGCGGTGAACGTGGCGAAGGCCGCAACGGTGAGCGCACGGAACGTGGCGAAGGCCGTGGCCCGCGCCGCAACGGCGAGCGTGGCGAAGGCCGCAACGGTGAACGCGGTGAGCCGCGTGCCCCGCGTGACGGTGAAGCCCGCGCCCCGCGCTCCGAACGCCCCGAGGGTGAGGCTCCGCGCCGCGAAGGCCGCCCGGACCGCGCCCCCCGTGAGCGCCGCCCCGAGAACCAGGGTGCCAATGGCGCCCCGGCCGAACTGCGCAGCCAAGGTCTGAGCGAAGGTGCCCCGGAAGCCGCCGTGGCCAACCTGGCCCTGGACGAAGCTGGTAATCCGGTGAACACCGAAGCCCGCGCCGAGCGCCCACGCCGTGAGCGTGGCGAACGCGGTGAGCGTGGCGAGCGCCGTGAACGTGGCCCACGTCAAGACCGCGCCCCGCGCGCCGAAGGCCAGGGCGATGTGCCCCAGCCCCTGGAAGGCCAAAACGCCGTCAACGCATCGGCAGATGCCCAGGCTGAAGGCCAGGCGTTCAGCACCCCGGTGGAAGGTGGCGGCGAAGAACGCCGTGAACGCCGTTCGCGTGACCGCTATGGCCGCGACCGTCGTGAACGCCAAGGTGAGCGCGCGCCGCGTGACGGCCAGGCCAACCCGGAAGGCCGTGAAGGCCAGGAGCAGGCCGAGTTCGAACCACGCGCCAGCTACTTCAGCAACGTGACACCGGCCGAACCCACCGCAGCGCCCGCCGAAGCCTTTGTGGCCCCGGTCGAAGCTGCTGCGCCAGCGCCAGCACCGACCCAAGCCGAAGTCGTGGCCCCGGTGATCGCCGAGATCGCGCCCCCGGCAGCCGCTCCAGCGCCTGTCGCCGCGCCTGTCCCCAGCCCGGTGGAAGCCGGCCTGCCCAAGGTGCAAGCCTTTGAGCTGCCGATCCCCACGCTGCAAGAACTGGCACAAAGCGCCGGCCTGGAGTGGGTCAACTCGGACGCTGACAAGGTGGCCACCGTGCAGGCGGCCATCGCCGCCGAGCCCAAGCCGGTGCACGTGCCACGCGAACGCCCCCCGTTGGTGGTGCTCGACGAAGGCCCGCTGATCCTGGTGGAAACCCGCCGCGACCTGAGCGAGCTCAAGCTGCCCTTTGAACAGCAAGCCTGAGCCCCGGCCGGCCTGAACCGGCCGCCGATCTGATCAAGCCCGGCCCCTCTTGGGGGTGCCGGGCTTTTTCTTGGGCCTTGGCGCAATCCAGGGTGCCCTGCCGGGTCTCCGGCTTGTGGGCACAATCGGACGCTGCCAAGCCAAGCGGGTGGCGCCTTCAGTTGCCCGATGCCCCACTGCCTTACTCGCTTCGACACCCACGCCATGCTGTTCCTGATCTCTCCAGCCAAGTCCCTTGACTACGACACCCCTGTGCCGGCCGGGCTGCCGCACACCCTGCCCCAGTTCCTGCCCCAGTCCCGGCAATTGATCGACGTGCTGCGCCAGAAGACGCCAGCCGACATCGCCAGCCTGATGAGCCTCAGTGACAAGCTGGCCAGCCTCAACGTGGCCCGTTACGAGGCCTGGTCGGATCAGTTCACCGCCGACAACTCGCGCCAGGCCGTGCTGGCCTTCAACGGCGATGTGTACGACGGCCTGCAGGCTCGCAGCCTGTCGGCTGCCGACCTGCAATGGGCCCAACAGCACCTGGCCATCCTGAGCGGCCTCTACGGAGTGCTGCGTCCTCTCGACCAACTGCAGCCCTACCGGCTTGAGATGGGCACCCGCCTGGCCAACCCGGGCGGCAAAGACCTGTACCAGTTCTGGGGCCCCCAGATTGCCGAACACCTGAACCAGCGCCTGCAGGCCGACGCCTCGCCGGTGGTCGTCAACCTTGCCTCGCAGGAGTACTTCAAGGCCGTGCAGCAAAAAGTGCTCAAGGCCCGGGTGATCGAATGCGTGTTCGAAGACTGGAAAGGCGGCGTCTACAAGATCATCAGCTTCCATGCCAAGCGCGCTCGGGGCCTGATGGCGCGCTACGCCATCACCCACCGGATTCAACTGCCCAGCCAGCTCGAAGGCTTTGACCTCGATGGCTATGCCTTCCAGGCCGCGGCCTCGGAGGTTGACCGCCTTGTCTTCCGGCGGCGCCTGAGCTGACAGGTCTGGCGCCGGTCCGCCCGGACAGCCTGAACGGCCTTTGCGCCAGCCGGGGCCCCAAGTCCGCCTGCATGACCGTCGGGTCGACCTAGAGTGCCTTTCGTTTTTGAAAGGCACCCTCATGTTCACCCTAGACCCCCTCCAGGCCACACACCAAAGCGCACGCCAGACTGCGCTCCAGACCGCACTTCGCGCCATCGGCCTGACCCTGGCCCTGAGCTGGGCCTGCACGACCCAGGCCGAAGAGCCAGGCCACGCCCACTGGGCCTACCGTGGCCCCCACAACGCCGCCCACTGGGCCGAGATCGAACCCGACTTCAAGGGCTGTAAAACCGGCCATCAACAATCCCCCATCGACATCCGCCACGCCATCCAGGCCGACCTGCCCCCGCTGGCATGGGACTACCTTGCCAGCCCCGCCACGGTGATCAACAACGGCCACACCGTCCAGGTCAACCTGAGCCAGGCCGGCGCCCTGCTGCTGGATGGTCAACGCTTTGAGCTGCAGCAGTTTCACTTCCACACGCCCAGCGAAGAGCGGGTCAACGGCCGTACCCACCCTCTGGAGGCCCATCTGGTGCACCGCAATGCCGAGGGCGAACTGGCTGTGCTGGCCGTCTTCATTGACCAAGGGCCTGCCAATGCCGCCCTGCAGACCGTGTTCGAGCATCTGCCCCCCAAAGCGGGTGAGGTCCAGCCGCTGGCCAGCCCCGTGCAAGTCAGCGACTGGCTGCCCACGTCTCGGCGCTACTACCGCTACCGGGGCTCGCTGACCACCCCACCTTGCAGCGAAGGCGTGCGCTGGCAGGTGCTGCAGCAGCCCATCACCGCTTCGGCTCAGCAAATTCGGGCCTTTCAGCGCCTGTACCCGTTCAACGCCCGCCCAGTTCAGCCCCTGCACGGTCGCAAGGTCGAAGCCAACTAGGGCCCTGGGGCCTTGTCAATCGGCTTCGGCTTGACGGCGCTCAGGCTGGCTTGGCGTTAGCATTGGCGCCTCATCCAGCCCTCGCCGACTCCCGATGACACTCACCTCCAGCAGCACCGCCACGCAAACCATCACCCCTGCCCTGCGCCAGTGGATCGTGGAACAGGCCGAAGCCGGCCATGACGCGCCCAGCGTGCTCAAGGCCATGCTGGCATCGGGCTGGTCTGAAGAGGTGGCCTTCGAGGCGATGGAGGCCACCCTCAGCGACCACCTGGAAGCCCAGGCCCTGCAACAAGGCCTGCCAGCGCGCAGCCCGGTGCCCGAACCCGCACTGGCCGATGCCCCCTTGCGCGTGGATGCCGGCGACCGGCCGGTGCCGGTGCTGCTGGCCATGGTCCAGCCCCGCATCGTGGTGTTCGGTCAATTCCTGTCGGACGAAGAATGCGAGGCCCTGATCGCCGCCGCCAGCCCACGCCTGGCACGCTCACGCACCGTGGCCACCCAGACCGGGGGCGAAGAAGTCAGCGTCGACCGCACCAGTGATGGCATGTTCTTTTCGCGCGGCGAAAGTGCGCTGATCCAGCGCATCGAACAACGCATCGCACGGCTGTTGAACTGGCCCCTCGAAAATGGCGAAGGCCTGCAGGTGCTGCGCTACCGGCCCGGCGCCGAATACAAGCCCCATTACGATTACTTCGACCCACACGAGCCAGGCACCCCAACCATCCTGCAACGCGGTGGCCAGCGCGTGGGCACCCTGGTCATGTACCTGAACGAGCCCGAACAAGGCGGGGGCACCACCTTCCCCGACGTGCACCTCGAAGTGGCCCCGCAGCGTGGCAATGCGGTGTTCTTCAGCTACGAGCGCCCCCACCCCAGCACCCGCACCCTGCATGGCGGCGCGCCGGTGATCGCCGGCGAGAAATGGATCGCCACCAAGTGGCTGCGCGAACGCGAATTCAACTGAACCTCATGAACAACACCCCCGAACAATCCCAGCTCGGCAAGGCCTCGGCCTACGTCGACCAATACCAACCCGGTCTGCTGTTCCCGATCCCACGCCTCGGCAAGCGCGAAGAGATCGGCATCAGCGGCCACCCACCGTTCTTCGGGGCCGACCTGTGGACGGCCTTCGAGCTGTCCTGGCTCAACCTGCGCGGCAAGCCACAGGTGGCGATCGCCCATGTCACCGTGCCCTGCGAAAGCCCCAACATCATCGAGAGCAAGTCGTTCAAGCTGTACCTCAACAGCTTCAACAACACCCGTTTCGCTGACGCCGCCGAGGTGCAGGCCCGGCTTCGGGCCGACCTCAGTGAGGCCGCCTGGCGAGGGGCCCCCCGCCCTGGCAGCGTGGGCGTGAAATTGCTCGCCCCAGAGGCCTTTGACCGTGAACCGGTGCACGAACTCGACGGCCTGAACCTGGACCGACTGGACATCGAATGCCAGCACTACACACCGGCCCCGGAGCTGCTGAGCGCCCAGGTGGGCGAAGCCCCCGTCACCGAGACCCTGACCAGCCACCTGCTCAAAAGCAATTGCCTGGTCACCGGCCAGCCCGACTGGGGCAGCGTGCAGATCCGCTACAGCGGCGCCCAGATCGACCAGGCTGGGCTGTTGGCCTACCTGGTGAGCTTCCGCAACCACAACGAGTTCCATGAACAATGCGTGGAGCGCATCTTCATGGACCTCTGGCGCCGCTGCCAACCGATCAAGCTGTCGGTGTATGCGCGCTACACACGGCGCGGGGGCCTGGACATCAACCCCTTCCGCACCAGCCACCCCCAGGCGCTGCCTGCCAACACCCGCACGGCCCGCCAGTGAGGTAGGCGGTGGGCAGCGCCCGGCTCAATGGAGCCGGAACACGCTGACCGAACGCTGCAAAGAGCGCGCGCTCTGGCTCAGGGTCTGGGCCGCCGCGGCAGACTCTTCTACCAAGGCGGCATTCTGCTGCGTGGTCACATCGAGTTGGGTCACGGCCTCGTTGATCTGGGACAGACCGGTCGACTGCTCGCGGGCCGCCGCACTGATCTGCGCCACCAGGGTGCTGACCCGCGACACCGACGCCACCACCTCGTCGATGGTGTGGCCCACGCCCTGCACCTGACGGGCCCCGTCTCCCACCTGCTGGGCCGAGTTGCCGATCAGCTCCCGGATCTCCTTGGCGGCCGTGGCACTGCGCTGGGCCAGGGCCCGCACCTCGGACGCCACCACCGCAAAGCCCCGACCCTGCTCGCCCGCCCGGGCCGCCTCGACCGCCGCATTGAGCGCCAGGATGTTGGTTTGAAACGCGATGCCCTCGATCACCGCGATGATCTCGCTCATCTTGGCCGACGAACGCTCGATGGTGCCGATGGCCTCGGCGGCCTCACGCATCGCAGCCCCCCCACGCTCAGCCAGAGCCAGACTTTGCTCGCTTTCATGCGACACCTTGCCCGAGGTGTCTGCCGTCTGACGCACGGTGCTGGAAATCTCCTCCATCGATGCCGCCGTCTCCTCCAGGCTGCTGGCCTGGGTTTCGGTGCGGCCGGACAGATCGTCGGCCCCCTGGGCAATCTCGCTCGCCGCCTGGGTGAAGCCGGCCACCTCAAAGCGCACATCGCCCACCACGGCCTTGAGGTTGACCTGGATCTGCTGCAGACGCTGCATCAGCCCCCCCAATGGTTCAGGGTAATTGAGCGCCACCGAGGTAGAGAGATTGCAACCCGACAGATCCCCCGCAAAACGCACCGCCTCATCCAGGCTGCGGCTGACCCGGGCATGGAACCAGGCCACCACCCCAGCCCCCCCGAGCAGCAACACGGCCAGTCGGATCCCCAGTGCCATGTCGCTCGACACGCCGGTCACATCAGGCAAGACCACGCCACAGGCGATCAGAAACAACCACAGCCCCAGGGTGCTGGGCAAGTCCAGGCGGGTCAGGCGAATCAGGCGTGAACCCCAGTCGCGGTTGATCACCTTGCCACCACGCAGCATCACCGTGGTACGCCCCTGCTCTTCGTCACGCCGCAGCCGCTCGTAAAGGCGCTCGGCCTCCTGCACCTGTTCACGGCTGGGTTTGATGCGCACCGACATGTACCCGGTGGGCTTGCCGTTGGACATCACGGGCGTCACATTGGCCAACACCCAGTAGTGGTCACCGTTCTGGCGCCGGTTCTTCACCAGGCCTGTCCAGGGCCGACCACGGCCGATCGTGGTCCACATGTCCTTGAAGGCCGCCGCGGGCATGTCCGGGTGGCGGATCAGGTTGTGGGGCTGCCCGATCAGCTCGTCGTAAGTGAAGCCGCTGACCTGCACAAAGGCCGGGTTGCAGTGGGTGATGACGCCACGGGTGTCGGTGGTGGACACCAGCAGTTGATCGTCATCGAACACGTACTCGTGCTGCGAGACCGGCAAATTGACGCGCATGTGAACCCCCATCCAGTAACAACTACAAAAGTAGCACCGACAGGATTGGCGCTCATCAGCCTCAACGGGGCTGTGCCGCACACGCTGCAGCAGAACGCCAACCTCCCCTGAGCCCGACGCATCGTTGGCGACTGGGCTCTTTTTTTGTAATAAATGACTGTAGCGCTTACGACTCGTCAGCGGTTGATTCGGGGCAAGAAAAACAACATGCAACGTCCGTCAGTCGAACACCCCCAATCGTCAACCCAGAGATTTGAAAGGTGTCAGTGCCGACAGCGATGGGAAGGCCCCTGCGCGCTTTTGCTTCATGGCCAGCACGGCCTCGCGCACATGAGCATTGCTCCAGATGGCGCCCTGCAGCCAGCCCATCTGGCGCAGCGAATCCTCCACCGAATGGTCGCGGGCATAGTGGATGGCTTGCTTGGTGCCCCAGATGGCCACGGGGGGCTTGGCCGCGATCTCACGCGCACACTGCAGGGCCGCGGCCAGCGTGGCTTCGGCGTTGTCGAACACCTCGTTCACCAAGCCATGCGCCAGGGCCCGATCGGCGGGCAAGCGGCGGCCGGTATAGGCCAGCTCCTTGACCAGGGCCTGTGGCAACAATTTGGGCAGGCGCTGCAGCGTGCCCACGTCCGCCACCATGCCGATGTTGATTTCCTGCACACAGAAGAAGGCATCGGCGCTGGCATAGCGGATGCAGCAGGCCGTCACCATGTCCACCGCACCGCCAATGCAGCCGCCCTGGATGGCCACGATCACCGGCATGCGCAAGGTCTCCAGACGGGTGAAGGTGGCCTGCATGTCGGTCAGCAGGTCAAACACAGCCGCCCGCCCCTCGGGACTCTGGTCGTCCATGCTGATGGCACCGGCAAAAGTGTCCAAAGACATGCCTGCGCTGAAATGCTTGCCCGTGCTCGAGATCACCAAGGCACGCGCCTGGCCCTCGCGGTTCAACTGGTCCAGCACCTCATCAAGCTCACGCCAGAAGGTGGGGTGCATGGTGTTCAAGGCCTCGGGCTGGTTCAGCACCAGGTGGGCGATGTGGTCGGACTGGGTCAGAGAAAAGCACTTCATGAGGTCTCCGTCTTGTGGGGGTGTGGGGGGCCGCAAACCGCTCGCGACCAAACGTTTCAATTTAACGTGCGCTCCAGCCCAGCCACTGGCAAACGGGCGACACCGCAACACTGAACACCTCAGAACAAGGGCTCAGTGAGCAAGTCCAGGCTGCGTTGCCCACCCGCATCAGCCCCCCCTGTCTCAGGGGGCAGCGGCTGACCATCCGGCCCCAGGCGCTGCAAGCTGCCGACCCGCACGCCCAGCAGCCGAAAACGCCGCGTCAGATCCACCCGCTTCAGGCATTGGCCAGCAGCCCGTCGGATCAGAGCCGCATCCGAGGTCGGCTGCAACAAGGTCTGGTCGCGCGTCACGATCTTGAAGTCGTCGTAGCGCAACTTCACGCCGATGGTGCGCCCCACATAGCCCTTGCGTTGCAGGTCGGCCGCCACGCGCTCGCACAGGTGGGTGAACACCGCACCCAATTCCGCCTTGTCGTGCACCGCATGCAGATCACGCTCGAACGTGGTTTCACGGCTCACCGACACGGGCTCGCTCTCGGTCACCACCGGGCGCTCATCGCGGCCCCAGGCGGCATCGTGCAACCAGGCCCCGTAGCTGCGACCAAAATGGGCCACCAGCCAGACGCGGTCGCGGGCCGCCAGATCGCCCAAGGTGTGGATGCCTTGCGCCGCCAGACGGGCCTCAGCCTTGGGACCAATGCCGTTCAACTTGCGGCAGGCCAGCGGCCAGATCACCGTTTGCAGATCGGCCTCCTGCACCACCGAAATGCCGTTGGGCTTGTTGAACTCGCTGGCCATCTTGGCCATCAACTTGTTGGGCGCCACCCCCACCGAACAGGTCAGGCCGGTCACGTCAAAAATGCGCTTCTGGATCAGACGGGCCAGCACCCGCCCGCCCTCGCGCTGGCCACCGGGTACCTCGGTGAAATCGATGTACACCTCGTCCACCCCGCGGTCCTCCATCACCGGCGCGATCTCCGTCACCACCTGCTTGAACTGGCGCGAGTACTTGCGGTATTCGTCAAAATCCACTGGCAGCAGGATGGCCTGCGGGCACAAGCGGGCCGCCTTCATCAGCCCCATGGCCGAGCCAACCCCGAACTGGCGCGCCGCGTAGGTGGCGGTGGTGATCACGCCCCGCCCGGTGTAGCCCGACAGGCGGGCAAACGCTTCGAGCGGCAAGGCGGCGCCTGCCGCCAGCACCGCGTCCTCCTGGCGGCGCCCGCCGCCAATCACCACCGGGAGCCCCTTGAGCTGCGGATAGCGCAGCAACTCGACCGACGCATAAAACGCATCCATGTCCAGGTGCGCGATGCGGCGCAAATGAGGGGGCGTGATGGCCGGCTGGTTCATGGCAGCCAAGCATAGCGCCCCAGACATCCCTCCAAACCAACCGCAGGACGGCCACCCTGCCAAGGCGGTCAGAGATGCCGCAGCCAGGCCCGATAAGGAGCCGGCAAACCTGAGATGCTTGCGCACCATGCTCACGCCAGACAACTTTCTGCTGACCCGATCCGAGACGGTTGACTCGGTGGTCTACGCCAGCCGTGCCTGCTTCGAAGGCACCCCCCTGGCCCAGGTCCGGCACATCGGTGCCTCGGCCGCCACACGCAACACGGCCATGGGGGTGGCCTCCACCCTGCTCTACCAAAGCGGCTGGTTCGTGCACTGGCTGGAAGGCCCGGGTTCGGCCATCGACCAGGTACTGACCCGCATCGCCCGCGATGCCCGTCACCGCCACATGCGCCTGCTGCACCGCGAACCCGCCCAACGTCGGCTGCTGGTGCCCTGGTCCAGCGCCGTCATGGAAAGCCCGGAAACCCCCGACAGCCTGGGCCGCCGCATCGACCAGTTCCGCCATGCCCGGCGCGAGCGGCTGGCGCTGGCGCCAAGCCAGCTGCTGCGCCTTCTGTCCACCCCCCTGGCCGGCACCGGTGGCAACCCTTTCCTGCCACCGCAGCCCATCCAGCGCCTGATGGTCTGCGCCCGGCAAAGCGAGCGCGCCACCAGCCTGGTGCACTGGCTGGCCAAAAAACACCGGCGCAAGGTCGGCCACGGCCGCTTCAACGGCGGAGCCGCCCCCACCCTGTCGATCCACTACGTCGATTTCGGACAGCAGGGTCAGCCCCGGCGCGTGGTCAGCCTGCCGCCATCCGGCTTGAAACTCGGGATCGTGCAGGCCTTGCTGGCTGACTACGGCCACTTGCTGTGTTTGTTCGAGGGCGATGCGGAGCACGACCGCTGCTTGATGCAAGACGCCCTGCGTTGCCTCGCCCTGCTGGACCCGCGGCAGCGCCCCAGCCTGATCGGCCTGGGCCTGGCGCCCAGCCTGCAACACGAACTGATCGCCCTGGCCGCGCAAGCCGGGCTGAGCTTCCGCCCCCTCGACGGCCAAGCCCCAGGCGCCACCGACACCCCCTGGTCAGGGTTGTGGCCCGGCTTGCAGGGCCTGTTCAGGCAGGCGCCCCTCCTCAAACCCCAGGATGACGCGCCCAGCCCCCCTGGCCAAACTCAGTAAGTCCCCGGCAGCAAAATGCCCTTGTCCACGGTGTCGATCTGCGTGTGGCCGCAGAAGGCCATGGTCACATCCAGTTCCTTGTGGATGATTTGCAGGGCGCGGGTCACGCCGGCCTCGCCATAGGCGCCCAGGCCATACAGAAAGCTGCGGCCGATCAGGGTGCCGCGGGCGCCCAGGGCACGGGCCTTGAGCACGTCCTGACCGCTGCGGATGCCGCCATCCATCCACACCTCGATGTCCTTGCCCACGGCCTCGGCGATGGCGGGCAGGGCCTTGATCGACGAAGGCGCGCCGTCGAGCTGGCGCCCACCGTGGTTGGACACCACCAGCGCATCGGCGCCGCTGTTGGCGGCCAGTCGCGCATCCTCGGCATCCATGATGCCCTTGAGAATCAGCTTGCCACCCCAGCGCTTCTTGATCCACTCCACATCGCCCCAGTTCAGGCAGGGGTCAAATTGCTCGGCTGTCCAGGACGACAGCGAAGACAGGTCACCCACCCCCTTGGCATGGCCCACGATGTTGCCGAACGAGCGGCGCGGCGTGCCCAGCATGCCCAGGCACCAGCGCGGCTTGGTGGCCAGGTTGATCAGGTTGCGGATCGTGGGCTTGGGCGGTGCCGACAGGCCGTTCTTGATGTCCTTGTGCCGCTGGCCCAGGATCTGCAGGTCCAGCGTGAGTTGCAGGGCCGAGCAGTTGGCGGCCTTGGCACGATCGATCAGGCGCTCGATGAAGTCACGGTCTTTCATCACATACAGCTGGAACCAGAACGGATGTCCCTGGGTGTGCTGAGCGATGTCTTCGATTGAGCAGATGCTCATGGTCGACAGCGTGAACGGGATGCCAAAGGCCTTGGCAGCCCGTGCGCCCAGGATCTCGCCGTCGGCGTGCTGCATGCCGGTCAGGCCGGTGGGGGCGATGGCCACGGGCATGGCGACGTCCTGGCCGATCATGGTGCTGCGGGTGCTGCGCCCAGCCATGTTGACGGCCACGCGCTGGCGCAGCTTGATGCCCTGGAAATCGCTTTCGTTAGAGCGGTAGGTGCCTTCGGTCCAGGCGCCCGAATCGGCGTAGTCGTAGAACATGCGCGGCACCCGCCGCTGGGCCACACGGCGCAAATCTTCGATGCAGGTGATTTTGGACAGATCGGTCACGAGGCGTTCTCCTTGGGATGCGAAATGGTAGCGATTCGGCCCGGCGGCGCACGTGAAGATTTTTGATCCGCACCTCAAATTCTCTCAAGCGGCCTCAGACCGGCGCTTGCTCCGTCGGGCGACAACGGGCCTGCAATTCCGCCCAGGACAGCTGCTGCTCGCCCCGGGCATCCCGCACCCCGATGCGCACCGGCCCCTGCAACTGGCGCAGGTCCTCCGCCAGGCTGGACAGCTCGGCCAAGGCCAACGCCCCCGCCGGGCTGTCCAGGGTCACCTGCAGCATCCAAGGCGCGGCCGCCTGCTCCAACACGCAGCGCCACCCGGCCGCCTTGGCGGGGGTGGGCAATGCTGCGGGGCGGATCACCAGCGCCAGCGGCCAGACGGCCGGGGCCTCACCGGAGGCCCCGGCCCCGGCGCTTGCCAGCCCCAGGGCCCAAGACCCGGTCGGACCGGCGTCGTGCAGCCCCAAGGCCATCAGGGCCTCATGCAGTCGCTGGCCCGCCGCCTGCAGCCCTGCGGGCCAAGCCGCACCGCGGCGCGCAGCACCGGCGCACCAGCGCTGCAGCAACTCGGCCGGCTGCAGGCAGGCCAGCACCTGAGGCGCCTCCACCCAGTCGGCATGGCGCTGGGCCGGCCCCAGGCCCTGCAACTCGATCGGCACCGCCCCGGCCGGCTGCGGGCCCTGGCGCACCAGCCCCCAGGGCACGGCCTGCAAGGCCTCCGCCAGCCAGACCGGCCCGCTGCGCGCGAGTCTGGCACAGGCGGCAGGCGCCAGTTGCAGCAGATCGTGGCTGCGCGGCGGCCACCGATGATGATGGGGGCCCCAGACGGAAGTGGGGTTCGGCAGGGTCAACATGGGCGATCTCCGCATCAGGCCGTCATTGGCCGATGCGATGCTGACGCGCCGCCAGCGAAGGAGATGAGCGAAGCGAAATCAGATGTTCGCGCCGAAGCAGGCGACAAAGCGGGCTGCGGTGGCCGCCAAGCGGCGCCAGCCAAGCCAGGGGGCGCCCTGGGCCCGCCAAACAGCAAGCGCCTTGAGCCCCAAGCGCCCGCAAGCCTGCATGCAGGTCTTACAAACTTTATCGGGGTGGGTGAGGGCTGTCGCGCTTCAGGAGATGCTCTGTATAAGCCAGAAAGTCGCCCAGAGGGTGCTCGATGATGTTGAGCGTGATCGGCAACTGCAGCGCTTGATAGGCCTCACAAGCGCGTTGAAGGTTGAGGATGGCCGCATCCTGGCGCGTGAAATCGGCCCCGAAAGTGGCTGGGCCCTTCTCGTACTCCTGCCGAACCCGCGCCACACAGCGTTCGACGGTGGAGGCCTTGTTCAATAGCACGTCATCGGCCATGCAAACGCCCCTCACGCAATATGTCCTGGACATACCCGGCACGGGCCACATCCAGATCAAGCCTGTCGCTCAAGACAGCGGCCTCCCAGACGCCCACCAGGGGGTCAGCCACCCAAAGGCGCTGGCCCAGGGTCAGGATCTGGTACTGCAACACCGTGGAGGCGGCACGCATGTCCAGCAGATCGACATCGCAACCCACCTGGTCAGCCCCCGCACTGGCCAGGTGCCATAAGCCCGCCACATCGGCATAACCCGACACCAGAACGGCCAGGTCGAGATCGCTGTCCGGCCTGGCCTGCCCTGTGATGCGGCTGCCAAAGGCATCAACGGACAGCAGCCCAGGCAAGCGCCGCCTCAGCAAGGGCACAACCTGGGCGACAAGTTGGGCATGAAGTTCGGCCGACCTGGGTGAAAAAGTGACAAGCCCCGCACCAAGACGGCGCGGGAACCCAGCCATGCTAATAGCCGACCGGCGGCCCCACCTCAAGCGCGCTTGGCCACCAGAGTCAGGATGTCGTAGCTGGCCACCAGCTCGTCGTGCTGGTTGGTGACCTCCACATCCCAGGCCACCACGCCCTGGCCGACGCCGTTGGCGTCTTTCTTCTGGCGGTCGATCTTGCGCTTGGCGGTCAGGCGGGCACGGATGGTGTCGCCGATGCCCACCGGCTTGACGAAGCGCAGCGTGTCCAGCCCGTAGTTGGCCAGCACCGGGCCGGGGGCCGGCGAGACAAACAGGCCGGCCGCGGCCGACAGCACAAAGTAGCCATGGGCGATGCGCTTGCCGAAGGGGCTGTCCTTGGCGGCGATTTCATCGAAGTGCATGTAGAAGTAGTCGCCCGACAGGCCACCAAAGGCCACGATGTCGGCCTCGCCCACCGTGCGGCGATGCGTGAGCAGCGACTCGCCGATCTGCAAGTCTTCGAAATGGCGGCGGAAGGGGTGCACCTCGGTCTCGATGCGGCGGGCGCCGCGCACGTACTCGCCGGTGACTGCGGCCAGCATGCTGGGCGAGCCCTGCACCGCGGCGCGCTGCAGGTAATGCTTGACGGCGCGGATGCCGCCCAGCTCTTCACCGCCCCCGGCGCGGCCAGGGCCGCCGTGCTTGAGCATGGGCAGGGGCGAGCCATGGCCGGTGCTCTCGGCCGCGGCCTCGCGGTCCAGCACCAGCAGGCGGCCATGGTGGGCGGCGGCCACCGGGATCACGCGGGCGGCCGTGGCCGGGTCCTTGGTGACCAGCGAGCCCACCAGGCTGCCCTTGCCCCGGGCGGCCAATTGCAGAGCCTCGTCCAGGCCGTCGTAAGGCATCAGGGTGCTGACCGGGCCGAAGGCCTCGACATCGTGCACGGCATCGTGGCTCAGGGGCTGGCGGCTCAGCAGCAGCGTGGGCTGGAAGAACGCGCCCTGGGCCGTGCCTTCGCCCAACGGGGCGAAGTCGGCTGTGCCGCCGCCATAGACCAGTTCGGCCCCTTGGCGCAGCAGGGCCACCCGTTCGGCCACGTCGGCCTGCTGGGCCTTGGAGGCCAGGGCGCCCATGCGCACGGCCTCCAGGGCGGGGTCCCCGACCACAGTCTTGGCCAGGCGGGCCTTCAGGCGCTCGGCCACCGCATCCAGGTGCTGGCGCGGCACGATGGCCCGGCGGATCGCAGTGCATTTCTGCCCGGCCTTGACGGTCATCTCGCGGGCCACTTCCTTGATGAACAGATCGAACTCTTCGTCATCGGGCGTGACATCGGGTGCCAGGATGCAGCAGTTCAGCGAGTCGGCTTCGGCATTGAAGGGGACGCTGTGGCGCACCAGGTTGGCGTTCACCCGCAGACGGGCCGCGGTATCGGCCGAGCCGGTGAAGGTGACGAAGTCCGGCCCTTCCAGGCGGTCCAGCAGGTCACCCGTGCCGCCGATCACCAGTTGCAGCGAGCCAGCCGGCAGGATGCCCGACTGGTCGATCAGGCGCACCACGGCCTCGGTCAGGTAGCTGGTGGCCGTGGCCGGCTTGCCGATGCAGGGCATGCCCGCCAGGAAGCTGGGGGCGAACTTTTCGAGCAAGCCCCAGATGGGAAAGTTGAAGGCATTGATGTGCACCGCCACGCCGCCGCGCGGCACCAGGATGTGGGTGCCTGCGAAGCTGCCTTTCTTGCCCAAGGGCAGGGCCGGGCCTTCGTGGATCAGGTTACCGCTGGGCAACTCGCCACTGCCCATCGAGGCGTAGGCAAACAGGGTGCCGGTACCGCCTTCGATGTCCACCCAGCTGTCGGCGCGGGTGGCGCCGGTGTGGGCCGAGATGGCGTAGAGCGATTCCTTGTGCTCGTTGAGGTACTTGGCCAGCGCCTTCAGGCGCGCGGCGCGCTCCTGGAAATCAAGCGCCATCAGGGCCGGCAGGCCGGTGCCGCGGGCAAAGTGCAGGGCCTCGCCAAAGTCCAGGGCCTCGGCATGGGTGTGGGCCACGGTGGCGCCGTTGACGGCGCTGTGCAGCGCTTGCGCCGCCTGTTGGCCGATCCAGCGGCCGCCGATGAAGCTTTGTAAGGTCATGATTGGATACTCCCGAAAAGTGAAAAGCTCAGCGCAGGCTCAGTGCTTGCCGCCCAGGCCCAGGTAGGTGTCGATGATCCGACGGTCGTGCAACAGGTCGGCCGCGGCGCCGCTCAAGGCCACGGCGCCCATTTCAAGCACGTAGGCGCGGTCGGCCACCTGCAGCGCGGCGCGGGCGTTCTGCTCGACCAACAACACCGACACGCCCAGATCGCGCAGCGAAGACACCACCTGCAGCACCTCACGCACGATCAGCGGCGCCAGGCCCAGCGAGGGTTCGTCGAGCATCAGCAGACGCGGGCGGGCCATCAGGGCGCGGCCGATGGCCAGCATCTGGCGCTCACCGCCCGACAGCGTGGCCGACAACTGGGCTCGCCGCTCTTTCAGGCGAGGGAAGATGGCGAACACCTCTTCCATGCGTTGCTTCTGGTCTTTCAGGCCCTTGCGCCAGCGCGAGAAGCCGCCCAGCAAGAGGTTGTCCTCGACCGACATCTCACCGAACAGTTCACGCTTTTCGGGCACCAGGGCCACGCCCCGCGCCACCATGGACTCGACGCTGAGGCGGTCGATGCGCTCGCCCGCCAGCGTCAGCACGCCTTGCGAAGGCAGCAGGCCCATGGCCGCCGACAGCAGCGTGGTCTTGCCCGCGCCGTTGGGGCCGATCACGGTGACGATCTCGCCCTCGCCCACCGTCAGGTGAACCTGATGCACGGCCTCGACCTGGCCATACGAGACGCTGAACTGCTGCAAGTCGAGCAGCGTGGGTTTCACGGTCGCGCTGCTCACAGGCCACCTCCATTGAGTTCGCCGCCGAGGTAGGCCTCGAGCACGCGGGGGTTGGCCTGCACTTCGGCGGGCGTGCCTTCGGCGATCACTTCACCGAACTCCAGCACGGTGATGCGGTCGGCCAGGTTCATCACGAACTCCATGTCGTGCTCCACTACCAGAATGCCCAGGCCTTCGGAGCGCAGTTGGTCCAGCAAGGTGGCCAGGGCCTGCTTCTCAAGGTGGCGCAGGCCGGCGGCGGGCTCGTCCAGCAACAGGGCGGCCGGTTGACCGGCCAGGGCGCGGGCGATCTCGACCACGCGCTGCTGGCCCAGGGCCAGCGAAGCGGCCGGCCGTTCGGCAAATTCGGCCAGGCCGCAGCGCTCGATCTGGCGCCGCGCCTCGGCCAGGATGGCGGCCTCTTCGGCGCGGTCCAGGCGCAGCATGCTGGCGATCCACCCCTTGCGGCCACGCCGGTGCGCGCCCAGGGCCACGTTCTCGAGCACGCTGCGCTGCCCCAGCAGGCGCACGTGCTGGAAGGTTCGGCCCAGGCCCAGCGCCGCAAAGTCGCGCGATGGCCGGCCCTGCATGGGCTGTTCCATCAAGCGCACCTCGCCTGAGGTGGGCTCGTCGACGCCGGAGATCATGTTGAAGAAAGTGCTCTTCCCGGCGCCATTGGGACCGATCAGGGCATGCACCTCGTGCGACTTCAGGTTCATGTTGACGTTGTTGTTGGCCAGCAGGCCCCCAAAGCGGCGGCTCACCTGGCGGGCGTCCAGCAACACCTGTCCGGCGGGCGGCAGCACGCGCTGTTGCAGCGTCACGGCAGCGCTGGGCGCCACGGCACGGCGCGCCTCCGGTTTGAGCCAGCGGCCCGAGGCGGCCTGCAGGCGCGGCCACAGGCCGTCGGCAAAGCGCTGCAGCACAAACAGCATCAACAGCCCGAAGACGATCACCTCGAAATTGCCGCTGGCACCCAGCAGCTTGGGCAGCCAGTCCTGCAATTGCTCCTTGAGCAGGGTGATCAGGGCCGCCCCCAACACCGCACCCCACAGGTGGCCGGCGCCGCCGACCACGGCCATGAAGAGGTACTCGATGCCGATGTTGATGTTGAAAGGCGTGGGGTTCACAAAGCGCTGCAGATGGGCATACAACCAACCCGAGATCGCGGCCAGCAGGGCCGCCAACACGAACAGCTTGATGCGGTAGTGCGCCGTGTCCACGCCCATCGACTCGGCCATCACCCGGCCGCCCTTGAGCGCCCGGATGGCCCGGCCTTCACGCGAGTCCAGCAGGTTGTGCAAGGCCCACAGGCAAAACAGCAACACGGCCCAGATCAGCGGCCCCAGGTACAGCGGCGAGGCCAGCGAGAAGCCTGCCAACGTCAGCGGCGGCAGGCCGGACACGCCGGTGAACCCGCCCAGCACGTCGAGGTTGCCGAACACGTAATACAGGCTCAGGCCCCAGGCGATCGTGCCCAGCGGCAAATAGTGGCCGGACAGGCGCAGGGTCACCGCACCGAGGAAGCGGGCGACCGCGTAAGTGGCGACCAGACCCAGCACCAGGCCCACGAAAGGCAGCAAGGCGGGCGGAAAGCCGGCCGGCAGCCAGGCCGCGGCCAGAGGCGAGGTGCACACCCAGGCCGTGGCGTAGGCGCCCAGGCCCACAAAGGCAGCCTGGCCGAAGGAGGTCATGCCACCCACGCCGGTCAGCATCACCAGGCCGGCAGCGACCATCGCATACAGGCCGATGTAGCTCATCACCGTGAGCGTGAATTCAGGCAGGAAACCCCAGGCCAGCGCCAGCGCGGCGATGCAGGCCAGGGTGAGTTGACGCGCGCTCATTCTTCGTCCTCCACATGGCGGCTGTTGAGTGAGCGCCACCACAGCACGGGAATGATCAGGGTGAACACCAGCACCTCCTTGAAGGCACTGGCCCAGAACGATGAAAACGCTTCCAGCTGGCCCACCATCACGGCGCCGGCCAGGGCCAGCGGGTAACTGCCCAGGCCGCCCACGATGGCGGCGACAAAGCCTTTCAGGCCGATCAGGAAGCCGGTGTCGTAATACACCGTGGTCAGGGGCGCAATCAGCAGGCCCGACACGGCGCCGATCAAGCCGGCCAGGGCAAAGCTGAGGTCACCCGACAGTTCGGTCGGGATGCCCATCAGGCGGGCCCCGACCCGGTTCATGGCGGTGGCACGCAGCGCCTTGCCAATGATCGAGCGTTCAAAGAACACGAACATGGCCACCACCAGCACCGCGGCCATGGCCACCACCACCAGCGACTGGCCGGTGACGGGAATGCCGCCGAGGTCGAAGCGGGCCTCCGAGAAGGCCGGTGTGCGGTACCCCTCAGCACCAAAGAACAGCAGACCCAGGCCGACCAGCACCCCGTGCAGGGCCACCGAGACGATCAACAGGATCAGCACGGTGGCGTGGGCCAGCGGGCGATAGGCCAGGCGGTACAGCAGCGGGCCCAGGGGCACGATCAGGGCCAGGGTGGCCACCGATTGCAACAACAGCGACTCCGGCTTGACCAGCAGCACCAGGGCCGCGGCCAGCGCCGGCAAGGCCAGCGTCCAGACCGCCGTGGCAGCCCATTCGACTGGCTGGCCGCGCTGATGACGCCATGCCTCGACCACCAGGGTGGCCACAGCCAGCGCAATCAGCAGCCACAACGTGGCCGGCACCTTGCCCGCCTGCATCATGGCCATCGACAGTGCGCCAAAAGCCACAAATTCGCCTTGCGGGATGAAGATCACCCGCGTGACCGAAAACACCAGCACCAGGGCCAGCGCAATCAGTCCGTACACCGCGCCATTGACGACGCCGTCCTGCCCCAGGATCAGGGCGATCTGAAGATCCATGTTGAAAATCCCGTTCAGGCCGACCCGAGGTCGGCGACAAAAAGGCAGGCTGGCGCCCCAGGTGTCATCCACCCGGGGGGCACACAAGCCCGCTCAGGGCAGGGTTCAGGGCTGGTATTTCCAGGCGCCGTTCTCGATCTTGACCATCACGCGACCGCGCTGGTCGAGGCCCAGGTGGTCGGCCGCCGAGGTGCTGAACACGCCGTGGGCACCGGCCACTTCCTTGACCTTCTCAAGTTCATCGCGCAGGGCGGTGCGGAAGGCCGGGGTGCCGGGCTGGCCCTTCTTGAGCGCGCCGGGCACGGCGGCATTGAGCACCAGGCCGGCATCCCAGGCGTGGCCGCCAAAGGTGGACACATTGGCCTGCCCGTAGGCGCCGGCATAGGCGCTCACGTAGGCCAGGGCCGATTTGCGCACCGGGTGGTCCGCAGGCAGTTGGTCCGCCACCAGCACCGGGCCGGCGGGCAGGAAGGTGCCCTCCACATCCTTGCCCCCCACGCGCAGGAAGTCGGCGTTGGCCACACCGTGGGTCTGGTAGAACTTGCCGGTGAAGCCACGCTCCTTGAGCGTCTTCTGGGGCAGCGCAGCGGGGGTGCCCGAGCCGGCGATCAGCACCGCATCAGGCTTGGCGGCCATGATCTTCAGGGCCTGGCCGGTCACCGAGGTGTCGGTGCGCGAGAAGCGCTCGTTGCTGATGATCTGCAGCTTCTTGAGTTCAGCGGCCTTGACGAACTCCTTGTACCAACCTTCGCCGTAGGCGTCGGAGAAGCCGATGAAGGCCACGGTCTTGATGCCGTGGTTGGCCATGTGCTCAGCCACCGCCAGCGACATCATGATGTCGTTCTGCGGGGTCTTGAAGACCCAGCGCTTCTTGGCGTCCTGCGGCTCGATCAGCATGGCCGAGGCCCCCAGGGTGATCATCGGGGTCTGGGCTTCAGACACGGCATCGATCATGGCCAGCGAGTTGGGCGTGGTGCTGGAGCCGATCACGATGTCGACCTTGCTCTCGGCGATCAGCTTCTTGGTGTTGCTGACGGCTGCGGTGGTGTCTGAGGCATCGTCAAGCACGATGTAGTTGACCTTCTGACCCGCCATGGTCTTGGGCAGCAGGGCAATGGTGTTCTTCTCGGGGATGCCCAGCGAAGCGGCCGGGCCGGTGGCCGACACGGTCACGCCCACATTGATGTCGGCATGGGCCATCAGGCTGGCCAGCAAGGCGGTGGCCAGGGCCACGGGTTTGAGCAGTTTCATGGTTTGTCTCCTTCAGTTTTTGGGGCCCTTGGCCCCGCTTGATCCGGCAGTTTGATCGGTTAGTTTCAGACCAGCGATAGGTTAGTCCGACGTACGGGCTACGGGAGGCTTGACAGCAGTCAATCCACCCATGAACAAATCCGCCACTATCGGAGCCATGGCATCGTAGTCGAGTTCCCCTTCGGGCTTCATCCAGGTAAACATCCAGTTGATCATGCCGAACAAGAGCATGGTCAAAGGCTTGCTCAGTTCGGCCTGCAAGGACTCGCCACGCACCTCTGCGACGGCTCTGGCAAAGCCGCTGACCACGTCGCGTTCATGGTCCAGAACGCGCTCGCGATCGGCCTCGTCGAGAAACTTGACGTCTTCGGTGAGCACGCGATGGGCGTCCTGGGCGTCGGCGTATTCCTCGACGATGCGGCGGATCAGCTCACGCAGGCGCTGCTCGGGCGCCAGGGGCTCGGCTTCAACGTCGACCACCAGCGCCTGCAGACGCGACACATGGCCTTCGGCAATGCTCACGAGCAGGCTGTATTTGTCTTTGTAGTAATGGTAGAGCGTGGCCTTGGACAGGCCACAGGCCTCGGCCACCTGGTTCATCGAGGTCGAGGGGTAGCCCCGCCGCGCAAACAGGTGCGCAGCCTGCTCCAGAATCATCTCGCGCTGGTCGTTGTAACCAGCAGCCCGTCCTCGGCCCATCGGTGTGTCCTTGTGTCTTGTTCAGTTCAACGTTCGTCGAATGATAGGACGACCCGCGGGGTCAGCGGATGGGCCTGGCAGGACAGCACAAAGCCGGCCTCGACCTCCGCCTTGTCGAGGGCGAAATTGCGCTCCATGCGCACCTCACCTTCGAGCAGCTTGCAACGGCAGGTGCCGCACACGCCCGAGGTGCAGGAGAAGGGCACTTCGAGCCCGGCCGCCGACGCGGCATCGAGGATGCTGGGCTGGTCCTTGCTGAAGCTGATCTCGCGGTGCAGGCCGTCACGCACGATGACCACACGGGCGGTCTCGGCGTCGCCCGGCTGGGCCTGGTGCACCACGGCCCCTGCGGCCGGGCCGGCGCTGGCCACGCCGAAGCGCTCGATGTGGATGCGCTCCTCGGGCACGCCTGCCGCCTTCAGGGCCACCTCGGCCTCGTCGTTCATCTGGAAGGGGCCACACACATACACATGGTCGATGCCCGCCGGGTCCAGCACCTTGCCCAGGAAGGTGCCCAGCTTGCCACTGTCCAGCCGCCCCGCGTACAGAGGCGCATCCACATGCTCCTGAGTGAACACGTGGTGCAAGGACAGCCGCGCCATGTAGCGGTTCTTCAGGTCCTCAATCTCTTCCTTGAACATGGTCGAGGCCGGGGTTCGGTTGCTGTAGATCAGGGTGAACTGGCTGTGCGGCTCCCGCGCCAGCACGGTCTTCATGATGGACAGGATGGGGGTGATGCCGCTGCCGCCCGCAATGCCCACGTGGTGGCGGCGGGAAGCCGGCTCGATGGGCACGAAGAATCGACCTTGCGGCGCCATCACCTGCACGCTGTCGCCCACTTTGAGGTGCTGGTGGATCCAGGTCGAGAAAGCCCCACCATTGACGCGGCGCACGGCCACGCGCAATTCGCCGTCGTCCACGCCGGCACAGATCGAATACGAGCGGCGCAGGTCCTTGCCGTCGATGGTGCTGCGCAGGGTCAGGTACTGGCCCTGGGTGAAGCCGAACGCTTCGCGCAGGCTGTCAGGTACAGAGAAGGAAACGATCAGGGACTCGGGCGTGTCTGCCTCGATGGCCTTGACCGGCAGGGGATGGAACATGACGCTCATGGCGATCTCGCTTGAATCTGGTTGTTGTAGGAATGGACGGCTGGAGGGCGGGTTCAGATCGGCTTGAAATGCTCGAAGGGTTCGCGGCAGCTCATGCAGCGGTAAAGCGACTTGCAGGCTGTCGAACCGAAAGCGCTCAGACGTTCGGTCTGCAAGCTGCCGCAGCGCGGGCAGGCCAGGCGTTGCCCCGAAGGCGAGCGACCCACAAAGTGCATGGGCACCCCTTCGCTGAGATCCACCGGGCCCGGCGGGGCAATGCCGTAGTCGAGCAGTTTCTGCCGCCCTTGTTCGCTGATCCAGTCCGTGGTCCAGGCCGGGGCGCGGCGCATCGTGACACGCGCCGGGCCCAGGCCGGCCGCGGCCACCGCCGCCAGCACGTTCTGCTCGATCAGCTCGGTGGCCGGGCAGCCCGAGTAGGTGGGCGTGAGCACAATCTCCAGCCCATCCTCATGGGCCAGCACCTCGCGCACCAGGCCCAGGTCGACCACCGACAACGCGGGCACCTCGGGGTCGAGCACGGTGCCCAGCACCTGCCAGACCGGTGCCAAGATGCCGCTGGTGGGGACCACGGCAGCCTGGTTCACCACACGCCCCCGGGGAAGGCGCGCTGCAGGTACTGCATTTCAGCCAGGATGAAACCCATGTGCTCAGAGTGCACACCACGCCGGCCTGTGCTGCGGTACACCGAATCGGCGGGCACCGGCAGCTTCACAGCAGCCAGCAGCGCCGTCATCTCGGCACGCCAATCGGCCTGCAGCTCGGACCACTTCGGGCCCAGGCCACTGGCCGCGGCCTGCTCGTCGATGGCGTCGTCTTCAAACAGCTCGGCGCTGTAGCGCCACAGTTGGGCCAAAGCGGCCTTCAGGCGCCGGGCCGACTCGTCTGTGCCGTCACCCAGGCGCACCACCCAGTCGCAGGCGTGCTGCTGGTGGTAGCGCGATTCCTTCAGGGCCTTGCCGGCAATGGCGGCCAGCTCGGCATCGCTGGAGGCCGACAGGCGCTGCCACATCAGCTTCAAAAACGTGGCCACCATGGCATTGCGCAGCACGGTGAAGGCGAAGTCGCCGCGCGGCAGCTCGACCAGGGTGGGGTTGAGGTAATCGCGCTCGTCGCGCAAAAAGGCCAGTTGGTCTTCATCATGACCCAGGCCGCTGATCTGGCCCGCATGGGTCAGCAGCGCACGGGCCTGGCCGATCAGGTCGAGCGACATGTTGGTCAGCGCGATGTCTTCTTCGAGCACAGGCGCATGACCGCACCATTCGGCGATGCGCTGGCCCAGGATCAGGCAGGTGTCGCCCAGGCGCAGCACGTACTGGGTGGCCGCATCGCGGCCGGGTTGGATGGTGGCTTGCATGGCGCGGCTCACATGTGGTTCACGGATTCGGGCAACTGATAGAAGGTGGGGTGGCGGTACACCTTGTCTTCCATCGGGTCGAAGAACATGCCCTTGTCGCCGGGGTCGCTGGCCACGATCTGGTCCGAGCGCACCACCCACACGCTCGTGCCTTCCTGGCGCCGGGTGTAGACGTCGCGTGCCAGCTGGATCGCCATCTTGCTGTCGGCGGCGTGCAGGCTGCCGCAATGCTTGTGGTCCAGGCCGGCCTTGGCGCGGACAAACACTTCCCACAGGGGCCATTCGTTCTGGGTTGTCATGGAGGTCTCCTTGTCTTGCTTGAATCAGGCAGCCTGTTGCTGCGGGGTGTGCTTGGCGGCGTGTGCGAGGGCAGCTTCGCGCACCCAGGCACCGTCTTCCCAGGCCTTGACGCGGGCGCCCAGGCGCTCCTGGTTGCAGGGGCCGTCACCGCCCACCACACGCCAGAACTCGCTCCAGTCGATGGTGCCGAAGTCGTAGTGCTGGCGGGCTTCGTTCCACTTCAGGTCGGGGTCGGGCAGGGTCACGCCCAGCACCTTGGCCTGCTCGACGGTGGCGTCGACAAACTTCTGGCGCAGCTCGTCGTTGCTGACGCGTTTGATGCCCCAGCGCATCGACTGCGCGCTGTTGGGTGACTGGTCATCGGGCGGGCCGAACATCATCAGGCAGGGCCACCACCAGCGGTTGACCGAGTCCTGCACCATGGCGCGCTGGGCCTCGGTGCCGTTTTGCATCATGGTCAGCAGGGCGTCGTAGCCCTGACGCTGGTGAAAGCTCTCTTCGCGGCAGATGCGGATCATGGCGCGGGCGTAGGGGGCAAAAGAGCAGCGGCAGATCGGCACCTGGTTCATGATGGCCGCGCCATCGACCAGCCAGCCGATGGTGCCCATGTCGGCCCAGTTCAGCGTCGGGTAGTTGAAGATCGAGCTGTACTTGGCCTTGCCCGTGTGCAGGGCATCCAGCAGTTCGTCGCGTGACACGCCCAGGGTCTCGGCGGCCGCATACAGGTACAGGCCGTGACCGCCCTCGTCCTGGATCTTGGCCAGCAGGATGGCCTTGCGCTTGAGTGTCGGCGCACGGGTGACCCAGTTGCCCTCGGGCAGCATGCCGACAATCTCGGAGTGAGCGTGCTGGCTGATCTGGCGCACCAGGGTCTTGCGGTAGTGCTCGGGCATCCAGTCTTTGGCCTCGATGAAGTCGCCATCATCGATGCGGGCCTCGAAGCGCTCTTCGAGCAGGGCCTCCTCGGCAGAGCGGACCACTTTGGGTCCGTCACCGGGCTCGCGGGCCATGGTGTCCATTGCTTGGGTGTACATGGTGGAGTTCCTCTTTTTGAAAGTGGCCTCAACGGGGCCGGGTATCGATCACACGCCGGGCCTTGCCGGTGAGCGTGCGTTCGATGGTTTCGGGTTCCTGCACCTGGACGCGGGTCGAGATGCCGACCAGGGTCTTGATACGGTGCTTGAGCCAGTCGGCGATCTCCTTGAGCTCGACGGCGCTGAGCGGGCCAGCGGCGGGTTGCAGCTCGCAGCGCACTTCGACCTCATCGAGGTTGCCGTCGCGCTTGACCAGGATCTGGTACTGACCCGAGAGCTTGGCGTGCTGCAGCACGATCTCTTCGATCTGGGTCGGGAACACGTTGACGCCACGGATGATCAGCATGTCGTCGCTGCGGCCGACGATCTTGCCCATGCGGCGGAAGGCACGCGAGGTGGGCGGCAGCAGGCGGGTCAGGTCGCGGGTGCGGTAGCGGATGATGGGCAGCGCCTCTTTGCTCAGCGAGGTGAACACCAGTTCACCCTCGGCACCGTCGGGCAGCACCTCGCCGGTCAGCGGGTCGATGATCTCGGGGTAGAAATGGTCTTCCCAGATCACCGGGCCGTCCTTGCTCTCGATGCATTCGCAGGCCACGCCGGGGCCCATGACTTCGGACAGGCCATAGATGTCGACCGCGTCGATGCCGGCCTTGGTCTCGATGTCGCGGCGCATCGCCTCGGTCCAGGGTTCGGCCCCGAAGATACCCACCTTGAGCGAGCTGGCCGCGGCGTCCAGGCCCTGGCGCGCAAACTCTTCGATGATCACCTGCATGTAGCTGGGCGTGACCATGATGATGTCGGGCTTGAAATCGGTGATCAGTTGCACCTGCTTCTCGGTCTGACCACCCGACATCGGGATCACCGTGCAGCCCAGGCGCTCGGCGCCGTAATGAGCGCCCAGGCCGCCCGTGAACAGGCCATAGCCATAGGCCACATGCACCGTGTCCCCCCGGCGGCCGCCGGCCGCACGGATCGAGCGCGCCACCAGGTCAGCCCAGGTGTCGATGTCATTCTTGGTGTAGCCCACCACGGTCGGCTTGCCGGTGGTGCCCGACGACGCGTGAATGCGGGACACCTGCTCACGGGGCACGGCAAACAGGCCGAAGGGGTAGTTGTCGCGCAAATCGGTCTTGACCGTGAAGGGGAACTTGCTCAGGTCACTGAGTTGCTTCAGGTCATCGGGGTGCACGCCCTTGGCATCGAAGGCCTTTTTGTAATGCGGCACGTTGTCGTAGGCGCGCTGCAGCGTGGTGCGCAAGCGGCTCAGTTGCAGGGCAGCGATCTCGTCGCGGCTGGCGGTCTCGATCGGGTCGAGCTCTCCGGGGGCGGGGGTCTTGGCGGTCATGTGGGTCTCTCCTGATACTTCAGCCAGCGACAGCCGGCTTGCCTTTGAGGGTGTAGGAACGCCCGCGGAACACCGCGATGCGCTCACCGTTCTGGTTGCTCACTTCTACGTCGTAGACGCCGGTGCGGCCGGCCTTGGACACCTCGGTGGCTCGGGCCGTCAACACGTCGCCAGCGCGGGCCGGGGCCATGAAGTCGACGCTGAAGCCCGAAGCCACCGTGAGTTCGTTGTATGAATTGCAGGCAAACGCGAAGGTCGAGTCGGCCAGGGTGGAAATGAGCCCGCCGTGACAGGTCTTGTGGCCGTTGAGCATGTCTTCACGTACGGTCATGCTGAGCACGGCGCCACCGGGTGTCACTTCGTGGATCTGCATGCCAAAGCCCAGGGTGACGTTGTCGTTGGCCAGCATGCCCACGCGCACCAGGTCGGCCGTTTGTTGAGGGGTGAGTTCAGACATGGTGGGCTCAACGATCGGTGAAGACGGGGGCGCGGCGCTGGCCAAAGGCGGCCACACCTTCCAGGTAATCGTGGGCAGCGCCCAGCTGGCTTTGCAGGCGGGCCTCCAGGGCCAGTGCGCCATCGAGCGAAAGGCCTTGCGCCTCATCCAGGGCCTGACGGGTGGCCACCAGCGCGCGTGATGGCTGGACAGCCAGGCGCTCGGCCAGGGTCTGGGCCTCAGCGGCCAGAGCCTCATCGTCGACACAGCGCCAGATCAGGCCCATCTGCTCCGCCTCGGGGGCCGGCAGCTTGTCGCCCAGCAGGGTCAAGCCCAAGGCCTTGCCGCGGCCCACCAGGCGCGGCAACAGCCAGGTGCCCCCGGTGTCGGGCACCAGGCCGATCTTGCTGAAGGCCTGAATGAAGCTGGCCGAACGTGCGGCCAGCACCAGGTCGCAGTTCAGTGCCAGGTTGGCACCCGCACCGGCGGCCACGCCATTGACCGCCGCCACCACCGGCACCGGCAGACTGCGCAGGCGCTGCACCAGGGGACGGTAGAAGCGTTCAATCACCTGACCCAGGTCTTTGGGCGCCGCACCGGGCGTGGTGTCGGGGGCCACGCTGGGGTCGGCCAGGTCCTGCCCGGCGCAGAAGCCTCGCCCCGCGCCCGTCAGCACCACACAACGCACACTGGCGTCGGCGGCCACTGCATCGAGGGCGGACAGCAACTGGGCATGCATTTCGCCAGTGAAGCTGTTCAGAGCCTGCGGGCGGTTCAGCGTCAGGGTCCGGACCGCACCGCTCTGGTGGGTCAGGATCAGGTCGTCGCTCATCGTGTCTCCTTGGGTGGGGGTGAGCCCCGTCTTGGCGCGGGCGTCCAGTCATTGCTTGCGCTGGCTCAAATCTATGTTTGACCGTCCAGTCGGTCGATAATACTATCGGGACTCTTTCTGATGCAAGTCAAAACCCCCGGTGGAAACCCTAGGCCCTGCCCAGACGAACCGCCCAGATTCCAAGGAGACCCTTTCATGCCCTGCTACGCGATCGACGGTGTTGTCCCTGTCATCCACCCCAGTGCCTATGTGCACCCCACGGCCGTACTGATCGGCGATGTGATCGTGGGCCCCGACTGCTATGTGGGGCCCTGTGCCGCGTTGCGTGGTGACTTCGGGCGCATCGTGTTGCACCGCGGCGCCAACGTCCAGGACACCTGCGTGGTCCATGGCTTTCCCAATCAGGACACTGTCGTCGAGGAAAACGGCCACATCGGCCACGGTGCCGTGCTGCACAGCTGTGTGGTGCGACGCGACGCCCTGGTGGGCATGAACGCGGTGGTGATGGACGAGGCCGAGATCGGCGAACAATCCATCGTGGCGGCCAGTGCCTTCGTGCCGGCTGGCACCAAGGTGCCTGCGCGCACCCTGATGGCAGGTGTGCCAGCCAAGGCCCTGCGCCCCTTGCGTGACGAAGAGATCGCCTGGAAGCTCGAAGGCACGCGCACCTACCAGGCCTTGACCCGCCGCTGCCTGGCCTCGATGGTCGAGGTCAGCCCTCTGACGGAACCCGAGGCCCAGCGCCCTCGCCTGCCGGCCACCGACGTGCACTCGCTGATCGCTACCCGGCGCCAGGAGGCCCCACCGGCTGTCTGATTCAAAGGGGCTTGAGCCCTGCCCTTTCAAGCCCCAGAACGAGCACATACGGTGCCTAGATGCCGATGATCGGCTCAGTGAATACCGTCTAACACTGATCATCAACCGATCATCAAAGTCATCGCCACTCGTCGCCCAACGGCGGCTGACAAGCCCGCGACAGCGGCTTGCAAACACTTACAGACCCGTCTGCACCGCTCCCGTGATGCTAGGCGGCGCCTCGCCCGCACGGCCCCGATGTTGGGCCGGGGGCCGCGCCGCGACGACATCACAACAAGGAGACAAGCATGACCCCTGCCCCCAACCGGCCTCCCTTGACAGGCTCAGCCCCCGCTGCCGAGCTTCCAGCCGCCACAGCGGCCTTCACCCAGGCGGTGTTCCGAAAAATCAATTGGCGACTCATGCCGCTGCTGCTGATCTGCTATGCCGTGGCCTACCTCGACCGCATCAACATCGGCTATGCCCAGTTGCAGATGCGGCAGACCCTCGACTTCAGCGATGCGGTGTACGGCCTGGGCGCCGGCATCTTCTTCATCGGCTACCTGCTGTTCGAGGTGCCCAGCAACCTGATGCTCGAAAAGATCGGCGCCCGCAAGACCCTGCTGCGCATCATGGTGTGCTGGGGCGTGGTGGCCGCGGCCATGGCCTTTGTCAGCACGCCAACCCAGTTCTACGTGGCGCGTTTTCTGCTGGGGGCATTCGAGGCCGGCTTTTTTCCCGGCATCATCCTGTACCTCACCTACTGGTATCCGGCCGACCGCCGCGCACGCATGATCGCGATCTTCATGTGCGCGACCACGCTGGCCGCCCTCAGCGCCGGCCCCTTGAGCGGCGCCATCATGAAATACCTCAACGGACACGGCGGACTGGCTGGCTGGCAATGGCTGTTCCTGGTCGAGGGCCTGCCCGCCGCGGTGCTCGGGGTGGTGGCCTTTGTGGTGCTGCGCGACACACCCGAGCAGGCGCCCTGGCTCAGCGAGGCTGAAAAGCGCTGTGTGCGTGAGGCCATGGCCCGCTCGTCCAGCACCGTGGGCAGCGCCGCGCACGGCTCGCTGCGCCACATGTTGGCCGACCCGCGCATTTACCTGCTGTCGCTCGCCTACACCTGCCTGCTGGCCAGCACCATGGGCCTGACCTTCATGGCCCCCTCGCTGATCCGCTCCTGGGGCGTGCAAGACCTCGTGGAGATCGGTTGGTACACCGGGCTGCCCAACCTGCTGGGCCTGGTCGGCATGATCGTGATCGGCGGGCACAGCGACCGCCACGGCGAAAGGCGCTGGCACTATGCCTTCTGCATCGCGCTGGCCATGCTGGGGGTCGGCCTGAGCACCCTGGTGGAGGGCTCGCCCCTGCTCAAGATGTCGGTGATGGCGGTCAGCTACATCGGCATCGCCGGCGCCACGCCGCTGTTCTTCACCAGCGTGACCGAGTACCTGCCCAAATCAGTGGCCGCTGGCGGCATCGCGCTGATCAGCAGCCTGGGCAACCTGGGCCCGGCCGCCAGCCCCAGTGTGATGGCCTACCTCAACACGCAGTCCGGAGGCATGACCCACAGCCTGTACTTCGTGATCCTGAGTTGGCTGGCCTCGGGGGTGCTGCTGACACTCACCCTGCGCGCACCGGGCGCCAAGGCACCGGTGCCAGCCACGGCCTGACCGAGGCCCTCAGGCCACGCTGTCAGCGCCTTGACACTGGCACGCCGCGCCGCAGCGCAGCTCGTCGGCGACGTGTTCTTCGGGCACGGCCTCCGGCGGAGCCGCAGAAGCGGCAAGCGGCAGCGCTGCGGGTGCGGCAGCCGAGGCGGGTGCGGCGGCCGCCGCCTGGGGCCCAAAACGCTCCAGCGCCCAATCCACCAGCGCGGCCAGGGCAGGCGACTCGGTTTCGTCGCAACGCAGCAGCAGACCCAGCGGCTCCACCCCCAGGTTCAGGCCGGGCAGCACGGCCACCAGGCGCCCTGCCGCCAGGTCATCGGCCACCAGGGCCTGCGGCAGCACCGCAATGCCTGCCCCGTGGAGAGCCAGTGCATGCAGGGCCAGCGCATTGTTGGCCTGCACCACCACACGCGGCGCCAAGGGGGCCTCTACATCGGCATCGGCATCGGCCTCTGTCTCGAAACAGTCTTCGTGCCCACTGAAGGGGCCATCCCAGTCCTCGTCCTCGTCCTCCTGCCAGCAGGCCGGTGCCTCGGACAAGTGCGCGTCATCCCGTTCGTCTTCGCTCAGCTCATCGGAGGTCAGGAAGCCCAGGCATTGATGCCGCACCAGTTCCTCGGCACGCTCGGGGCAGCTCTGGCGTTCCAGATAAACCGGTGAAGCCACCATGCTGAGTACCTGCTCACTCAGAGGTAAGCATTCGATACGCGAATGGTCCAGGGGCTCGCCACGGTGAAAGACCAGATCAAAGTCATCGTCCACCGGATTGGCGGCACGATCGTCCAACACCAGCGACAGCTGTACCTTGGGATAGGCCTGCAGGAAGCCGGCCAGGGCCGGCGCCAGGTCACGGGTGCCGAACAGCACCGGAGCGTGCACGCGCAATGACCCGCTGGCCTGCCGGGCCGTGGCCTGCAAGCCAGCCTCGGCACCCCGAACCATTTCGAGGATGCTGCGGCATTGCTGGTGGTAGGCAGCGCCCGCCGCGGTCAGGCGCTGCCAACGGCCATGGCGCTCGAACAGGGGCGTGCCCAGTTGTTCTTCCAAAGACTGGATCTGTTGGCCGATCAAGGCCGGCTGGAGCTCAAGGGCTCTTGCAGCGGCCGCCATGCTGCCGGTCTCCACCGTGGCAACAAAGACGGCCATGCTCTGAAATCGATCCATGTGTGCAATGCGTCATTTTTTTGTGAGGCGCTGATGGTAGGCGATTTGAGCGGCACAGCCGCGGGCCCCAAGGGACCGTAAACCGGCCTCGGCGACAAGAAAACTTACACACGAGCGGTTTTGAATCTGATTTGTTTCATTTTTTATCATTAAATTGATAAAAAATATCATTTTATAAATCAAATAAAGCCGTCATCATGCTCCCGACCCCGCGCACCACCGCCTTCAGGTCCGTGGTCGCTGACCACATCCGCCCCCTTCCCCACTTTCGCAAGCGCGGCCCCCCCTCGCACGCCCGCACGCTCCGGCACCGGGCTGGCCTGGGCCTGATCGGGATGCTGTGCCTGTGCTCAAGCTGGGCCTCGGCCCAGATCATCGGTCTCACGCGCTATCCCCTGGGGCCCGACACCCTGCCCCGGCAGATCGTTGCGGGGCCCGACGGCCACATGTGGTTCACCCAGGACCAGGCGATGCAGAACAAGACCAGCGTGGTGCAGATGAGCCTCGATGGGGACATCCGCGCCACGCACGAGACCGCGTCCTGGGGCGCCGTTCCGTCCCGGCTCGGTTCAGACGCCGACGGCAACATCTGGGTCACCGTCTGGGACGCCTCCGTGATCCGGGTGGCGCCCGACGGCACGCAGACCGCTTTCATGGCCCCCTCCTCCATCTGGGGGCAGTATGGCGGGGCCAGCGGGATCACGGCAGGCCCCGATGGTCACATGTGGGTGGTGATGCAAGGGGGCGTAGCCCGCATCGCGCCCGATGGCAGCATGACGGCTTACCCCATCGCCAGCAGTTCCTACTTCGGCCTCTATGGATCCATCGTCCTTGGACCGGATGGCCAGTTTTGGATTGCCGATGGCGGCACGGCCCGGATCATCCACCTCGACCCCGACACGGGCAACAGCGTGTCGTACCCCCTGCCCGACCCCTATTCCTACCCCGGCGGGCTCACAGTGGGCCCCGACGGGCAGGTGTGGTTCACCGTGCCCGCGGCGCAGCAGATCGGGCGCATCAACCCGGTCGACGGCAGTTCGCAGTTCTTCACCACGCCGACCACCCACCCTCGCTCGATCACTGTGGGCCCGGACGGCAACCTCTGGTACGTGACCGGCAATCCCTACGGGACCAACGTGATCGGCCGCATCACCCCGCTGGGGCGCATCACAGAATACCCCGTGCTCAGGGGCAGCAAGGGTGAGGGCATCACCTTGGGGCCCAACGGCAAGCTGTGGCTCATCGAAAACTTGATCGACCCCGCCACCGGCGGCATCTCCACCAGCAACATCGCCAGCTTTGCCCTGCTGGCCCGGGTGATCGGCCTGGCCACCGGCCCGGGTGGCACGGTCACCCCCGCTTCGCAAGACCTGCACATGGGCACGTCGGCCACGCTGACGATCAACCCCGACCCGGGTTACCTGGTCGACACCGTGGAGGCCGACCGTTGCGGCCCCGTCAGCCTCAGCGACCAGGGCACGGTCAGCACGGCCGTGTTGAGCAGCGACTGCACTGTAAGCGCCCGCTTCACGGCCCCGCAGTGCAGCGCCAGCCCGCCGCGCGGCTTTGCGGGCGACACGGTGAGTCTGCTCTGCCAAGGCCTGCCGGCCGTGGGGCAGTTGGACATCCCCGGCGCCACCTGCGGCGACACCACAGACGGCCAGGCCACCTGCCTGGGCACGATCGGCCAGACCGACGGCAGCGGGAACGCGGGCGACATGATGGGCCATGGCGTCGACCTGCCTTCGCTTTTCTCCCCTTTGGTACCCGCAAGCTGCCTGGCCGTGCCCGACATGGGCTTTGCGAATACCCCGGTGGAACTGGTGTGCAGCGGCTTGCCGCCACAGGCATCACTGACAGTGAACGGTGCCCTCTGTACAGCGCCTGAGCCCGATGGCAGCCTGCGCTGCCAAGGACTGCTGATGGGCGGCGACCATCCCGCCCCAGATGCCGTCACCGCCCTGGTCGAAGGCAGCGAAGCCCGCCAGCCCATCCACTTTCAGACCTTGCCTGGCCCGATCTGCCATGCTGAGCCCAACCCGGCACGCAGCGGCACCCCAATCGACATCCTCTGCAGCGGCGTTCCCGAAGACACCACGGCCACACTCGCCAACGGTCTGTGCCAACTCGACAGCGACGGGCAAGCCCATTGCCAGGGCATGGCCGGGCTGGGGCCTGGTGAACTGGGGCTGAACCCCGCGCTCACGTTTGAACTGAACGGCGCCACGGCGCGAATCGTCACCCCGTTGGCGCTGCTCAGCGACCCGCCTCCCCCCGACGGCGACGGCACGCTGGCCCCTGTGCCGACCCTGGGCACGGCTGGCCTGGGCGGACTGATCACGTTGCTGCTGTTCGGCACCCGTCGCCACAGCCGTCGCGGACAGCGCCGGGCCCCACGCTGAGACGCCAGGCTGAGCCCCTGGGCTGAAGGGCCACGTGCTCATGGCCGCGCAGGCCGCACTGCGTCAGGGTTCGCCCGCAGTCCGGCGCCGCGCACCTCCAGTCGGATCTCATCGAGCACCTGCCCCTGTGCATTGGTGAGTTGCATCCGATGCCGTCCAGGCCAGGGCAACCAGGACCACACCGGGCCCCGCCCGACGGGCTGGTCATCCAGGCGCCAGCGCAGGTCGGCTTCGGCGCCGTCCGCCGGTACGACGGCGGTGGCACGAAAGTTCAGCCGTTGATGGGCCGGCGGAATGTCCGGGTCCAAGGCCACGATGGTGCCCGTGGCCGGCTCGGCAATGCGGGCCTCCAGCACAGGGGGCGCCGCCGCGGGGCTGCGCCGCCGACGCTCGGCGGTCTGCCCAGAGACCGTCGGGTGGCCAGCAGGCCGGTCCACTGCCGAAGGCGCCCGCGCCTGGAACACCGCCTGCTCGGTGCCGGCCAGAAACCATTCGCGGCGTGGCGCCTCCAGCCAGGCCGACGAGCCGCCCCTGGCCGCGTCGTCGCGCCCCTCGGCCCGGACCTGGGCAAAACGCACCTCGACCTGCACCAGGCCGGGCGGCGGCTTGGCCGGCAGGCTGGACTGGCGGGCGTGCAGAAAGTTCATCACCTCGGCCCACACCGGCGCGGCGCCGGTGGTGCCGCTGACATCATGCATGGGCTTGCCGCTGGCATTGCCCACCCACACCCCCACGGTGTAGCGCTGCGACCAGCCCACAGCCCAGTTGTCGCGCATGTCCTTGCTGGTGCCGGTCTTGACCGCGCTCCAGAAGCGGGTGGCCAGCACGCTGTCGGTACCGAAGGTGCGGGCCCGGGCGTTGGGATCGCTCAGGATGTCGCCCACCAGCCAGGCCGCCGCGGGGTCCAGCGCGCGGCGCGAGGGCCTGCTGACGGGTGCGACGGGTAAGCCCGGCAGCACAGGCGATGCCAGCTCGCCGGCCTGGCCCGCGTTGGCCAAGGTGCGGTAGGCATTGCTCAGATCCAGCAGGGGCAGTTCCGGGCTGCCCAGGGCCAGGCTGTAGCCGTAGTAATCGCCGCTTTCACGCAGCGGCAGGCCGGCTGCGCGCAATTGGCGGTGCAGCGCATCGGGCGACACCAGGGCCAGCACGCGCACCGCCGGGACGTTGAGCGAGGCGGCCAGCGCGCTGCGCGCCGAGACCCAGCCCTTGAAGTGGTGATCGTAGTTCTGCGGGATGTACAGCCCGCCCGGCGTGGGGATGTAGGCCGGCGAATCATCGAGCAGCGAGGCCGCAGTCAAACGCCGTTCGGCCAGGGCCTGGGCATACAGAAAAGGCTTGAGGGTGGAGCCCACCTGGCGCCGCGCCAGCACACCGTCCACCTCACGGGCCCGGCTCAGCGCCCCCGACGAGCCCACCCAGGCCAGCACCTCGCCACTGGCGTTGTCCAGCACCACCAGGGCGCCGTCTTCGACATGGCGGCCAGCCAGTTCGCTCAGATGGCGTTGCAGGGTCTGCACCGCAAAGCGCTGCAAGGGGGCCCGCACGGTGCTGCGCACGCTGGCCAGGCCGCGCCCGCCCGCGGGCAGACGCTTCAGTACCTGGCGCGCCCAGTGCGGGGCCACGCCGCTGCTGCCCTCCAACGCGCGGCGCTGCAAGGCCCCGGCCACCAGCAGGTCAAGGGCCTCGCAATCTGGCTTGTCTGGCTTGAGCGCTGCCTGCACCGCCCCCAACACACCGCAGGCGCGGCGGGCCACCTGGGCCTCGGGCGCATTGGGGGCGCGCACCAACGCCGTGGCGATGGCGGCTTCGCGCAGGTCCAGGCCCTGCGCGGCCTTGCCGAACAGGGTGCGCGACAGGGCGTCGATGCCCACCAACTCGCCCCGAAACGGCAGCAGGTTCAGGTAGGCCTCCAGGATCTGGTCTTTGCGCCAACGCCGCTCCAGCACCTGGGCGGCCACCGTCTGCCCCAGCTTTTGCACCACGCTGCGCCCACCGCTGCGCTGCCGCCAATCACCATCGAGCAGGCCGGCCAGTTGCATGGTCACGGTGGAGGCACCCCGGGTGCGGCCGTGCCACAGCTGCCCCCAGGCGGCCGCCGAAACGGCCGGCCAGTCCACCCCGCTGTGCTCGTAAAAACGCTTGTCTTCGCTGAGCAACAGGGCCGTGCGCAGCGCAGGCGACACATCTTCCAGGGCGATCCAGGGGCCCCGGCGCACCGAGGCGTCGGTGCGCACGGTCTGCAAGGGCTCACCGTCGCGGTCCAGCACCAGCAGGTCGCTGGGGCGATGGTTTTGCCGCACCTCCTCAAAGCTGGGCAAGGCCAGGGCGGCCGTCGTGGTCAGCAGCAAGACCCCGCTCAGGGCCCGGCGCAGCAGGCCCCTCATGGGGTGGGTTCCACCTTCAGCTCCTCGTTCGGAGCCTCGCCGAACATCTCGGGCGCGTACAGGGCCTCCACGCGGCTGGGCGGCAGGGCAAAGCGCCCCACGTTGTTCAGGCGCAGCGTGTAGTCCAGCTTGATCGTGCCCTTGGGCAGGTACTCGTAATAGCTGCGGAAGGCCTCGAAGCTGCGCTCTTCAAAGGCCGGCCAGGCATTGCCCTGCCGCCTTTCACCCTGGGTGGCGATCTCGGAATCGCGCCCCAGACCGCTGCCCAGCACGGTGGCCCCAGCGGGCACCGGGTCGCTCAGCACCACCCAGCTCATGTCGGCGCTGGCCGTCACCTCCAGCGTGACCCGCAGCACATCGCCGCGGCTGTAACGGCCTTTGACGGCCTGCTCCAAGGGCGTGACGGTCTTGCGGATCTGGTAGCCGGCGTTGACCGGGGCCTTGAGCGGCACGGCCGCCAGGGCTTGCACCGTGAGCCAGGGCTTGCCGCTGCCCGCCTGGCTGACCGCCAGCGCAGCCTGGGCGCCCTTGGTGCCCTCTGCCGGCCAGGGCAGCTCCAGGGTGTTGTTGCGCCAGCCGCCCGGCGCCGCGGGGGCCCCGAAGGCCGTGGTCTGGTGGGGTGCACCGGCGCTGTCAGCGGGCTTGGCCCGTTCGACCCGGGCCCAGTCCACGTTGCCGCTGGCGGGGCCCAGGCTGGCCCGGGTGCTGCCGCTGACCGGAGCGGTCTCGAATCGGGCCGAGAACTTCTCCAGCGCCAGGCCGCCCCACAGATTGGCGGTGGTGGTGCGCCAGGCGCCGTTCTGCTGACGGCCGATGAAGCCGGCGGCCAGACGCCCTAGATCGTCCTTCCAGGCCGGGTCGTCCTGCACGGCCAGCAAGAGCCGGGCGGCGTTCACGTCGCCGTTTTGCATCATCCACCACCAGGCATCGTCGGCCTCCGTGCTGAACACCACCTTGCTGCCCTGGTAGGACAGGCGGGCACGCAACACCTGGCTGGCCTCGGCCAGGCGCTGCTCGCGCTGCGGGATGTCTTTCACGCGGCGCAGGATGTTGAACCAATCGATGACGGTGTGGGTGGGCCACTGGTTGGGGGCCACGGTCACGCTGCCCAGCAGCCGTGCCGGGGCCAGGCCGTAGCGCGACAAGGCCTCGATGGCAGCGATCTTGCGCATGTCCAGGTCCTTGCGCGGGCTCCAGAAATCACGGCTGATGCGCCCCTCGACAAAGGCGGTCAGACCGCGGGCCAGGGCGTCGCGCAGCGCGTCGGGCAGCGCAAAGGCGGGGTTCAGCCCGGCGGCCTCATCGGTGGCTGCCAGCAGGTAGGCGCTCAGCACATCGCTGCCACGCTGGGCATCGCCATCGCGCGGCGGAAAGTAGCTGGCCAGGCCGTCGCTGTCGAGGTAGCCAGGCATCTGGGCCAGCACGGTCTGCCACAAGCGGGCATCACGCAGGCCCACGGCCTTGCTGGTCTTCTGCTCCAGGCAGATGAAGGGGTAGTTCGCAAACCAGTCCCGCACACCGGGCAAGCCGTCGGCCAGCCGTGGCTGCAAGGCCAGCTTGAGGCCGCCGCGGCCCGGCAGGGCCCCGGCCGGCAAGGCCACGTCCAGGCTGTAGGGCCCGTCGAGTTGCACCAGGGTGGCCTGGCGCACCGTGAGCGGGGTGACCGGGATCAGGCGCTGGCTGGCCTTCAAGGCGTCTCGGGCGCCGCTGAGGCTGTCCTTGGCCTCGATCTCCCACAGCAGGGCCTGGGCGCGGGTCTGGCCCAGTTGTGCAGGGGCCGTCACCGTCCAGGCCACTTCGCGCGCCTCGCCAGGCGGGATGTCCAGGGACTGAGGCGGCGGCGCCAACAAGGTGGCGCGTGCGCTGACCTGCACCTTCATGGGCTTGGCCGTGGTGTTGCGCAGGGTGAACTGGGCGCGGAACTGGTCGTCCTCACGCACCAGCGGCGGCAGGCCACTGATGATCTGCAGGTCTTGCGTGACGCGGATCGCCGCCTGGCCAGTGCCGAACAGGCCAGCGCCAGCATCGGCCACCGCCACCACCTGGAAGGTGGTGATGGCGTCGTTCAGCGGTACCTTGAGCGTGGCCTGGCCCTGCGCATCGAGCTGCACCCGCGGCTGCCACAGCAGCAGGGTGTCCAGCAGTTCGCGCGTGTTGCTGCGCCCCCCACCGCCGCCCGCCGCCACCGCCTTGCGGCCGTAGTGGCGCCGGCCCACGATCTCCATCTGGGCAGTGGACGTCTCCACCCCCCAGGCGCGACGCTGCAGCATGGCGTCCAGCACGTTCCAGCTGGTGTTGGGCATCAGCTCCAGCAGGGCCTGGTCCACCACGGCCACGGCGACTTCGGCGTTGGCGGCGGGCCGGCCATCCGGCAACGTGGCGCGCAGCGTCACCTGGGCCTGGCCACGCACCCCGTAGCCGGCCTTGTCGGTGCTCACCTTCACATCGATGCGATGGGCCGCCGTGCCCACCCGCAGTTCGGCCAGGCCCAGGCGGAAGGCGGGTTTGCTGAGATCGACCAGGGCCGAAGGGGCCACGTACTCGCGGCCCTCGAACCAGAACGCGGTCCACCACTCGCGCGGGGCCTTGTAGCCCCAGGAGAAAAAGCTGTACCAGGGCACCTCGCGCAGGCGCCCGCGCAGGGCCAGCACGCTCACATAGACATTCGGGCCCCAGCCCGGCTGCACTTTGAGCTGTACCGTCGGGTCCTGCCCATTGAGCTGCACCACCTCGGAGTGCAAGATCCCCTCACGTTCGACCGACACCAGGGCGGTGGCATAGCGGAAGGGCATGCGCACTTGCAAGCGTGCGGTCTCGCCGGGCTGGTAGCTCTTCTTTTCGGGCAGCACATCGATGCGGTCGTGGTTGTCGCCACCAAACCACAACTCGCCCTGGCGCGTGATCCACACCGTGCCGGCGGCCTGGGCCTCGTGGCCCTGGCCGTCCTTGGCGGTCACCACCAGCTCGATCTCGCCCCCCTCGCGCAGCGTGGTCTCGCACAACAGCAGGCCCCGGCCGTCACTGCGCCCACTGCATACCGTGCCCAGCTCCTGGCGGCTGCTCTGGTTGTCATAGGCATAAAAGCCACCCACCATGCGTTTGCGGCTGGTGGTGGTGCGGCGCGCCACGGCACGCACCTCCAGTGGCACATCGGCCTGGGCCCGGCCGGCCGTGTTCAGTGCCAGGGCCTGGAAGCGCAGGGTCTGGCCGCTGGCCACCCAGCCTTCGGTCTTGAGGCCCGGCACCACCGCCGCCGGCCACAACACCTGCTGGCTGCGCAGGGTCTGCACCTCGCCGTTGGGGTCGGCGTAGCGCGCCTCCAGCAGCAGGTCCTGGGCCTGGCGCGAGGCAGGCAGCTCGGGCAGGGTCAGTCGCCCACTGCCCTGGCGATCCAGCAACAGCGGCAGCTTGTCGGCCACCACCCGCTGGTCCTGGGCGGCTTGGGGTTGTTCTTCGTCCGCCTGCTCGCTGGCCACCTGGGGCCCGCGCGGCGGGTTGAAGCTGAAATCGTCGTAATCGGCAAAGGCCGTGGCGTGCGGGCGCACCAGCGCCGACACCCGCACCGGCAACTGGGCCGCCGGCCCGCCCGAAACGTAGCTGATCTGTACCTGGGTGGGCAGGCTGTCCAGGTGGACCAGCGGGCCCTTGCCCACGGGGCCGATCTGGCCTTGCAATACCGGCAGCCGGAACTCTTCCACCCGGAACTGCCCACTTGGCTGACCATTGAGGCTCACGCTGTAGACCCCCAACTTGGCCGCGGGGGGAATGGCGAACTCGCTCTCGGCACTGAAGCCGCCGCTGGCTGTCTGGCGCCAATGCAGCGGCAGGCTGAACTGCTGGCCACTGCCCTCATGGGTGATGACCACGGTGGCCGGCCCCTGGGGGGGCAAGCCCAGGCCCTGGCGGGTCTCCGTGCGCAGGAAATGCTTCATGGCCACGGTCTCGCCGGCCCGCAACAGCATGCGGTCGAACACGGTGTGGGCCCGCACGTCGGCCTTCGCCTCCTGGCTGGTGGGCACATTGAAGCGCCAGGATTCGATGCCCCGGTTCCAGTCGCTCCAGGTAAAGGCCAGGTCTTCCACACCGTCGGGGCCCTTGGCACGGGCGCTGACGAAGTAGGCCTCGCGGTAGTCGGCGTCATCCGACTCTTCGCCGTCCCGGGTGCGGGGGCCGCGTTGTGGACAGGCCGGGGGCTTGGGCGCCAGGTTGCCAAAGTCGATCAGCCCCTGGGCATTGGTGCGGCCCTGGGCCAGCTCACGGCCCGCGCAGTCCGACACCCGCACCAGCGCACCGGCCACCACCGTGCCTTTGTCGAGGGTGGTGACCCAGGCCTGGGCGTTCTCACGCCCCAGCTTGAAATGCACCCCCAGGTTGGTGACCAGGGCAGAGGTGCGCACCACCATGCTGCGCCCAGGCCCATAGCCTTCGGCCAGCAGCTTTTCGCCCAACCGGCGGGACTGGATCTCGACCACGTGGAAGCCCGGGCTCAGCGGAATGCCCACCACCTCGAAGGGGCGCGGATCGGGGCCCTCGGTCTTGGGCAGGTCCAGCGCCTTCACGCCCGCAAGGCCGTCGATCAGCGACAGCATGCGCGACTCGACCTGGCCACGGGTGTCGGGCAAGACCTCTTTGGGCAAGGGGCCCTTCACGTCGCGGGCCGCCCGGCTGCGGGGCACCCAGAAGGCGTCGTAGGCCTGCACCTTGCGGTACCAGGCAATGATGTCAGCGTCGTTCTTCGGCTGCAGATCACGCACCTGGCCCGGGCTCAGGCCCTTCACTTGCAAAGCGGGTTCGACCTGGCGCAGCGTGACCGGCAGCAAGGCCGGGCCGCCGGGCTCGGCGAGGCGCTCGATCACCCCAAACGGGGCGGCAGCAAACTTGGCCAGCGGCGGCATGGCACCGGTGGCCACCGCCAGCGGAAAGGTGGCGGCATTGCTCAGCGGCCGCCCCGAGACATCGGCAAAGCCACCGGGCAGGGTCAATCGGTAATTCTTGCGCTCCGGGAACAGCCCGTTGAAGCTCAGTGAGGTGACCGCGCCGTCGGCGCCGTCCTCGGCCGGGTCCAGGCTGGGGCTCAGGCTGCCGCCGTCGTGCTGCAGACGCACCCCCTCGGCCAGGCGCCGCGGCACCGCCGCATTGAAGCGCAGCGTCATGGGCCGGATCGGCAGGCAGGCGGCCTGCGCGTTTTCGCGCTCACAGCTGAAACTGGCGGTGAAGGCTTCACGCACCTGGTAGCGCCAGCGTTTGCCCTGACTGCTGAGCACCCCCCCCGGGGTGGCCACGCCTTGACCGACGACCAGATCCAGCGTCGAACCGGAGGCCATCTGGCGCGGGCAACGCACCGTGTGGTATCGCAAGGGCTCGGCGGCAGCCGCCTTGCTGAGGCCCAGTGCCTGCAACAAGGCCGTGCGATCCGGCGCGTCCAGCGGCTTCACGGGCATGCGCTCACCCAGGCCTTGCATCTCACAGCTCACCCGGGCCTGCACACTGGCCGCTGTGGCCGGGCCATTGAATTGCAAAAGGAAAAACTGCCCCTCATCGATGGGCGCATAGGTCCCGGGCCGGATGCTCTGCACAAACGGTCCACCCGTGTTGAAGCGGAAGCGGTTGCGCCCACTCAGGGCCACGCCCTTGGGCGAGGTGAAACCGGCCCGGGCCTGCAGCTCACAAGCCACGCCGGGCGGCAGGTCGCGCTCGAAATCAAACGCCCATTCGCGCTCACTGAGCCAGCGTCCGCTGCCCTTGCTGGTGGCGCTGTCGTCACAGACCAGGCTCAGGGGGGCCGACGCAGCCGGGTCACCAAAGGTGACGGCAGGCTCATCAAAGCGCGCCAGCACCTGGCGCACCTGGGCCACCTCGCCCTGGGGTGAAAGCTGGCTGATCTGCAGCGCCTGGGCGCCGCTGGCCAGCAAGGCCATGCCGGCCCACAGCGCAACTCGCGCCTGTCGCAAGGCCTTCTGTATGGGGGATTTCTTGTTCATACGCACCTCCTCGACCGGCTCTGGAGGACAAAAGCATCCCCCCGAGCCAGCTCCGGATCGCATCGTATGAGAAACAGGTGGCCATCGGCCAGTGCATGGATCACGATCCATCCGATCAGGGCCTCAATGCAACAAGCCCCCGCGCTGCGGGGGCTTGTGTTCAAGGGCGTGGGGGCACCCAGGCCCCTGGCCGGTCAACCCAGCCGGATCGGCACAAAGATGCGCTGCTCACCGCGCTGGATCAGCAAGGCCACCGACTTGTCGGATTTGGCCACCGCCTCACGCACCTGATCCACCGAGCGGACGTTGGTGCCATTGACGGCCAGCAGCACGTCGCCTTGCTGCACGCCGGCCCGCGCCGCAGCACCCCGGGCGTCCTGCACCAGCAGACCGCTTTCAGCGCCGATCTGTTCGCGCTCCTGCGGTTGCAGTGGGCGCAGGGCCAGGCCCAGCTTGCCCTGGTCCGCAGACTTGTCGCCCTCGGCCTTGGCGGTCTTGTCGCCCACCTTCACCAACTGGGCCTGCAGCTTTTCGGTGCTGCCCTTGCGCCAGACCTCGATGCTGACCTTGTCGCCCGGCGAAGCCAGGGCAATCAGAGCCGGCAGATCCCCCGAAGAGACGATGCGCTGGCCATTCACCTGACGGATCACGTCTCCGGGTTGCAGGCCGGCGCGCTCCGCCGGGCCCCCCTTCTCAATGCTGGACACCAGCGCACCCTCAGGCCGGTCGAGCTTGAACGAATCGGCCAGGGTCTGGTTGACCTCTTGCACCACCACGCCGAGGCGAGCATGTTCAACCTTGCCAGTGGCCACGATCTGGTCGCGGATGCGGATCGCCACATCCACCGGAATCGCGAAGGACACGCCCTGGTAGCCGCCGGTGCGGCTGTAGATCTGCGAATTGATGCCGACCACCTCGCCTCGGGCATTGAACAGCGGCCCGCCGGAGTTGCCGGGGTTGATGGCCACGTCGGTCTGGATGAAGGGCACGGCCGTGTCGTCCGGCAGCGAGCGGCCCTTGGCGCTGACCACGCCAGCCGTCACGGTGTTCTCGAAACCGAAGGGCGAGCCGATGGCCAACACCCATTCGCCCACCTTCAGATCGGCCATGCGGCCGAACTTGACCACCGGCAGGTTCTTGGCATCAACCTTGATCACCGCCACGTCGGTGCGCGGGTCAGAGCCCAGCACCTTGGCGCGAAATTCACGCCGGTCGGTCAGCTTGACCGTGACCTCTTTGGCGCCCTTGACCACGTGGGCATTGGTCAGGATCACACCATCCTCACTGACGATGAAGCCCGAGCCCTGGCCCCGGGTGGGGGTTTCCTGGGCACGCGGACCCTGACGTTGGCCGGGCATGGGGCCACCGAAGCGGCGGAAGAACTCGGCAATCGCCGGGGGCATGTCCTGGGGCATCCCCTGGGCGTTGGCCTCGTCGTCATCGTCATTGGATTCATTGCTGACGCGGGTGGTGCCCACGACGCTGATGTTGACCACGGCCGGGCCGTAACGCTCGGTGATGACCGAAAAGTCGGGCGCCTGCACCGCGCCGACCGGCGCAGTGGCCGCAGGGCCGGCAGCGGCCACCAGCGCCGGGGGCGTCTGGGCATGGGCCAAGCCCATCTGCACGGCCGACACGCCAGCGCCCCCAAGGGCGCCCGCCACCAGCAGGGCCATGACCAGGCGGGATGCGGGCCATTGAACGGTGTTTTTCATCGAAGACTCCTGACCAAAACGGTGTTGCGATGAAAGCACTGTGCCCGGCCAGTCTTAGCGCTGTCTTAAACCGCCCGCCTTGAAGCCGTCCGGCCTCATCTGAAGCCAATCAATGCAAGCGCGAAGGGTGTTGTAAGCCACGTCATCAATGGTTTCAAACAGGCCTTCTGGCTACCCATTCGCCACGTCCAGCCAGTACATTCGCGCCGGATTGCAGGCCCCCTCCTCCACTGCAGTCCCCTTGGACCGCCCTGCACGACATGAAACTCCAGACCCGCCTGATTGACCTTGAAATCCGCGACCAGGGGCCCGCCAAGGCCCCGGTGGTGCTGTTGATCATGGGCCTGGGCATGCAGCTGATCTCCTGGCCCTCGCGCCTGGTGGACACCTTGCTGGCCGAGGGCTACCGAGTGATCCGCTTCGACAACCGCGATGCAGGCTTGTCGCAGCGCTTTCCGGAACTGGGCGTGCCCGGGCTGCCGTGGGCCTGGCTGCGCCGCTCGGTGGGCCTGCCGATCCGCCCCCCATACTCACTGCAGGACATGGCCCAGGACACCGTGTCGCTGCTGGATGCACTGGACATCGAGCGCGCCCATGTGCTGGGGGTGGACCTGGGAGGCATGATCGGCCAGCACATGGCCTTGTTGGCCCCGGGCCGGGTGCGCAGCCTTTGCAGCGTGATGAGCAGCAGCGGCGCCCGTCACCTGCCAGGCCCCGAACGGGCCGTGCGCACCGCGCTGCTGCGCCCCCCCGCCAGCCTTGACACGGCCAGCCTGCTGGCGCACCAGCAGGCGCTGTTCCACCTGCTGCGCAGCCCCAACTTTCCGCAAGACCTGGAGGACCAGCGCAAGCGGCTGCTGGCCGGCATTCACCGGGCCGTGTACCCCGAAGGGGTGGTACGGCAACTGGCGGCAGTGCTGGCCGACACCCAGCGGGCTCGCGCGCTGGCCCAGTTGCATGTGCCAACGCTGGTGGTGCATGGTCGGCAAGACCCGTTGCTGCCGGTGGCCTGCGGCGAAGACACCGCCCGGCGCATACCGGGGGCCAGGTTGCTCACCATCGAGGGCATGGGCCACGATCTGCCACCGGGCGTGGTGCAGGCCTTGCTGGCGGCCCTGCTGCCGCACCTGAAGATGCACTGAGCGCGCTCAGAACAAACTCAGACCGGGCCGGCCTCAGCCGGCCATGGCCCCGAAGGCCACGGTCACCTTCAAGCCGCCCAGGCGCTCCGACTCATCCAGGTTGACCCGGGCGCCGTGCTGACGCGCCACCGCCTCGACGATGGCCAGCCCCAGGCCGCTGCCTGGCACCTCGGCCACGCCCTCGCCACGCTTGAAGCGGTCAAACACCCGGGCACGATCGGCGGCCGGGATGCCAGGCCCACTGTCCTCAACCACCCAGGCGACTGTGCCATCCGCCTGGCGCAGCAGCGAGACGTCAATCGTGCCCGGGCCCGGCGTGTATTTGATCGCGTTGTCCACCAGGTTGCGCAGCAGCACGCGCAAGGCCTCGGCCTGGCCGGGGACTGTCAGCGCATCGGCCTGATCGACCCCCAGGTCCAGACCCCGCGCACCCGCCAGCGGCAGGCATTCGGCCAGTACCTCGCGGGTCAGGGCCAGCAGGTCAACCGGCTGGGCCTGGGCCTCGGGGGCCGACTCCTGGCGCGCCAGCAACAGCAACTGGCCAACCAGGTCGATGGCCCGCTCGATGCCCTGGCGCAGACGCTGGGCCGCCAGCTCGCGCGTGGGTTCGTCGGCCGCGCGCTGCAGGGCCTGCATCTGCAGCCGCAACGCCGTCAGGGGTGAACGGAGTTCATGCGCGGCATCGGCCACAAAGTGCCGCTGGGCCTGCAGCGTGCTCTGCACACGCGCGAACAGCGCGTTGAGCTCGCCCACCAGCGGGCGCACCTCGTCGGGCAGGCCCTGCTCGGGCAGGGGCGACAGGTCGTCGGCGCTGCGCCTGGCCACCTGGCGCTGCATGCGCTGCACCGGGCGCAGGGCGCGCCCGATGATCCAGCCCACCACCAGCATCAGCATCGGGGTGATGCCCAGCAAGGGCAGCACGGCCCGGAAAGCCAGGGCCCGGGCCCGCGCATCGCGCGCACTCATGTCCTGCGCGATCTGCACCGTCTGCAAGGCCGTCTGCAAAGTGTAGACACGGTAGCGCACACCGCCACTCTGGATGTCTGAGAACCCCAGCACGGCTCGCCCCGGCAGCACCGAGCGTGGTGAGCGGAACAGCGAATCGCCATCGGCCCCCCAGATCTGTACCTCGATGCCCGCGTCTTCGCTGGCTTCTTCGGGGTTGATCCAACCCAATGGCACGCCTTGCTGCACCGCCTGGGCCATCTGGCGCAAGTGCTCGTCAAACAGGGCATCGGCCTCGAACAAGGCATTGCGGTAAGCGGTGGCGGCCAGCACGGCACAGGCCAGCAAGATGGTGCCGAGCACCAGTGCCTGCAGGCGCGCCCGCAGCGAATGCCGCGCCGAAACCCGCCAGCGCCACCTCATTCGCGCGGCACCAGGTAGCCCAGGCCGCGCACGGTCTGGATCAGGCCGGCGCCGAGCTTTTTGCGCACGCCATGGATGTAGACCTCGACCGCGTTGCTGCTGATGTCTTCCTTCCAGCTGAAGAGCTTTTCTTCGAGCTGGGCACGCGAAAAGATCACCCCGGGGCGCGAGATCAGCGGCTCCAGCACGGCCCACTCGCGGGCCGACAGGGTCACCGGCTGGCCATTGAGTCGGGCTTCATGGGTGGCCGGGTTCAGGCTGACCCCGTGCTGTTCAAACACCGGGCCGGCCTGCCCGGCCTGGCGCCGCAGCAGGGCCCGCACGCGGGCCAGCAGCTCATCGGTGTCAAAGGGTTTGACCACATAGTCATCAGCACCCGCATCCAGCCCCGCCACGCGGTCGCTGACCGCATCGCGGGCCGTGGCCACCAGCACCGGCAGAGTGCTGCGCCGCGCGCGCAGGTCGCGCAGCACCTGCAGCCCGTCGCGCCGCGGCAGGCCCAGGTCGAGCAACAACAGGTCGTAGCTGGCGCTGCGCAGGGCCGTGTCGGCCATCTCGCCATCGCGCACCCAGTCAACCGCGTAGTGCTCGGCGCGCAGCACGTCGAGCACGGCCTGGCCGATCATGGGGTCGTCTTCAACCAGCAACAGACGCATCTCGGAGCCCTCCGTTCACTTGGATCCACCCAGCATGGCCGGGCTGGCTTAGACCAGGCTGAAACCGCCGACGGTCGCTCAGGCCAGGCGGGCGCGATGGCGCTCGATCTGGGCGCGAACCTGATCCGGGGCGGTGCCACCCAGGGTACTGCGGGCGTTCAGCGAGCCGCGCAGGCTGAGCACCTCGTACACGTCCTTCTCGATGCTGGGGTTGAACTGCTGCAGCACGGCCAGCGGCAGTTCGGACAGGTCCACGTTGTGCGAGATGGCCGCCTTCACGGCATGGGCCACCGTCTCGTGGGCGTCACGGAAGGGCAGGCCCTTCTTGACCAGGTAGTCGGCCAGATCGGTGGCGGTGGCGTAGCCGCGCTTGGCCGCGTCTTCCATGGCCTGCGGGCGCACGGTGATGCCTTCGACCATCTCGGCAAAGATGCGCAGCGTGTCTTTCAGGGTGTCCACCGTGTCGAACAACGGCTCTTTGTCTTCCTGGTTGTCCTTGTTGTAGGCCAGCGGCTGGCCCTTCATCAGCGTGATCAGGCCCATCAGGTGCCCCACCACGCGGCCGGTCTTGCCCCGGGCCAGTTCGGGCACGTCGGGGTTCTTCTTCTGCGGCATGATCGAGCTGCCAGTGGTGAAGCGGTCGGCGATCTGGATGAAGCCGAAATTCTGGCTCATCCACAGGATCAGCTCTTCAGACAGGCGGCTGATGTGCACCATGGCCAACGAGGCGGCGGCGGTGAACTCGATGGCGAAATCGCGGTCGCTCACGGCGTCCAGGCTGTTCTGGCACACGCCATCCATGCCCAGCGTCGCAGCCACGCGGGCGCGGTCCAGCGGGTAGCTGGTGCCAGCCAGGGCGGCGGCACCCAGGGGCAGGCGGTTGGTGCGGCGGCGCACATCGGCCATGCGCTCAGCGTCGCGGCTGAACATCTCCACATAGGCCAGCATGTGGTGGCCAAAACTCACCGGCTGGGCCACCTGCAGGTGGGTGAAGCCCGGCAGGATCACTTCGACATTGCGCGCGGCGATGTCGAGCAGGGCTTTTTGCAGGTCCACCAGCAAACCGCTGATCAAGTCGATTTCACCGCGCAACCACAGGCGCACATCGGTGGCCACCTGGTCGTTGCGGCTGCGGCCGGTGTGCAGGCGCTTGCCGGCATCACCCACCAGCTGGGTCAGGCGGGCCTCGATGTTCAGGTGAACGTCTTCCAGGTCCAGCTTCCAGTCAAACGTGCCGGCTTCGATCTCGGCCCGGATCTGGGCCATGCCGCGCTGGATGGAGGCCAGATCATCGGTCCCGATGATGCCCTGGGTGGCCAGCATGTCGGCATGGGCCAACGAGCCCGTGATGTCGGCCAGCCAAAGGCGCTTGTCGAAGAACACGCTGGAGGTGTAGCGCTTGACCAGATCGCTCATCGGCTCGGAAAACAGCGCCGACCACCCTTCCGACTTGTTGTCGAGTTGGTTGACGGCGGTTTGAGGGGCTTGGGCACCCGTGTTGGCGTTGGAGCTGGTGGTCATGAAAAGCAATAATCCGTGTCGAGGGGGCCACTGGGCCGCTGCCCAGGAGGTCGCCGAATAGGCGAAAGGCCATGAAAGATTCGCAAATTTTATCGACCTTCGGTCCGACCGCGGCGCAAACCGCTCCCAAGCCCCCCGCCAGCACCGCTGCGCTGGTGTTCGACGCCTGTCATCTGGGGGTGGTTCTGCGCGCCGTGATGTTCGTCGAAACCGTGATGGGTGTGGCCGCGTTGTACGCGGTCGACTCCTTCATGGCCTGGGTCGGCCTGACGGGGGTGCTCACCTGCGCCGCCTTGCCCGGAACCCTGGCCTGGCTGGTCTCGGCCTGCCTGCTCAAGCACCTGCTGGCCCGGCTGCCGGCACCCGCCCAGTACGCGGTCGGCAGCCTGCTGGGCGCCGCCACCGGCCTGTACGGCTGCGGCTTGCTGGCCCTGACCGGTTTCATCGAGCATTCGCCCTGGCTGGCCAGCGCCTGCACCGGCGCCCTGCTGGCCGGGCTGCTGGTGGCCAGCCTGGTATGGCGTGCCCGCGCACGCACCCCGGCCGCGACCACCGCCCGCCTGGCCGAGCTGCAGTCGCGCATCCGGCCGCACTTTCTGTTCAACACCCTCAACAGCGCCATTGCCCTGGTGCGCGCCGAGCCCGCCCGTGCCGAAACACTGCTGGAAGACCTGAGCGACCTGTTCCGCGCCGCCCTGATCGAACACGGCGAGACCGCCACCCTTGACGAGGAGGTGGCGCTGGCCCAGCGCTACCTGGCCATCGAGCAGGTGCGCTTCGGCGAGCGCCTGAGCGTGCAGTGGGAGCTCGACCCCGAGGCCGGGCAGGCCCGGCTGCCGCCTCTGTTGTTGCAACCCCTGGTGGAGAACGCCATCAAGCACGGCGTGGAACCCAGCGCAGTGGGCGGCGAGCTGATCGTGCGAACCCGCATTCAGGGGACGCGAGTGCGTCTGGATATCATTAACTCACTACCACCGGAAGCCCAAAAAACGACCGCTCAAACAGCTGGTCACGGGATAGCGCTCGCCAATGTAAGCGACCGCTTGCGTTTGTTGCACGACGTCGAAATTGAGTTCAGTGCTGGCGTGAGGGACGACCGCTACCATGTCCGAATCACGTTTCCGACGTGAGTCGAGGCATGGAGACAACCTTGCCGCATGGATTCAATCAACGTCTAGAAAGCACCATGGAGCTTCACCTTCTGATCGTTGACGACGAAGCATTGGCACGCTCCCGTCTGCGAACGCTGCTCAGCGACCTGCACGCAGCCCACCCCTTCACCGTCCAAGAGGCCACCAACGCCGTCACGGCCATGGCCGTGCTCGATCGAGAGCCGATCGATGTGGTCTTGCTCGACATCCACATGCCCGGCACCGACGGCCTGGGCCTGGCCAACCACCTGCGCACCCTGAGGCGGCCGCCGGTGGTGATCTTCGTCACGGCCTATGCCGAGCATGCAGTGCAGGCCTTCGACCTGGACGCGGTCGACTACCTCACCAAGCCGGTGCGCGCCGACCGCCTGAGCGAAGCCCTGCTGAAGGCCCAGCGCCGACTGCAGACCCAGCGCAGCCAGCCGCAGGCCGACAACAACCCCTCCGAGCACTTGATCATCCAAGACCGGGGGCGCACCGAGCGGGTGCCGCTGGCCGAGGTGCTGTACTTCAAGGCCGAACTCAAGTACGTGACCGTGCGCACAGCAGTGCGCAGCTACATCCTCGACGGCTCGCTGAGCGACCTCGAAACCCGCTACCCCAACCGCTTCATGCGCATCCACCGCAACGCGCTGGTGGCCCGCCAGGCGGTGCGTGCCCTCGAAAAGCACTACGACAGCGAAGAGGGCGATGGCTGGGCCGTGCGCCTGCAAGGCCTCGATGAACGCCTGTCCGTGTCTCGCCGTCAACTGACCTCGGTGCGCGAGGCGATTGCCGCCAGCAGGTAGAACTGAGCCGCACGGGATGCCCTGGCCCACACAAGCCAGGGCAACACCTCTCCAGCGCCTCAACGACGGGGCAGATCGATGGGCTCAGGCCGCGGACGCGGGCCCAACCAGGGCCACGATTCACAAAAGCAATCGGCGGCGTTCTTTTTCGAATTGGACCCGCAGGCCATCCCTCTCCAAGATGGCGCACCAGGGCCTGTCGACAGGCCCTGGCAGCCGGCACAGACCGGTGCCCCCTCCTGGAGACAACACCATGAACCGATTGCATGCCTGCGCGGCCCTGTTCGCCCTGGCCCTGGGCGGCCCACTGGCCACCCGTGCCCAAGGCCTGAGCACGGCCCCGGCCGCGCCCAACCCCTACCCCACAGGGCCCATCACCCTGGTCGTGCCTTTTGCGGCCGGCAGCGGCACCGACTCGGTGGCCCGCACCCTGGGCCAAAAGCTGGCCGAACGACTGCGACAACCCGTGCTGATCGACAACCGCCCCGGTGCCAGCGCGCAGCTGGGCGCGCAGTACGTGGCCAAGGCCAAGCCCGACGGCTACACGCTGTTCATGACCACCAACACCTCGCACTCGGCCAACCCCAGCTTGTTCGCCCAACTGCGCTACGACCCGATCAAAGACTTCACCCCCGTGGCCGGCGTCGGTGAACTCCCGTTTGCGCTGGCGATTCACCCCTCTGTACCGGCCCGCAGCCTGAGCGAGTTCATCACCTACGCCAAAGCCCACCCCGGCCAGCTCAGCTATGCCACGCCCAACAGCACCTCGCTGGTGGCCAGCGAAACCCTCAAGCGCATCGCCGGCCTGGACATCGTGGGCGTGCCCTACAAATCCAGCCCCCAGGCCATGACCGACCTGGTCGGCGGGCAGGTGCAGATGTATGTGGCCGACCTGGGCTCGGGCATGAGCATGCTCAAGAGCGACAAGGTGCGCACCCTGGGCATCACCACGGCCGAGGCCTCGCGCCTGTTGCCCGGCGTGCCCCCGATCGGCAAGACCGTGGCGGGCTTCGACCTGACCTCGTGGAACGGGGTGTTCGGTCCGGCCGGCCTGCCGCCGCCCGTGGTCGAGCGGCTCAACCGCGAGATCAACGCCGTGCTGGCCGACACCGACGTGCAAGACAAGCTGGCCCAGATCGGCTTTCAGGTGTGGCCGGGCGCCACCCCCGAAGCCTTTGCCCAGTATGTGGCCGAGCAACTGCGGCACTGGGGGCAGCTGATCCGCCAGGCCGGCATCCGCCCCGAATGAGCCCCCCCACCCGAAAGACCGACATGTCTGAAGCCATCCGATACGACTACTGCGTTCGCGCCGGCAGCGTGCCCAGCTACCAGCCAGCCAACCACGCCCACACCCAGAACCAGCGCCTGATCGGCCCCGACAACGTGGGCGCGCGCCACCTGGAGGTGGTGCTGGGCACCCTGGCCCCAGGCGGTGGCGCCCTGGCCCACGCGCACCCCGGCATGGAGCAGGCCTGCTACCTGCTGGAAGGCACGGCCCACGCCGAGGTGGCCGGCCAGTCTTTTGAGCTCGGGCCGGGCGATGCCTGCTTTTTTCCGGCCGACGAGATGCATGTGTTCCAGGTCACCAGCGCCACCCCGGTGAAGCTGCTGGTGATCTACAGCCCGCCCTACGGCGAGAACCCCGAGCGCGTGCGCCGGGCCGGCCCGGTCGGAGGTGCGGCATGAATTTCGGCTGGACCGAGCAACAGCAGCAGATCCGTGACGCGGTCGAGCGCGTCTGCGCCCCCTTTGATGCCGACTACTGGCTGCGTCACGACCGCGAAGGCGGCTTTCCAGACGACTTTCACCGGGCCCTGGCCGACGCGGGCTGGCTGGGCATCGCCATGCCCGAGGCCTATGGCGGCGCGGGGCTGGGCATCAGCGAGGCCGCGCTGATGATGCACACCATCGCGGCCACCGGCGCCGGCCTGTCGGGTGCCTCGGCGGTGCACATGAACATCTTCGGCCTGCACCCGGTGGTGGTGTTTGGCAGCGACGAGCAGAAGCAGCGCTGGCTACCGCCCCTGATCGCCGGCCGCGACAAGGCCTGCTTCGGCGTGACCGAGCCCAACACCGGGCTGAACACCCTCAAGCTCAAGACCCGCGCCGTGCGCCAGGGCGACCACTATGTGGTGACCGGCCAGAAGGTGTGGATCTCGACCGCCCAAGTGGCCAACAAGATCCTGCTGCTGGCCCGCACCACCCCGGTCGAAGAGTGCCGCGGCACCGAAGGCCTGAGCCTGTTCTACACCGACCTGGACCGCCGCCAGATCGAGGTGCGCGAGATCGAGAAGATGGGCCGCAAGGCCGTCGACTCGAACCAGGTCTTCATCGATGGCCTGCGCATCCCGGTGGCAGACCGCGTCGGCGAAGAAGGCCAGGGCTTCAGCTACATCCTGCACGGCCTGAACCCCGAACGCATCCTGATCGCCGCCGAGGCCGTGGGCCTGGGCCGCGCCGCCCTGGCACGCGGCGCGCTGTACGCCAAGGAACGCGTGGTGTTCGACCGCCCCATCGGCATGAACCAGGGCATCCAGCACCCGCTGGCCAAATCCTGGATGGAACTGGAGGCCGCCCACCTGATGGTGCACAAGGCCGCCTGGCTGTACGACCAGCACCAACCCTGCGGTGCCGAGGCCAACAGCGCCAAGTACCTGGCCGCCGAAGCCTGCTACCACGCCTGCGAAAACGCCATCCTCACCCACGGCGGCATGGGCTACGCCAAGGAATACCACGTGGAGCGCTACCTGCGTGAAGCCTGGATCCCGCGCCTGGCCCCGGTCAGCCCGCAACTGATCCTGTGCTTCATTGCCGAGAAGGTGCTGGGGCTGCCGAAGTCGTATTGAGGGGGCAGCCCCTCAGACCTGTTCAGCGTCGGCGCGACGGGCGCTGCCCGGTCGGCTCGGCCACGGGCGGCTGCTCGGCCGGTGCGGCTTGCGGCGGCGCCTCGCGCCCGTCGGCGCCGGCATGGCCCGCCACCGCCTGCTGCACCACTTCGCGGATCAGGGTCAGGGCGCGCTTGTGGGTTTCGGTGGAGGGGCGGCGTGAGGACCACACCAGGTTCAGCTCGCTCATGATGCGCGGCGAGTGGATGCCGTGCAGCACAAACGGGGTGGCGTTGCTGAAACTGCTCAGGGTGTAGGCCGGCAGCACGGCGTGGCCCAGGCCTTCTCGCACCAGGTTGAGGATGGCGTTCAGGCCGTCCACCTCCAGGGTGACCTGGGGCTTGAGGCCGAAACGGGCCATTTCGGCATCGATCAGGATGCGGAACACATTGGGCCGGCTGGGCAGGATCAACGGCAGGGCCGCCACTTCGCGCAGGCTCAGCGTGGCCGGCAGCGGCGTGTCCTGGCGCAGGGGGTGGTCGCGGGCGGCGATCAGCACCAGTTGCTCTTCGTGCAGGGTGCTCATCTCCAGGTCGGGCGAGCGCACCGGGTTGTACAGCACGGCCATGTCGAGGTTGCCCACGCGCAGGCCCTCGTACATCTGCACCGAAAAGCCCTCGGTGAGCGTGAGCCGCGCCTGCGGCAGGTGCTGCATGAAGGCGCGCGCCAGCGGCACGGTGATCAGGCGCGACAGGCTGGGCGGCAGGCCCACCGACACCCGGCCAGCCAGGGCGCCGCGGGCGCTGCCCATTTCCTCACGCGCCACGGCCACCTGGTGCAGGATGCCGCGGCCATGTTCCAGCAGCAGCTTGCCGCTTTCGGTCAGCTTGACACCGCGCCCGTTGCGGTCGAGCAGGTTCTGGCGCAACTCCACCTCCAGCATGCGAACCTGGCGGCTGAGCGCAGGCTGGGCAATGTTGAGGGCGATCGAGGCGCGGGTGAAGCTGCCCAGTTCGGCCACGCGAACGAAGTATTCGAGCTGTTTGAGGTCCATGACACGTGATTTTGAATACCTTTGATCGAACTATATCAATTCGGTATACCAGCTAGTGTGGGGGGCGGCTGGCAAGGCCGGCCGGCGCTGTCGAGAATCAGCGCCAACACGAATTGCGCGCCCGGGCGGCCCTTGTCCATCCGGAGACAGCGCCAGCCTGATTTGGCGAGGGAGGGAATCACCCCGATGGATCAACCAGAGACAAGCCATGAAGCCCAATAACACGGACGTCAATGTCCAGACCCTGCTCAACGAGCACCCGTTTTCGCCCTTTCAGTGGGTGATTTTTGCGCTGTGCTTTTTCATTGTGCTGCTGGACGGTTTTGACACCGCCGCCATCGGCTACATCGCCCCCTCGCTGATCAAGGAATGGGGCGTCAGCAAACCCGCACTGGCCCCGGTGTTGAGTGCCGCCCTGTTCGGCCTGGCCGCGGGCGCCCTGCTGGCCGGGCCGCTGGCTGACCGCCTGGGCCGCAAGACGGTGCTGGTGGGATCGGTGCTGATCTTTGCCGTGGCCTGCCTGGCCTCGGGCTTTGCCCCCGACCTCACCACGCTGAGCGTGCTGCGCTTTGTGACCGGCCTGGGCCTGGGTGCCGCCATGCCCAATGCCGTGACCCTGATGAGCGAATACTGCCCGGACAGCCGGCGCGCCACCCTGACCAACGCCATGTTCTGCGGCTTTCCACTGGGCGCGGCCTTCGGCGGCTTTCTGGCCGCCTGGATGATCCCGAACTTCGGCTGGCGCAGTGTGCTGATCCTGGGCGGCGGCGTGCCTTTGCTGCTGGTGCTGCTGCTGGTGGTCTTGCTGCCTGAATCGGTGCGCTACATGGTGGCCAATGGCCAGCCGGTGGAGCGCATCCGCGCGGTGCTGGCCCGCATTGCCGGCCCCGCCGTGCAGGGTGCCAAGCGCTTTGTGCTGACTGAGACGGCCGCCCACTCCGATGCCAAGAGCGGCATCGGCGTGGTACTGTCGGCGCCCTACCGCGTGGGCTCGCTCATGCTTTGGCTGGCCTATTTCATGGGCCTGGTGATCTTCTATGCGCTGATCAACTGGATGCCTGTGTTGTTCAAGGATGCCGGCATCGACCCCAAGACCGGTACGCTGATCGCGGCCCTGTTTCCGCTGGGCGGCGTGGGTGCCGTGTTCTTTGGCTGGCTGATGGACCGTTTCAACGCCAACCGCATCATTGCCGCCGGTTACGCCCTCACCGCGGTGTCGATCTGGGCCATCGGCCAGGCTGCTGGCCAGGTGGGCTGGCTGGTGGTGGTGGTGTTTGTCGCCGGCACCATCATGAACACGGCGCAATCGTCGATGCCGGCCCTGGCCGCGGCTTATTACCCGACGCGTGGCCGTGCCACCGGCGTGGCCTGGATGCTGGGCATCGGCCGCTTTGGCGGCATTGCCGGCTCTTTCCTGGTGGCTGAGCTGTCGGCTCGACATTTGAGCTTTGGTGACATCTTTGCCGTGGTGGCCATCCCCGGCATCATTGCCACCGCCGCCCTGATGCTGAAAGAATTCAAGCGCCCCAAGGGGGGCGATGACGGCAGCGCCCGCCTCGTGCCGGTGGCGGCGCACTGAGCCTTGCGAACCCTTTTTGTTTTCGACCCTCTGGAGAATCCCCGATGATCATCGACGTTCACGGCCACTACACCACCGCCCCGGCTGCCCTGGGCGCCTGGCGCGACCTGCAGATCGCCGCCCTGAAAGACCCCAGCAAGGCCCCCAAGGCCTCTGAGCTGAAGATCAGCGACGACGAGCTGCGCGAGTCCATCGAGACCAACCAGCTCAAGCTGATGAAAGAGCGCGGCAGCGACCTGACCATCTTCAGCCCGCGCGCCAGCTTCATGGCGCACCACATCGGCGACTTCGAAACCTCGTCCACCTGGGCCGCCATCTGCAACGAGCTGTGCTTCCGCGTCAGCGAGCTGTTTCCGGAGCACTTCATCCCGGCCGCCATGCTGCCGCAATCACCCGGCGTGGACCCGGCCACCTGCATCCCCGAACTAGTCAAGTGCGTGGAGCAGTACGGCAACGTGGGCATCAACCTGAACCCCGATCCCTCGGGCGGCCACTGGACCAGCCCGCCCCTGAGCGATCGCCATTGGTACCCCATCTACGAAAAGATGGTCGAGTACGACATCCCGGCGATGATCCACGTGAGCACCAGCTGCAACAGCTGCTTCCACACCACCGGCGCCCACTACCTGAACGCCGACACCACGGCCTTCATGCAGTGCCTGACCAGCGACCTGTTCAAGGACTTCCCCACGCTGAAGTTCCTGATCCCGCACGGCGGCGGCGCGGTGCCCTACCACTGGGGCCGTTTCCGTGGCCTGGCGCAAGAGCTGAAGAAGCCCCTGCTGAAGGACCACCTGCTCAACAACATCTTCTTTGACACCTGCGTGTACCACCAGCCGGGCATCGACCTGCTGACCAAGGTGATCCCGGTGGACAACATCCTGTTCGCCAGCGAGATGATTGGCGCCGTGCGCGGCATCGACCCCGAAACCGGCCACTACTACGACGACACCAAGCGTTACGTGGCCGCCACGCCCAACCTGAGCGACGAAGACCGCTACAAGGTCTACGAAGGCAACGCCCGCCGCGTGTTCCCGCGCCTGGACAAGGCACTCAAGGCCAAGGGCCTGTAACCCCACACCGATCAGGAGCCAACACCATGTACGAACTCGGAGTCGTCTACCGCAACATCACCCGCGCCGACCGCGCGGCCGCCGACGGCCTGGCCGCCCTGGGCTCGGCCACCGTGCACGAGGCCATGGGCCGCGTCGGCCTGCTCAAGCCCTACATGCGCCCCATCTACGCCGGCCAGAAAGTGTCTGGCACCGCGGTCACCGTGCTGTTGCAGCCCGGCGACAACTGGATGATGCACGTGGCCGCTGAACAGATCCAGCCGGGCGACATCGTGGTGGCCACCGTCACCGCCGAATGCACCGACGGCTACTTTGGCGACCTGCTGGCCACCAGCTTCCAGGCCCGCGGCGCCCGTGCGCTGATCATCGACGCCGGCGTGCGCGATGTGGCCACGCTGCAGGAGATGAACTTCCCGGTCTGGAGCAAGGCCATCAGCAGCAAGGGCACCATCAAGGCCACCCTGGGCTCGGTGAACATTCCCATCGTGTGTGCCGGCATGCTGGTCACCCCGGGTGACGTGATCGTGGCCGACGACGACGGCGTGGTGTGCGTGCCCGCGGCCCGGGCGGCCGAAACCCTGGCCGCCGCCATCAAGCGTGAATCGTTTGAAGGCGAGAAGCGCGCCAAGCTGGCTTCGGGCGTGCTGGGCCTGGACATGTACAAGATGCGCGAGCCGCTGGCGGCCGCCGGCCTCAAGTACATCGACTGATACATCGACTGATGCCCCCGCAGGCGGCCTGCTGCTGGCCGCCTCTTTGGCCTACCCACCCCCACAGAGATTGACATGAGCAAACCCACCACAGGTGATTTCACCAAGACCCCCGGCTGGCTGGACTGGTATGAAGGCCCGGCCAAGCCGCGCTTCCAGCTGCCGGCCGGCGCGGTTGACGCGCACTGCCACGTGTTCGGCCCGGGGGCCGAGTTCCCCTACGCCCCCGAGCGCAAATACACCCCCTGCGACGCCAGCAAGCAACAGCTGTACGCGCTGCGCGACCACCTGGGCTTTGCCCGCAACGTGGTGGTGCAGGCCACCTGCCACGGCGCCGACAACCGCGCCATGGTCGATGCCTGCCTGTCCAGCGGCGGCAAGGCCCGCGGCGTGGCCACCGTCAAGCGCTCGGTCACCGATGAAGAGCTGCAGGCCCTGCACGTCGCCGGCGTGCGCGGCGTGCGCTTCAACTTCGTCAAGCGCCTGGTCGATTTCACGCCCAAGGATGAGCTGCTGGAAATCGCTGGCCGCATCGGCAAGCTGGGCTGGCATGTGGTGATCTACTTCGAGGCGGTGGACCTGCCCGAGCTGTGGGACTTCTTCACCGCCCTGCCCACCACCGTGGTGGTCGACCACATGGGTCGCCCCGACGTGAGCAAGCCCATCGACGGCCCCGAGTTCCAGCTGTTCCTGAAGTTCATGCGCGAACACCAGAACGTGTGGAGCAAGGTCAGCTGCCCCGAGCGCCTGAGCGTGACCGGCCCCAAGGCCCTGAACGGTGAACAGAACGCCTACACCGACGTGATCCCCTTCGCCCGCGCCGTGGTGCAAGAGTTCCCGGACCGCGTGCTGTGGGGCACCGACTGGCCCCACCCCAACCTGAAGGACCACATGCCCGACGACGGCCTGCTGGTCGACTTCATCCCGCACATCGCGCCCACGGCCGAGTTGCAGCAAAAACTGCTGGTCGAAAACCCCATGCGCCTTTACTGGCCCGAGGAAGTCTGACATGGCCCTCAACAAACCCTACCTGGACGTGCCCGGCACGACCATCTTCGACGCCGAGCAATCGCGCAAGGGCTACTGGCTCAACCAGTTCTGCATGAGCCTGATGAAGGCCGAGAACCGCGAACGCTTCAAGGCCGATGAACGCGCCTACCTCGACGAATGGGCCATGACCGAAGAGCAGAAGCAGGGCGTGCTCACGCGTGACCTGAACCGCTGCATGGCCGCAGGCGGCAACATCTACTTCCTGGCCAAGATCGGCGCCACCGATGGCAAGAGCTTCCAGCAGATGGCGGGCTCGATGACCGGCATGACCGAAGAGGAATACCGCAACATGATGATCAGCGGCGGCCGCTCCGTCGAGGGCAACCGCTTCATCGGCGAAGACGGCGACGCCCAGGCGCATCGACAACCCCAGGGCAGCGCCCACAAGAAAGCCTGACATGGCCAAGATCACCGCTTCCGTATTCACCTCACACGTGCCGGCCATCGGCGCCGCCATCGATCTCGGCAAGACCGATGAGGCCTACTGGCAACCGCTGTTCAAGGGCTATGAGTTCTCCAAGCAATGGATGAAGGACAACCAGCCTGACGTGGTGTTTCTGGTCTACAACGACCACGCCACGGCCTTCAGCCTGGAGATGATCCCCACCTTTGCCATCGGCACCGCGGCCGAGTTCCAGCCCGCCGACGAGGGCTGGGGCCCACGCCCCGTGCCCAAGGTGATCGGACACCCCGACCTGGCCAGCCACATCGCGCAAAGCGTGATCCAGGACGACTTCGACCTCACCATCGTCAACAAGATGGACGTGGACCACGGCCTGACCGTGCCGCTGTCGCTGATGTGCGGTGAGCTGGACCCGAAGAAGGACGCCTGGCCCTGCCCCGTCATCCCCTTCGCCGTCAACGTGGTGCAGTACCCCGTGCCCTCGGGCCGGCGCTGCTACAACCTGGGCAAGGCCATCCGCAAGGCGGTCGACAGCTTCGATGAAAACCTCAATGTGCACATCTGGGGCACCGGCGGCATGAGCCACCAGCTGCAAGGCCCGCGCGCCGGCCTGATCAACAAGGAATGGGACAACGCCTTCCTGGATCAGCTGATCGCCGACCCCGAAGCCCTGTCGCACAAGCCCCATGTCGACTACGTGCGCGAAGCCGGCTCGGAAGGCATCGAGCTGGTGATGTGGCTGATCGCCCGCGGCGCCATGGACGACGTCAACGGTCAGGGCCCGGCGCCCAAGGTGACGCACCGCTTCTACCACGTCCCTGCATCCAACACGGCCGTCGGCCACCTGATTCTGGAGAACCAAGCATGAGCAACAAAACCATCAAAGTCGCCCTGGCCGGTGCCGGTGCCTTTGGCATCAAGCACCTGGACGGCATCAAGAACATCGATGGCGTCGAAGTGGTGTCGCTGATCAGCCGCGACCTCGAAAAAACCCGTGAAGTGGCGGCCAAGTACGGCATCGGCCACGTCACCACCGACCTGGCTGACAGCCTGGCCCTGCCCGAAGTCGACGCCGTGATCCTGTGCACCCCCACACAGATGCACGCCTCGCAAAGCCTGGCCTGCCTGAAGGCCGGCAAGCATGTGCAGGTCGAAATCCCGCTGGCCGACAGTTGGAAGGACGCGCAAGAGGTGGTGGAGCTGGCCAAGAGCAGTGGCCTGGTGGCCATGTGCGGCCACACCCGTCGCTTCAACCCCAGCCACCAGTACGTGCACAAGAAGATCCAGGCCGGCGAATTCAACATCCAGCAGATGGATGTGCAGACCTACTTCTTCCGCCGCACCAACATGAACGCCTTGGGCCAGGCGCGCAGCTGGACCGACCACCTGCTGTGGCACCACGCTGCCCACACCGTGGACCTGTTCGCCTACCAGTGCGGCAGCCCCATCGTGAAGGCCAACGCCGTGCAGGGCCCGATCCACCCGACCCTGGGCATCGCCATGGACATGTCGATCCAGCTCAAGGCCGCCAACGGCGCCATCTGCACCCTGAGCCTGTCGTTCAACAACGACGGCCCGTTGGGCACCTTCTTCCGCTACATCGGTGACACCAGCACCTACATTGCCCGTTACGACGACCTGGTCAATGGCAAGGAAGAAAAGATCGATGTGTCGCAGGTGGACGTGTCCATGAACGGCATCGAACTGCAAGACCGCGAGTTCTTCGCCGCCATCAAAGAAGGCCGTGAGCCCAACTCGAGCGTGGCCCAGGTGCTGCCCTGCTACCAGGTGCTGCACGATCTGGAGCAGCAACTGAACGCGGGCTGAGGTCGGTCAAGGGGTGCCAACGAACTGGACTGGCACCCCTGCCCCACCCATAATGACCATATCGATCAGCATGGTCAGGAGCCCTTCATGATCACCGAAGTCAGCGCCGTCAACTTCCGTCAAAACCTGGGCGAGATGCTCAACCAGGTTCAGTACCGCCACGACAGCATCATCATCAACAAAGACGGCAAACCAGTCGCGGCCCTGATCGATGCCGAACTGTTCAAGCGCATACGGCAGATGCAGGACCGGTTTGAGGCCTTGAGCCAGCGACTGGCCGACAACTTTGCCCATTTGAGCGAAGAAGACGGCATGGCCGAGATCGATGCCGTGGTGGCGCAAGCGCGTCGGGCATCGTGAACCGCTTGCGCGTCGTGATCGACACCAATGTGCTGGTGTCGGGTGTGGCCTATCCGCACAGCGTGCCGGGGCGCATCCTGCAGGCTTGGCATTTGGGATCGGTTGAGGTCTTACTTTCCAGATTCATCCTTGACGAGGTGGCCCGTGTCCTGCCACGCATGCCTACCGCTGGTTTCGCACCGTACGAGGCCCGTGACCTGGCCGATACCTTGGCGCTGCAGGCCCAGATCGTCGAACCGGCGAACCTCCAGGAACCCGCCTTGCGCGACACCTGTGACCTGCCTGTGCTGGGCACCCTGCTGGCTGCCGAAGCCCAGTACCTGATCACCGGCGACAAAGACCTGTTGGCGCTGGCCGACCGCTATCCCATCGTCACGCCAGCCCAGTTCTGGGCCCGGCATGGCTTTTGAATTCTTCCTTCCGGTATCACCACCATGACCCTCACAAGCACCCGCTCCATCGGCCCCTTCCAGGTCAGCCCCATCGGCCTGGGCTGCATGAACCTCAGCCACGCCTACGGCCAGCCGCCCGCCTTCGCAGACGCCGAGCGCCTGCTGCTGCGCGCACTCGATCTGGGTGTGACCCTGTTCGACACCGCCGCCCTGTACGGCTTTGGCGCCAATGAAACGCTGGTCGGTCAGGTGCTGGCCAAGCACCGCAGCCGGTTCATCCTGGCCAGCAAGTGCGGCATGCAGGGCGTGCAGTTCCCCGACGGCATGAAGCGTGTCATCGACGGCCGCCCCGAGACCCTGCGCGCCAGTTGCGAAGCCAGCCTGAAGCGCCTGAACACCGAGGTGATCGACCTGTACTACCTGCACCGCTGGGACAAGCAGGTGCCCATCGAAGACTCAGTGGGCGCGCTGGCCGACCTGGTGCGCGCCGGCAAGGTGCGCGCCATCGGCCTGAGCGAAGTCTCGGCCACCACGCTGCGCAAGGCGCATGCGGTGCACCCGATCAGCGCCGTGCAGACCGAGTACTCGCTGTGGACACGCAACCCCGAGATCGCCGTGCTGCAGGCCTGCCGCGACATTGGCGCCGCCTTTGTTGCATTCAGCCCCGTGGCGCGCGGCTACCTGACCGGCCAGGTGCGCGACGTGGCGGCCTTTGACGCCAAGGACATCCGCCGCGCCATGCCACGCTTTGCCCCCGACAACTACGCCGCCAACCTGGCCCTGCTCGACGGCGTGGCCGAGGTGGCGCAGGCCGCCGGCTGCACCCTGGCACAACTGGCCCTGGCCTGGCTGCTGCAGCGCGGCGAGCACATCATCCCGATCCCGGGCACCACCCGAATCGATCACCTCGAAGAAGACCTGGGCGCCCTGCAAGTCTCCCTGAGCCCGGCCCAGATGGCCCGGCTGGACGAGCTGATCAACCGCCACACGGTGAAAGGCCCACGCTACAACGCGGGCAACCAGGTCGAGATCGACACCGAAGAGTTTTCGGCATGAAGACCACCCGACGCCAGGGCCTGCAACACCTGGCCGCCCTGCCGGCCCTGGCCCTGCTGGGCGCCACCGGCGTCCGTGCCGAGGGCGCGGCCTTTCCGCAGCGCCCCATCACCCTGCTGGTGCCCTTTGCCGCCGGCGGCGTGGCCGACCTCACCGCACGCATCGTGGGCCAGGCCATGGGCGCGCTGCTCAAGCAGCCGGTGGTGATCGACAACCGCCCGGGCGCAGGCGGCGTGGTGGCCACCAGCCTGGTGGTGAATGCACAGCCCGACGGCCACACCCTGCTGCTGATGAGCAATGCCAGCGCCGTCAGTGTGCACCTGTTCAAGAAGCTGCCTTACGACGTGACGCGCCAATTGGCCCCCATCAGCACGCTGGGCTTTTTTGACCTGGGGCTGGCGGTGCCGGCCCACTCGCGCTTCAAGACCCTGGGCGATGTGCTGAACTACGCCAAAGCCCAGCCCGGGCGCCTGACCCTGGGCAGCATTGCCCCCGGCAGCACCCAGCACCTGGCTGCCGAGCTGTTCAAGTGGCGCGCCGGCATCGAGGCCACCGTGGTGCCTTACAAGGGCTCGCCCGCGCTGATGAATGCGCTGCGCGCCGGCGAGGTGGATGTGGGCTTCGAGATCCTCAGCCCCCTGCTGCCCCAGCTGAGCGGCCAGGCGCTGCGCCTGCTGGCCGTGACCGGGCCGAAACGCTTTGCCGGCCTGCCCCAGGTGCCCACGGTCAAGGAACTGGGGCTGACGAACTACGAGGTGGACAGCTGGAACGCGCTGGCCGCCCCCGCCGGCACCCCCGAGAGCGTGATCGCCCGCGTGGCCTGGGCCGCCAAAGAGGCCCTGGCCCAAACCGCGGTGCAGGATGGCCTGCGCAAGCTGGGCGTCACCCCTCAGGCCGGCTCGCCGGCCGAGCTGGCCCAGTTGCTGGCGCAAGAGATCACGCACTGGGGCGAGGTGGTGCGCAAGGCAGGCATCACGCCAGAGTAAGGCCCCCGGGGCCCACCCAATGGCCACCTAGGCCCTCAGCATGGTCCCAAAGCGCTCGATGCTGCGGGTGATGATGGCCTGGGCCGCCGGCGACCAACGGCCCATGTCGAAAAAGCCGTGGATCATGCCGGGGCCTACGATCAGTTCGGCCTGGCCGCCGGCCTTGCGCAGGGCCTGCGCATAGGCCACGGCCTGGTCGCGCAGCGGATCGAACTCGGCATTCACGATCAGGGCGGGCGGCAGGTCGGCTAGGCTGGCCGCCTGAAGTGGGGCCAGGCGGGGGTCCAGCGTGTTGAGCACATGGCCGGCGTAGTGCTGGTAGAACCAAGCCATGGTCTCTGTCTCCAGAAAATAGCCCTTCGCGTTTTGTTCGGCACTGGCATACACCGCGGCCACGTGATCCACCGAGGGGTAGATCAAGAACTGCGCCACCAGCGGCAGGCCGGCATCACGCAGCTGCTGGGCAACCACGGCGCTGAAGTTACCCCCCGCGCTGTCCCCCGCCACGGCCACGCGCTCATTGCCGCCCAGTTCGAGGGCATGGGCCACCACCCATTGGGCGCCGGCCACGGCATCGTCGATGCCCGCAGGAAAGGGGTGTTCAGGCGCCAGGCGGTAATCCAGAGACACCACCACGGCCTGCGCCCCACGGCAGATCTCGCGGCACATGTTGTCATGCGTGTCGAGGTTGCCAATGACATAGCCGCCGCCATGAAAAAAAACCACGGTGGGGAAGGTGCCTGTGGCCTGCGGGCGGTAGATGCGGGCCGGAATGGGGCCCGCCCCGCCGGGGACAGTGGTGTCCTGCACGCTGGCCACAGGCACACGCTGCTCAGGCGTGAGGGTGCCCGCCGTCAGAGCCAGGTAGCCGGCACGGCCTTGCTCGGGCGTGCCCTGGGCGACAGGGCGGGCACCGGAGGTAGCCATCATCTGCAGAACACCGGTAAGGTGAGGATCGAGGGGCATGCAATGTCTCCTGGGGGCTGTTGGAATGTTTGAAACGGTTCAGCGGTAACGCAGAGCCTCATCCTGCAGCGATGCGGCGGGCAGGGTGACGCGCTCCTCAGCGTACTCCAGGCCGTGCCGCCACGGATGGCGATCCCCCTGGCCGAAGAGTTGGGACTGTGTGCGCATCACATAGCCGGCATTGAAGTTGTCGGCCTCGCTCCAGGGCCGGCGGGACATGTCGGCATCCGCCGCAGGCACGGTGGCTTGCACCATGGTGCAGCCCTGTTCGCGCAGGTGGGTGAGCAGGCGGCACACCCAGTCGCACACCAGATCGGAGCGCAAGGTCCAGCTGGAGCGGAAATAGCCTTGCGTGTAAGCCATGTTGGGAACCCCCTCCACCATCAGGCCCCGGTAGGTGATGCGCTCGGGCCAGGCCACCGGCACCCCGTCGACCTCGAAGCGGATGCCGCCGAACAGCTTGAGCTTGAAGCCCGTCGCGGTGACGATGATGTCGGCCTCCAGATGCTGACCGCTGGCCAGCTGAATGCCTTGCGCATCGAAGCATTCAATGGTGTCGGTGACCACCGAGGCCCGCCCCGAGCGGATGGCCTGGAACAGATCCCCATCCGGAACTTTGGCGATGCGTTGCTGCCAGGGCCGGTAGCGCGGGTTGAAGTGCCGATCCAGGTCGTAGCCCTCGGGCAGTTGGGGTCGGACCTCGTCGATCAGCAGGGCCCGCAAGGCCTCGGGCTGCTCAAAAGACAGTCGGATGACCTCGTCCGATCGGGCCACGAAGGCCCGGCGCATGATCTCGTGAAACCAGGCATCGGGCAGATTGAGCGGGCGCAGCTGAGCCGCCAGCGGATGCTCCCAGGGCTCGGCCGCAAAGAACGTGGGGGAGCGCTGCAGCATCGTGACGTGCGCCGCCTCACCCGCCAGGCTGGGGATCAGGGTGGCCGCCGTGGCCCCCGACCCGATGACCACCACGCGCTGGTCTGCGCAGGACAAATCTGCTGGCCAATGCTGGGGGTGCACCACCTGCCCCTGGAAGTCCTTGAGCGTCGGCCATTCCGGGGTGTAGCCCTGATCATGGTCGTAATAGCCCGCACAGATCCAGAGAAAGGCGGTGGTGAAGGTCTGGCTTTCGTCAGACCCCTCGCGGGTCATGGTGAGCGTCCAGCGCCTGCGCTCGGAGGACCAGCTGGCCGACCGCACCTGATGGCCATAACGGATCCGCGGGGCCAGCTCGTTTTCTGCGATCACCTCGTCCAGGTAGGCGCGGATCTCCTCGGCGGTCGCGATGGCGCGCCCTTTCCAGGGTTTGAAGCCGTAGCCATAGGTGAACAGGTCGCTGTCCGAGCGCGCACCCGGGTAACGGTGGGTCCACCAGGTGCCGCCAAAGCCTGGCATGGACTCAAGTAGGCAGAAGGAACGATCGGGGAGGCGCTGGCGCAGATGGCAGGCCGCGCCGAGGCCGGAGATGCCGGCGCCGATGATGAGAACGTCGAAGTCTTGCGTCATGTCCGAGGCCTCCTGGTTGGCTGACCAGGGTCATCCTAGGGCCCAGACCAAAACCCGCACGCACCCACGCGACAGAAGTCCCGAGTGGCTGGACGCGCCTGCAGGCCCCCTCCCGGGGGCCTGCAGGGTCAGAACGCCATCAGCCCGCCAGCAGCCCCGCCAGGTTGAAGCCCAGATCCGCCGCCTGCTCGGGCGTCGGCGATACGCCGGCCTCCAGCAGCTTGCGCGCCGTGAGGTGGTCCTTGGCGGCGTTCACCGAATCGACCGCCACCAGACGCCCGGCGCGGTACTGGAAGACCGAGAACGGGCCGTCCTCCAGGCTCCCACGCAGCACCGCCTGGTCGGCCCCTTCGGACAGGCCGGCCATCTGCAGCTTGCGGTCGTACTGGTCGGACCAGAACCAGGGGGTGGCCGTGAAGGGTCGCTCCTGGCCCAGCAGCGCCGCCGCGGCCGATTTGCCTTGCTCGGAGGCGTTTTGCACCGACTCCAGGCGCAGCAGCCGACCGTCGGGCAGGCGGCGCGCCGCGCAATCGCCGGCCGCCACGATGAGCGGGTCCGACGTGCGCCCGCAGGCGTCCACCACGATGCCACGGTCCACCGCCAGGCCCGCCTCTCGGGCCAGGGCATCGTTGGGCTGCACGCCCACCCCCAGCACCACCAGACCACACGGCAGTTCGCGGCCATCGGCCAATTGCACGGCCCGGGCCTGGCCGTCTTGCACCACCAGGCACTCGATGGCTGCGCCCAGCGCCAGCGCCACGCCATGGCGGCGGTGCAGTGCGGCGTACCACTCGGACAGCTGAGGGCTCAGCACCCGGCCCAGCAGGCGCGGTGCCGCCTCCAGCACGGTCACGGCCACGCCCTTCTTGCGCGCGGTGGCCGCCACCTCCAGGCCGATGAAGCCGCCGCCAATCACGACCAGGGGCAAGCCCTCGGCCTGGCACCGGGCCAGGCCGGCAGCGATGGCCACGGCGTCGTCTCGGCTGCGCAGGGTCAGCACATTCGCGGCCTCGGCGCCCGCCAGCGGCAATCGGCGCGGTGTGGCACCCGTGGCCAGCAGCAGGCCGCTGTAGTGCAGCGCGCTGCCGTCGGCCAGCCGCACGCGTTGCGTCGCCCGGTCGATGGCCTGCACCGGGCTGCCGGTGCGCAGGGTGATCTGCTTGCGGGCCAGCATCTCGGGCGCGCGCATCAGCAACTGAGCCGCTTCCACCTCGCCGGCCAGCCAGGCCTTGGACAGCGGCGGGCGGTGGTAAGGCGCATGGGGCTCGTCGCCGAGCAGGGTGATGGCGGCGCTGAAGCCGCCGCTGCGCAGGGCCTCGGCCGCCATCAGCCCGGCCTGGCCGGCGCCGACGATGACGATGTGCGCCCCGGCGTCCGGTGCGCCCGCCTCGGGCCCGGCGCTCACTCCTGGACCTCGGGCAGGGTCAGGGTACCGCCCGCCAGGGCCGGGCTGGCCTTGATCTGGCAGGCCAGGCGGCTGTTGGGGCGCCGCTCGGCGGCCACGTTGTCCAGCATGTCGAGTTCGCCGGCGCTGGGTGCGGGCAAGGCGGCCATCAGCAGGTCATCCACATAGCAGTGGCAGGTGGCGCAGGCGCAGGAGCCGCCGCATTCGCCCAAAATGCCGTCAATGCCGTTGGCAATGGCGGCCTGCATCAGGCTCCAACCGTCAGGCACGTCGACGTCGGTGCGGCTGCCCGAGGCTTCGATGTAGGTGAGTGTGGTCATGGGTGGGCTCCAGGTTCAGCGGGTGCTCAGGTCCAGCACCAGGGGGCTGCGGAAAGTGGACGAAGGCATCCAGGCCAGTTGGTCCTGCATGCGGCGGTACTCGGGCACCACCTGGTGGAACTCTTCAAAGGCGGTTTTGACCGCCAGGCGCGCGATCGCCGTGCCCAGGCAAGCGTGCACCCCACCGCCAAAGCCCAGGTGACCCCGCGGCTTGCGCGTGATGTCGTAGGCATCCGGGTTGGGGTACTGGCGCTCGTCGCGGTTGCCCGAACCATAGGCCAGGCAGACAAAGTCGCCGGTCTTCATGGTCTGGCCGTGCAGGGTCACGTCCTTCATCAGACGGCGGCGGAAGCGCTGGGCCGAGGTGTTGAAGCGCAGCGACTCCTCGATGGCATCGGGCAGCAGGGCCGGGTTGGCCACCACGGCGCGGCGGGCCTCGTCGAAGGTGGCCAGGTTGTAGGCAAACATCATCATGAAGCCGCCCAGCGACTCGACACCGGCCATGATCAAGGTCGTGGTGGTCAGCAGCACCTCGCGTTCGTCCAGGCGGTCGCCATCGATCTCGGCCATGGCAAAGTGGCTGATCAGGTCGTCACGCGGCTCGGCGCGGCGCATGGCAATCACCTTGGAGGCGTATTCCTGCATCCAGTTGTAGGCCGCGATGTGCTCGGGGCCCTTGGTGCGGGTGCGAGCATCGCTTTGCACCATCAGCACGGCGTTGTCGCGCACGGTCTGCTCGTCGACGATGGCCTCGTCGCCCATGGGCAGGCCCAGCGCCGCCATCAGCACCTTGACTGTGAACTGCGACGAAACCTCCTTGAAATCGAAGCGTTCCACCCCGCGCAGCTGGCCGAACACCTGGCGCGCCACGGCACGGATGGGCTCGTCCAGCGCCATCAGGTTGCGCTTCATGAAGGCGTGCTGGATCAGGCCGCGCAGGCGGTCATGGCGTGGTGGGTCGGAGCTGCCGAGCGTGGCGCCGGCGCGACCGGGCAGCTCGGTCATCAGGTTGCCGCTGGCCGAGGAATAGGTCTGCCAGTCCTGGCCCGCCGTCACGATGTCGGCATAGCGCGACAGCACCCACATCTGGGCCTCGGGGCTCCAGAAGCAAGGCTGCTCATCGCGCAGGATCTTGTAGTACGGGAAAGGGTCGGCATCGATGGCCGGTGAGTAGGGGTCGAAACTGAAGCTCATGTTGTCTCCTGGGGCACCCGCTGTGGGGCTGGACTGGATTCTGTTTTGACCTGGGGCAAAGCACAGTGGACGGAAGCCGGCCAATACTTGCACTTTTGACGCGCCCTGACTGACATGCCCCACTCGCCTCGCTCACCCGCGCCCGTGCGCCGCCGCTTCAACACGCTGCCGGCCTTTGCGCTGTATGGTGAAGCCGGCAGCCCTGGCGCAGCCTTGCTGCACATCGAATCCATCGAATCCCGCAGCCGCCTTTACGACTGGGAGATCGATGCCCATGTGCATCAGGGTTTGCACCAGGTGCTGTGGCTTCGCTCGGGCTGGGCCGAGGTCGTCTTGGACGAAAGCCGCAGCCGCTGCGTGGGCCCCACGGCGGTGCTGATCCCGCCCGGTGTGGCGCACGCCTTCCGTTTCTCGTCCGACAGCGATGGCCATGTGCTGACCGTCAACGCCCACCTGCTGGCCGAGGGCGAGGCCGCCGGCATGGGGCGGGCCCTGCAGCAATTGTTCGCCCGACCACGCGCCCTGCCGCTGGAGGCCGGCTCGCCCGATGTGTCTCGCCTGCAGCCCCTGTTCGAGGCCCTGCAGGCCGAAAACAGCGCTGACGATGCCGCGGATGCCCCGGTGCCGCTGTGGCTGGCGCGGGCCGTGGTCTGGCGCCTGGCGCAACTGGGCCAGCGCGGCCAGCCCGACCAGCCCGAGGTGGGCAGCCCCCAGGGCGGGCCAGGCGAGAACCGGCCCTCACGCCGGCAGGCCCTGTACACGCGCTGGGTGGTGCTGCTGGAGTCGCACTACCGCGAACACTGGCCGGTGTCGCGCTATGCCGAGCAACTGGGCCTGTCCACCGAGCGGCTGAACCGCATGGTGGCGGCCGAAACCGGGCGCAACGCGCAAGAACTGCTGCACGCCCGCCTGGCCCGCGAGGCCTGCCGCCGGCTGGTGCACATCGCCGCCCCGGTGCAGCGCATCGCCTTCGATCTGGGCTTTGAAGACCCGGCCTACTTCTGCCGCTTCTTCAAGCGCCACACCGGGCAGTCGCCCCGCGCTTATCGCCAGCAGGCTCAGGGCCTGACCGCTCCCGTGTCGGGCGGCTGAACCTCGCGGGCCACCCGCTCCAGGGCGGCGCGCAGCCACTGGTGCACCGGGTCGCTGTGATGGCGCAGGTGCCACACCTGGTACATGGGCATGGGCGGGGTGGCCAGGGGCACCGGGGCCATGGCCAGGCCCAGCAGGCTGTGGCGCGCCAGCAGTGAAGGGGCCGTGGCCAGCCAGTCGCTGCCGCGCAACATCGAGCCCAGCGCGGCCATGCCGGGCACGCTGGCCACGAAGCGACGCTCCAGGCCCTGGCCCAGCATCCATTGGTCGATGTCCAGGGCACGGCGGGGTTCGTACAGCACGGTCACATGGTTGGCTGCCAGGTAGGCCTCGCGGCTGCTGGGCGCGGCCCGCTGGCTGGGGTCGTAGAACACGCCGTAGCGGTCTTCGAACAGGCGCTTTTGCAGGATGTCAGAGCCCTGGGGGGGGCGTGGCGTGATGATCAACTGGCACACCTCGTCGCGCAGCAAGGCCGGGCCGGGCGCGCCCGACTTGATCACCCGCAAGGTGACACCCGGGGCCTGCTCGCGCAGGCTTCGCAGCAGGGGCGGCAGCAGCAGATCGCGCTGCAAGTCATTGGCGGCGATGGTGAAACAGGTGTTGAGCCGGGCCGGCTCGAAGCCGGCCGCCACGCTGAAGGCCTCGAGTTCATCCAGCAGGTGCCGGGCCCGCTGGGCCAGCAGGCCCGCCTGCGCCGTGGCCACGATGCCCCGCCCCGACTTGACGAACAGGGGGTCGCCCACGATGGCGCGCAGCCGGTCCAGGCCGTGGCTGACCGCCGACTGGGTCAGGCCCAGGCGCTGCGCCGCACCGGTCACGCTGCCGGCCTCCTGCACCGTCACCAGCAACTGCAGCAGACGGGCATCCAGGCTCAACCAATCGATTTTGTTCATGAGATGTATGAGTATCCATCTGTTTATCTTTGGCAATGGCCTCGGAATACTCCAGCCCTGACACAGATCAACCGCAGGAGACCCCGATGACCGCCACCAAGCCCCAGATTCCGGGCACCACCTTGTTCGACGGCGACCAGGCCCAGAAAGGCTACGCCTTGAACAAGATGTGCTTCTCGTTCAACAGCGCCGACCAGCGCAACGCCTTCAAGGCCAACGAAGCTGCCTACATGGCCGCCTACGGCCTGAACGAAGAACAGTCGCGAGCCATCCGTGAACGCGACGTGCTGGGCCTGCTGGCTGCCGGCGGCAACGTGTACTACCTGGCCAAGTTTGCCGGCATCCTGGGCCTGGACGTGCAAGACCTGGGCGCGGCCCAGACCGGCATGAGCAAGGACGCCTTCAAGGCCATGCTGGTGGCCCACAACCAGCAACCCGACACCCTGGCCGCCTGAGCCATCCCCCACAAGCACGATCACAACGACAACGGAGAAACAAAATGGCAAAGATTGTTGGTGGCATGACCACTTCCCACGTGCCCGCCATCGGTGGCGCCATGGCCAAGGGCATTCAGAACGAGCCTTACTGGAAGCCCTTTTTCGATGGCTTTCTGCCGGTGCGCCAGTGGCTGGACGACGTCAAGCCCGACATCGCCGTGGTGTTCTACAACGACCACGGCCTGAACTTCTTCCTGGACAAGATGCCCACCTTCGCCGTGGGGGCCGCGCCTCAGTACAACAATGCCGATGAAGGCTGGGGCATCCCCACCCTGCCGCCGTTCAAAGGCGCCACCGACCTGTCGTGGCACATCATCAACCACCTGGTGGAACAGGAGTTCGACATCACCACCTGCCAGGAAATGCTGGTGGACCACGCCTTCACCTTGCCGCTGAAGCTGTTCTGGCCAGAAGGCGAGTGCCCGGTGCTGACCGTGCCGATCTGCATCAACACCGTGCAGTTTCCCCTGCCCAGCGCCAAGCGCTGCCTGGCCCTGGGCAAGGCCGTGGGCCAGGCCATCGCCAACTGGGACAGCGACAAGAAGGTGGTGGTGATCGGCACCGGTGGCCTGAGCCACCAGCTCGATGGCGAGCGTGCCGGCTTCATCAACAAGCCCTTCGACCTGAAGTTCATGGACAGCCTGTTCAATGACCCCGAGTGGGCCACCCAGTTCAGCATCCCCGAACTGGTCGAGAAGACCGGCACCCAGGGCGTGGAGCTGCTGATGTGGCTGGCCACCCGGGCCGCCGTACCGGGCCAGGTGCGCAAGGTGCACACCAACTACCACATCCCGATCTCCAACACCGCGGCCGGCACCATGGCCTTTGCCGCCGCGTAAAGCTCGCCGGCCTGCCCGCCGAGTGCGGGCGTTCTGCCTAGAATCGCGGCGACAACCCTCGTTGGAGACTCGAACATGACCGAACGCCAAGCCCGCCCAGGCACTGCGACCCCCAACCGCCGCCAGGCCCTCCTGCAGACCGCAGGGGCCCTGGCGGCGTTTTCATGCGGGCAGGCCGCCCAGGCCCAAGGCAGCTACCCGGCCAAACCGGTGCACTTGGTGGTCGGCTACCCCGCCGGGGGGGCGGTGGACATCGTGGGCCGCACCGTGGGCCAGGCCATGGCCACGCTGCTGGGCCAGCCGGTGATCGTCGACAACAAGCCCGGGGCGGGCAGCAACATCGCCATCAAGTCGGTGATCGACAGCCCGGCCGATGGCTACACCCTGCTGGTGGCCGCCAATGCGCTGGCCGCCAACATGGCGCTGTACCAACCGGCCCCCTTTGACGCCGAGCGCGACCTGGCCCCGGTGGGCCTGATTGGCCGCGTACCGGTGGTGCTGGCCGTCAACCCCGGTGCCGGCTTCGACACCCTGGCCCAATTGCTGAAAGCCGCCAAGGACAAGCCGGGCAGCGTGAACTACGCCACCCCGGGCAATGGCTCGACCCCGCATCTGGCGGTGGAACTGTTCGAGCGCGCTGCCGGCGTGCAATTGGCCCATGTGCCCTATCGCGGCGGCGGCCCGGCCATCACCGATGTGGTGGGCGGCCAGTTACCCCTGGTGGCGGTCAACGCGCTCGAAGCCGTGGCCCAGGTGCGCGCCGGCAGACTCAAGGTGCTGGCGGTGATGAGCGCCAAACGCAGCAGCCTGTTCCCTGAGGCCCCGACCCTGGCCGAATCGGGCTTTGCCGGTTTTGAAGCCTCGGTCTGGTATGGCCTGCTGGCCCCCGCCGCCACCCCCAAGCCCGTGCTGGCCCAGCTGAATGCAGCCCTGCAAAAGGCCCTGGCCCAGAAAGACGTGCGCGACAAACTGAGCGCCGCCGGCGGCGAGGTCGAACCCGGCAGCGCCGACGCCTTTGCCACCCTGCTGCACAACGAACGTGCCCGCTACGACAAGGCCGTCCGCGCCGGGAACATCAAGCCGGATTGAGGCTAGTGCCCATGGGCCAGGCCGCTGGCCCAGGTGACCAAGACGATGCCGAGCCCAAGCCAGAACACCTGGGCCAGGGTCTGGCGGGCCGTGAGGCGCTTTTGCAGTTGCGGGATCAGGTCGGCCAGGGCCACATAGATGAAGCTGCTGGAGGCCACGGTCAGAAAGTAAGGCAGCAGGTCTTCCAACTGCTCGACCAGGAAAAAGCCCACCAGCCCGCCCAGGGCCGTCACGGCGCCCGCCAGCGACACCTTCATCAGCGCCAGACGCCGGTTGCGGCTGGCGCGCCGCAGCACCACCAGGTCGCCCATGTGGTGCGGCACCTCGTGGGCCAGCACGGCCAGCGCCGACACCAGGCCCAGGCGCGGATCGGCCACGAAGGCCGAGGCGATCAGAATGCCGTCGCCGAAGCAGTGCACGCTGTCGCCCGTGATCAGCGACCAGCCGCCGGACAGGCTGGGGCTGGTGTCGTGTGCATGGGCGTTCGCATGGGCGTGAGAGTGGGCATGGGCATGGGCGTGGGAGGCGGCGTGCGCGTGGGCATGCCCTTCGTGGGCGTGCCCCTGCGGGAGCCCCCCTCCATGCGCGTCAGCCTGCGCCGGGTCCGTCGCAGCCGGCCCGTGGTCATGCCCATGTTCATGCCCGTGGTGCCACAGTTCGGCCTTGTCGAGCAGGAAAAAGAACACCACCCCGATCAGCAGGGTGGCAAACAAGGCGTGCGGGCTGGCCTGGCCCTCAAAGGCCTCGGGCAACAGGTGCATGAAGGCGGTGGCCAGCAGGGCACCGGCCGCCAGGCTCAGCAGGTGCTGGGCATTGATGCCGCCACGCCCCGAGTCCACGCCGGCACGCATCAGGAAAGCGGCCACCCAGACACTGCCGATGCCGGCAGTCAGGGTGGCAAGAATGATTTGGAGCAAAGTCATAAGCAATCGTCGGGCGGGGCCGGTCACGGGTCACGGCCGGGCCCTGCGCATCTGGGCCGGGCCCGCCGCATCAGGCAAACCGCTTGCCTGGGCCCGGCAGGCCAACCAGGCCTTGGGGCAGTTTAGCGGCTGGGCCGGCCGGGTTCAGGCCACCCCATGCTGTTTGAACCATTCCAGCATGCGTTTCCAGCCCTCTTCGGCGGCCTCCTTGCGATAGCTGGGGCGATAGTCAGCATGGAAGGCGTGCGGGGTGTCGGGGTAGACCACGAACTGCGAGGCGCGGGCGGCCTCCGGGCCCGCCGCCAGCGCGGTCTTCATGCGCTCCACGGTGTCCAGCGGGATGCCGGTATCGGCACCACCGTACAGGCCCAGCACCGGCGCCTTGAGGCTGGCCACACGGTCGATCGGGTGCTGTGGGGTCAGCTCGCTGGGCTGACCCACCAGGCGGCCGTACCAGGCCACCGCCGCCTTGACGGGTGCATGCGCCGCATACAGCCAGGTGATGCGGCCACCCCAGCAAAAGCCGGTGATGGCCGTCTTGTCGAGGTTGCCGCCGTTGGCACCGGCCCACTTCAGGGTGGCGTCCAGATCGGACAGCACCTGGGCATCCGGCACCTTGGACACCAGCTCGCTCATCAGCCGGGCCATGTCGGTGTACTTGGAGGCATCGCCCTGGCGGCTGTACAGCTCAGGGGCAATGGCCATGTAGCCATGGCGCGCCAGGCGTCGGCACACATCCGCGATGTACTCGTGCACCCCGAAGATCTCCTGCACCACCAGCACCACCGGCAGGTGGGTCTTGCCGGTGGGCGAGGCACAGTAGGCCGACAGGGCAAAACCGTTGACGTCGATGCTCACACGCCCGGCCTCCAGGCCTTCGGCGGTGGTGTGGATGGCCGTCTGGGCCTGCAGCGGCTGCGCTGCGGCCGCATAACCCAGCCCGATGCCCAGTGCCGCCTGCAGCGCAGTGCGCCGACTGGGGCCCGCCACGCCACTCTGGCCGGCCGGCAGCAAGGCCTCGAATTCAGTCTTCAGATCGTCAGACAGCATGAAACGCTCCAGGTGATGAGGTGCAGGTCGATGAGGCATGGCAGTGTAGGCAATTCGCGCCAACCCTGCCGACGATCGGCCTCAGGAAGACGTTCGGTGAGCCCCCTACCCCGGCTTTTTGTAACAATTAATGACAAAGACGTAGACTGAGACACCTGCTCCTCACGCCATGCCAGCCACCTCCAGCCCAGCCCCCACCCCCGACCCCCTGTTGCACCGCCTGGGCAGGCCCCTGATCCTGTGCACGGCCGGGGCCTTGCTGATCCTGGTGGCGCTGGCCCGCTCGGCCTGGCTGTTGGCGCTGGAACACGATGCCGCAGGCCTGGTCCTGTGCGTGCTGGCCATGGTCCTGCCCGGCATCGGGCTGATGTGGCTGTGGCAACACGTTCGGCAGGTGCGCGAGCACAGCCAACAGCAACAGGCGGCATTGATCGAGGCCCAGGCGCGCAGTGAACGACTGGAGGGTGCGCTGCGCTGCTTTCCGGACGCAGTGGCCCTGTTCGACGCCCAAGACTGTCTGGTGCTGGCCAGCGACCGCTACCGCAGCATGAACCCGGCAGTGGCCCCCTTGCTGCAGCCCGGCGTGCCTTTTGAGCGCATCTTGCGTGCCGCCGCGGCCGCGGGTGAGGTCGTGGAGGCCGTGGGCAACGAAGAAAACTGGGTGCGCCAGCGCATGAGCCAGCACCAGAGCCTGCGGCAGGACTTTCTGCAGAGCCTGGCAGGCAACCGCTGGGTGCGGGTCAATGAATGCCGTACGCCGGACGGTGGGCTGATCGGCCTGCGCACCAATGTGACCGACTTCGTGCGCCAGCAACAGGCCCTGCAAGAAGCCCGCAGCGATGCGCAGCAGGCCCGCCGCCTGCTGGTGCGGGCCCTGGACGCCCTGCCTGCGGCGCTGGAGATCTTTGACGAGCAAGACCACCTGGTGATCTACAACCGGGCCTTGCAGAACATGTTCCCGCACATCGACTACCCGCGATCGGTGGGGCGCCCTTTTGCCGAGATGGCCGCCGAAAGCTTGCGCCACCATGCGGTGGTCGAGGCCGTGGGCCAGGAAGAACAATGGCTGGCGCAGCGCCTGCAGAACCGTGCCAGCATGAGCAACCGCAGCTTTCTGCAAGAGCTGTCGGGTGGGCGCTGGGTGCAGGCCTACGAGAGCCGCACGCCCGAGGGCTATGTGGTGGCGATCCGGCTGGACATGACCGAACAGGTGAAACAACGCGAGGCCTTGGAACAGGCCCAACTGGAGGGCCAGCGCGTTCGGCAACTGCTGATGGACGCACTGGAGGCCCTGCCCGAAGGCCTGGCCGTGTACGACACCGACGACCGCCTGCTGTTGTGCAATACCCAGTACCGGGTGATGTACAGCGGGCTGGCCCACCTGCTGCAAGCCGGCCGATCCTTCGACGAACTCATCGAATATTCAGTGGCTCACCAGCATTTCGGGCGGGCCCCGCAAAGCGGCGAAACGGCCGAAGATTGGGCTGCCCAGCGCCTGGCCTCACACCGCCAGCCCGGGCCCGCCATGCTGGTGCCCATGCACGATGGGCGCTGGTTCCGGGTGCACGAGCGCAAGACCGCCGAGAAGATGACCGTGGGCGTGCATGTGGACGTGACCGAGTTGGTGCTCAAAGAGCAGCAACTGGCCCATGCCAACCAATTGCTGGCCACGCTGTCGGCCACCGACGGCCTGACCGGACTGCACAACCGGCGCAGCTTTGACGAGGCCCTGGCGGCCGAGTGGCAGCGCTGTGCCCGCCACGAGTTGCCACTGGCCCTGCTGCTGGTCGATATCGACCACTTCAAGCTCTACAACGACCATTACGGCCACCTGGCGGGCGATGATTGCCTGCGGCGGGTGGCCCAGGTGCTGAATGCCGATTTCCGGCGCACCGGTGAGGTGGTGGCCCGCTATGGCGGCGAAGAATTTGTGCTGCTGCTGCCCGGCATCGCGCTGGAGGGCGCCCGCGAGGTGGCCCAGCGTTGCCTGGAGCGCATCCGCACCGAAAACATTCCCCATGCCGCCTCGCCCACCAGCCCCCGGCTGACGCTGAGCATCGGCGTGGCCGCCTGGGTGCCGGACGGCAAAGCCCATGTGCACCAGACGCACCGACTGATCAACGCGGCCGATGCCGCGCTCTACCACGCCAAGCAGAACGGACGAGCCCGTTATGTCCTGGCCAGCGACTTGAAGGACATGAGCGAACCGCCCACCTTGTCAGGCACCGATCACTGACAATGCGCCCCATGCACATCCTGATCACCGGTTCACGCGGCTTCATCGGTCGCACCTTCAAACAGGCGCTTGAGCGGGCGGGCCACACGGTGCTGGGCGGGATCTCGCCAGGCCGCCCACCCGGACCGGGCGAATGCACGATGGACTTTGCCCGCGACACCCGTGCCGAGGTGTGGCTGCCCCGGCTGCAAGGGGTGGATGCCGTCATCAACACCGTGGGTGTGCTGCGCGACAGCCGCAGCCGCCCGATCGATGCGGTGCACCGTGACACGCCCATGGCCCTGTTCAGCGCCTGCGCTCAGGCCGGTGTCCAGCGGGTGGTGCAGATCTCAGCGCTGGGCATCGAGGGCAGTCCGACCCGCTACGCCAGCACCAAACGCGCCGCCGACCAGCACCTGCTGGCCCTGGCCGCCGCCCCCGGTGGGCCCGGCGCGGTGGTGCTGCGCCCCAGCGTGGTGTTTGGCCACGGGGGGGCCAGCAGCGCGATGTTCATGGGCCTGGCGCGGCTGCCCGTGGCGGTGTTTCCGGGCCCCATGCTGACGGCGCGGGTGCAGCCGGTGTCGGTGCACGACCTGGCCGAGGCCGTGGTAGCCCTGTTGGGCCCGGCGCTGGACCAGCGCGGCATCATTGAATGCACCGGGCCGGCCCCCCTGAGCCTGGGCGACCTGGTGGCCAGCCTGCGGGCCCAGTCGGGCCACCGACCGGCCTGGCTGCTGCGCCTGCCGGATGCGCTGACCGCACTGAGCGCCCGCCTGGGTGACCTGGCCCCGGCCTCGGTGCCTTGGTGCAGCGAGACCCTGGCCATGCTGGGCAGCGACAACGTGGGTGACCCTGCCCGCTTCGAGGCCCTGCTGGGCCATGCGGCCACCCCCAGCGGCGAGCTGGTGGCCCGGGCCTGGCGCGGCTGAAGAGGCCAGCAGCGCCCAGGGTCAAGGGCTGGTCAGGGACAGGTCATGCGCTGACGTCGGCCACGGGGTGCGACTGCACCCACTGCCGCCACATCTCGGCCATGGGCGCCGGGCGTCCGAACAGGTAACCCTGCCCCAGGGTGCAGTTGAGTGACCTGAGCAACTCGGCCTGCTCCTCGGTCTCCACCCCCTCGGCAATCGCTGGCACCTGCAAGCCGTGGGTGATGTCGATGAAAGCCTTGAGAATGGCCGCGCTGCGCGCATTTTGCTGGGCCGCCACCAGAAAGCTGCGGTCGATCTTGATCTCGGTGAAAGGAAACTTGTTCAGGTAGGACAGCGAGGAGTACCCGGTCCCGAAGTCGTCCAGGGCCAGGCCCACGCCCAGCGCCTGCAGTTCGCCCAGCGTGGCGCGCATCACCGGGTCGTCCTCGACCAGCAGGCTTTCAGTGATCTCGATCACCAAGGCCTGGGCCGGCAGGCTGCTGCGCGCCAGCACCTCGCGCACCCGGTCGACGAAGTCGGCCTGCACCAGTTGCCGCTGGGACACATTGACGTGCACGATGAAGCCGTCGGCCAGCCGGTGCTCGCGCATCAACTGGGCCACCTCGACAGCCGACTGGCGCATCACCCAATGCCCCAGTTCGATGATCAGGCCAGACTCTTCGGCCAGTGGAATGAACTGGGCCGGGCCGATGGCACCGCGCTGGGGGTGCTGCCAGCGCAGCAGGGCCTCCAAGCCGCACAGGGCGCCGGTGTCCAGGCTGACCAGCGGCTGAAAGTAAACCTGGAACTGGCCCTGCGCGAGGGCCACATGCATGTCAGCCGTCAATTCGGCGGCCAGGCGATTGCGCTCCAGCAGCGATTCATCAAAATCGACCCGCTGGCCGCGCTCACCCGACTTGGCCTTTTGCAACGCGGCACTGGCAAAGCGCAGCAGGTCGCGCTCGAACGTCTGCCCGCTCGCCTGGGCACTGACCACACCCAGGCTGGCGCCCACCAGCACCTCGTCGGTGTCGGTCTGAAACGGCTCGTTGAAGCAGCCCCGCAGCAGGCGGATGAAAGACTCGGTGCGGCCCTCGTCTGCGGCCCCGAAAAGCACCACCAGGAACTCGTCACCCGAAACCCGCCCCACCAAGGCCTCGTCCGGGCAGATCGAACGCAACCGCATGCCGATCAGGCGCAGCAGTTCGTCACCCGCGCGCGGGCCCAGCGAGGCATTGACGGCCCGAAACCGGTCCACACCGAACAGCAACAGGGTCACGTCACGGTGTTCAGGCCAACGGCAGGCCGCCATCAAGCCTTCGCGGTTGGGCAGGCCGGTGACGGCGTCCAGCAGGGCCATGTCATGCAGCTTGTCCAACTGGGCCCGGATGCGTTGCGACATGGCATTGAAGGCATGGGTCAGGGTGGCAATCTCGTGCACGTGGCTGGCCTCGATCACGGCCGGCGGCGCCTCGGGGCCAGCCGCCAGCAGGGTGGCGGCCCGGGCGGCCTGGCGAATCGGATGGGCGATGCGGCGCAGCACCAGCAGCCCGACCAGCAGGCCAGCGCCCGAGATCGACAGCACCAGCACCAGCGCGAGTCGAGCGGTGTCACGCGCCTGCCCATTGAGGTCGGACTCGGCCACCAGGGCCACCAGGCGCCAGTTGAGACCGCGCTCATCGTGCAACTGGGTGCTGCGGCCAAAGTAGCGCTGCCCCTCCTGCACCACGCTGAACTCTGCCGCATCGGCCCCGCCCAGCGGGCCGAGCGCCTCAAAACTGGCCTTGACCAGGGGTTGATGGCTTTGCGTTGCGGTCAGGATCTGCCCCTTGACGCTCGGTCGGGCCTCCTCCACGTGCGAATAGGCCAGCATGCGCCCTTGCGGATCCACCACATAGGCCAAGGCCGAGGGATGCTCTTGCAACAAAGGCAGATGGCGCAGCAAGGCCGACAGATCGTTGAGGGACACGTCGGTGCCCAGCACCCCCAACAGGCGGCCATTGGCGCGGTACACCGGCGTGGTGGCCGAAATCGAGGTGGAGTCGCCAAAGCTGGAGACATAGACCTCCGTCCAGCGCGGCTGCCCCAGGCGGGCGGCTGGGGTGTACCAAGGGCGCTGACGCGGGTCGTAGCGCTGGATCACGGCCTGCTCAGTCCCGCTGTCGGTGTCGTAACTGATCAGGCGCTCGGCCGTGCGGCGGTCTTTGAGAAAGGTCTGCAGCCGACCGTCGGGGCCGATCTTGATGCCGAAGAAATCACCCTGCTCGGTGCCCAGCTGGATCATGCCGACCTGGGGAAAGTGGGGACGGTAGATGGACTTGAAGTGACCGCTGAAAAGGGACTGCACAGCGCTCATGTCGCCGCCGTGGACAAGGTCCTGGCGCGTCAGCAGGTCAGCCATGCTGAGTTGCAAGGTGTAGATGACGTTGAGGTGACTGATCACCTCGGCACGCATGTGATCACTGGTGGCAAACAGGAGGTTGCGGCCACTGGCCTCGATGAGTCGGGCCGAGGTGAGGCGCTGCGCACCGATCAGGATGCCGATCGTGGTCAGCAGCACGCCCCCGAAAGGCAGTGCCAGCGCGACCCACAGCGGCATCCTCCATCTGGACATGACAACTCCTGAAACCCAGTTTCAATCGGCGTCTGGTGCCGAATTGCCCGATAGCAGGCCCCGTTGACACTGATTGCGCCCGATGCGAAATCGATGTTAACAGGCCCTTACCAATGAAACGCGACAAATGAGCATTTCTCTCATTTTTGCGCGCCCAGCGCCCACCCTGATCTCACTCAGTGGGCCTGGTCCCAGTTATGGCCCACGCCCACCTCGGCCAGCAGCGGCACCTGCAGGCTGGCCACACCGGCCATGACGGCCGGGATGGCCTGGCGCAACCAGTCCAGCTCGGACTCTGGCAGCTCGAACACCAATTCGTCGTGCACCTGCATGATCATGCGGGTGCCGCGCTGCTCGGCATCAAGCAATTTCTGCACCTGCACCATGCTCATCTTGATCAGATCGGCGGCCGTGCCCTGCATCGGCGCGTTGATGGCCGCGCGCTCGGCGCCAGCGCGGCGCGGGCCGTTGGGTGAGTTGATCTCAGGCAGGTACAGGCGACGGCCGAACACGGTTTCGACATAGCCCTGCGCCTTGGCCTGGGCGCGGGTGTCGTCCATGTAACGGCGTACGCCCGGGTAGCGCTGGAAGTAGCGGTCGATGTAGGCGGCAGCGGCCTTGGTCTCGATGCCCAGGCTTTTGGCCAGGCCAAAGCTGCTCATGCCGTAGATCAGGCCGAAGTTGATGGTCTTGGCATAGCGGCGCTGCTCGGTGCTGACCTGCTCCAGGGCCACGCCGAAGACCTCGGCCGCAGTGGCACGGTGCACGTCCAGGCCCTCGCGGAAGGCGTTCAGCAAGGCCTCGTCACCACTGAGGTGGGCCATGATGCGCAACTCGATCTGCGAATAGTCGGCACTGGCGATCAGGCGACCTGCCGGGGCCACGAAGGCCTCGCGCACCCGCCGGCCCTCAGCCGTGCGGATGGGGATGTTCTGCAGGTTGGGGTCGTTGCTGGACAGGCGTCCGGTCACGGCCACCGCCTGCGCATAGTGGGTGTGCACACGGCCGTCACGCGGCAGCGCCAGCAGGGCCAGCTTGTCGGTGTAGGTGCCCTTGAGCTTGGACAGGCTGCGGTGCTCCAGGATGCGCGCCGGCAGCGGGTAGTCTTCGGCCAGCTTCTCAAGCACCTCTTCGTCGGTGCTGCGGGCGCCGGTGGCGGTCTTCTTGATCACCGGCAGGCCCAGCTTGTCGAAGAAGATTTCGCCCAACTGTTTGGGGCTGCTCAGGTTGAAAGGCTGGCCGGCGATCTCGTAAGCCTCGGTTTCGAGCTGCAGGATGCGCTGCCCCAGGTCATGGCTTTGCTGCTGCAGGGTGGGGGCGTCGATCAGCACGCCGTTGCGTTCGATGCGGTAAAGCGCCTCGCTGCTGGCGATCTCCAGCTCGTAGATCTCGCGCAGGCGTGGCAGGGCCTGCAGCTGCGGCCACAACACCTGGTGCACGGCCAGGGTCAGATCGGCATCCTCGCAGGCGTACTGCGAGGCCCGGTCGATGGCCACCTGGCTGAACGGGATCTGGTGCACGCCTTTGCCGCACAGGTCTTCGTAGCTCAGGCCGCTGCGCCCCACATGGCGTTCGGCCAGGCTGCTCAGGCCGTGCGGTTTGTGCACTTCCAGCACGTAGCTTTGCAGCATGGTGTCGTGCACATAGCCCTGCACCTCGATGCCGTGGTTGGCAAACACATGGCGGTCGTACTTGATGTGCTGGCCCAGCTTGGGCCGGCTGGCGTCCTCCAGCCAGGGCTTGAGTCGGGCCAGCACCTCGTCGCGCGGCAACTGGGCCGGGGCATCGGGGTAGTCATGGCCCAGGGGCACATAGGCGGCGGCGCCCTCTTGCACACTGAGGCTGAGGCCCACGATCTCGGCGCGCATGGCATCCAGCGAGGAGGTCTCGGTGTCAATGGAGCACAGCTCGGCACTTTGCAGCAGGGTCAGCCAGCGCTCGAAGGCCGGCCAGTCGAGCACGGTTTCGTAGTGCTCGTTGGCCACGGCCACCGCATCGCCCTCGGCCGCCGGGGCCGGATCGGCGAACAAATCACCAGTGCCACCCTCATCGGCAGGCGCCGAGGCTGGTTTGGAGGATGCCTTGGCCTTGGCCAGGGCCGGCGCGGCCACAGCGGCCCCGCCCAGGTTGCGGGCCAGGCCCTTGAAGCCATATTGCTCGTAAAACGTGCGCAGGGGCTCGTTTTGCGGCGCCCGCAGGGCCAGGGTGGAGAAGTCGGGCAGGCCGGGCACCCAGGCCTGCAGATCACAGTCGGTCTTGATGGTGACCAGTTGACGCCCGGTGGGCAGCCAGCCCAGGGTGTTGCGCAGGTTTTCGCCCGCCACACCCTTGATCTCACCGGCCCGCGCCATCAGGGCCTCCAGCGAGCCGTACTCAGCCAGCCACTTGGCCGCCGTCTTGGGGCCCACCTTGGGGACGCCGGGCACGTTGTCCACGGTGTCGCCCACCAGGGCCTGAAAATCGATCATCAGCGACGGCGGCACGCCGAACTCGGCGGTGACACCAGCCACATCGCGCTTCTTGCCGTTCATCGTGTCAATGATGGTGATGTGCTCGTTCACCAACTGGGACAGGTCCTTGTCGCCGCTGGACACCACCACCGTCAGCCCCTGGCGGGCAGCGCCCACGGCCAGGGTGCCGATCACGTCATCGGCCTCGACGCCGGGCACATCGAGCACGGTCCAGCCCATCAGGCGCACCACCTCGTGGATGGGCTCGATCTGGCTGCGCAGATCGTCGGGCATGGGCGCGCGCTGGGCCTTGTACTCGGGGTAGATCTCGTCGCGAAAGGTGGGGCCCTTGGCATCGAAGATGCACACGGCGTAGTCGGCAGGCACCTCCTTGCGCAGGCTCTGCATCATGTTGATCATGCCGCGGATGGCCCCGGTGGCCGGGCTGCCCGGGTCACCTGGCACGGCACGCAGGTCGGGCATGGCGTGAAAGGCGCGGTAAAGGTAGCTGGAGCCGTCCACCAGCAGCAGGGTGGGCGGGGCGCTGGCGGCATTGCCAGCGGAACCGGTCTCGGCGGTGGCTTGTTCGGCGGGGTCGTGGGCTTCGTCTTGCATGGACGCGATTGTGCATTGCCTACAATCAAGTCCATGCGCGCCCTTACCCTTTCTCTCATTTACCCGCTGGCTGCTGCGGCAGCCCTCCTGTGCGGCCCGCTGGCGCGGGCCCAGGCCCAGGCCCCGGCCACGCCAGCGGCCGCCACGGCACCCGCCGCTCCCGCAGCCCAGAAGGGCGATCAGCGCATCCAGCACATCCATGTCGAAGACAGTGGCAGCAAAGTGGACGAAGTGCGCTACGGCGGCCACACCCAGAGCGTGACCGTGCAACCCAAGGGCAGCCAGTTGCCCGAGTACGAAGTGCTGTCCAACGACGGCTCGCGGGCCCGCCCCCTGACGCTGGAGGGCAACAACGGCCCGCTGGGTCAGCGCGTGTGGAACGTGTTCAAGTTCTGAAACCCATTTTTTCGACCGATGGCTGTATTTACCGAAGTCTCTCGCGAAGAGGCACAGAAACTCATGCGCCGCCTGAACCTGGGCGAGCTGACCGACCTGCGTGGCATCGAGGGCGGCATTGAAAACACCAATTACTTTGCCAGTGCCGAGCACGATGGCGTGGCGAATCACTATGTGCTGACCCTGTTCGAGCGCCTGACGGCCGAACAGTTGCCGTTCTACCTGTACCTGATGAAGCACCTGGCCCAGGCGGGTATCCCGGTGCCCGACCCGCAGGCCGACGCCCGCGGTGAGGTGCTGCATCAGGTGTGCAGCAAGCCGGCGGCCGTGGTCAACCGCCTGCAGGGCAAAAGCCAGTTGGCCCCCCAGGCGGTGCACTGTGCGGCGGTGGGCGACATGCTGGCCCGCATGCACCTGGCGGGGCGCGACTACGATCGCCAGCAGCCCAACCTGCGCGGCCTGCCCTGGTGGAACGAAACCGTGCCCGTGGTGCTGCCCTACCTGGAGCCCGCACAGGCCGACCTGTTGAAGGCCGAACTGGCGTTTCAGAACCACACCGCCGCGTCAGCTGACTTTGCGGCCTTGCCGCGTGGACCAGTGCATGCCGACCTGTTCCGCGACAACGTGATGTTCGACGGTGAGCGCCTGACCGGCTTTTTCGACTTCTACTTTGCAGGCGTGGACAGCTGGCTGTTCGATGTGGCGGTGTGCCTGAACGACTGGTGCATCGACCTGGCCAGCGGCCACCACGACGCCGCTCGGGCGCAGGCCTTCGTCGAGGCTTATGCGGCGGTCCGCCCCTTCACGGCGGCCGAGCGGGCGTTGTTCCCGGCCCTGCTGCGGGCGGGTGCCTTGCGCTTCTGGATCTCACGCCTGTGGGACTTTCACCTGCCACGCGAGGCCGCCATGCTCAAGCCGCACGACCCGACCCATTTCGAGCGGGTGCTGCGCGAGCGCATCGCTGCCCCTTGGCGCCCCTGAGCCTCAGAGCCCCCCATGAAACTCAACATCGTTCCTGCACGCACCGGCCTTTTGTGGGTCAAACAGGGCATGAGGGCTTTTTTCAAGCAGCCCATCGCCCTGTCTGGCCTGTTCTTCATGTTCATGGCCGTGATCTCGATGTGCACGATCCTGCCCTGGATCGGCAGCGTGCTGGCCCTGGTGCTGATCCCCGGTGCCACCCTGGGCATGATGGCGGCCAGCCATGAGGCCTCGCGCGGGCGCTTTCCGATGCCCACCATCCTGGTGACGGCATTTCGTGCCGGCCACCAGCAGATGCGCTCGATGCTGGTGCTGGGCGCCCTGTATGCGGCCGGCTTTGTGGGCCTGCTGGGGCTGACGGCCTTGCTCGATGGCGGGCAGTTCGCCCAGCTCTACCTGGTGGGTGGGCGCATCAGCGCCGACCTGCTCAATGACGATCGCTTTCTGGGCGCGATGTGGCTGTTCACCCTGGGCTACCTGCCGCTGTCGCTGCTGTTCTGGCATGCCCCGGCGCTGGTGCACTGGGACCACGTGCCCCCCGTGAAAAGCCTGTTCTTCAGCCTGGTGGCCTGCTGGCGCAACAAGGGGGCCTTCACGATGTTCGGGCTGGCCTGGATGGGCGTGCTGACCACCGGGCTGTTGCTGGCCAGTGTGGTGGGCGGCCTGCTGGGCCCGCTGATCGGCAGCACGCTGGTCATGGTGGCCATGCTGGTGCTGTTGGCCATGTTCTTTGCGTCGCTGGTGTTCACCTTCCGCGACTGCTTTGCGCTGCAGGCGCCGGTGGTCGACACCAGCGCCTGAGGCCGGGTCAAATCACGGTCAGCTTGGCCACGCTGAGCGCCAGCCACTTGACGCCGTGGCGCGGAAAGTTGACCTGGGCCCGGGCATCGGTGCCGCTGCCGTCCACCGTGAGCACTTGGCCCTCGCCGAACTTGTTGTGAAACACCCGCATGCCGGCGCGCAGGCCCTGAGGCGGTTCGGCCTTTTGCGGTGGCAGCGGGGCCGGCGCCGCCGCGGTGTAGGACGAAAAATCGGGCAGGCTGCTGCGCGAGCCCCCGAACGATGAACCACCGCCCGAACGGGCCCCTCCGCCAAAACCGCCCCCAAAACCACCCCCGGAGGGTGCCGAGAACCCCTGCTGCTTGGGCGTGAGCCACTTGAGTGCGGTTTCGGGCAACTCTTCAAAAAAGCGGCTGCGCAGGTTGTAGCGGGTCTGGCCGTGCAGCATGCGGGTTTGCGAATGGCTCAGGTACAGGCGTTTGCGGGCCCGGGTGATGGCCACATACATCAGGCGTCGCTCTTCCTCCAGGCCCTCGTAATCGCTCATCGAGTTCTCGTGCGGGAACAGGCCTTCTTCGAGCCCGGTGATGAACACCGCATCAAATTCAAGCCCCTTGGACGAGTGCACGGTCATGAGCTGCACCGCATCCTGGCCGGCCTGGGCCTGGTTGTCGCCGGCCTCCAGGGCGGCGTGGGTCAGGAAGGCGGCCAAAGGCGACAGGGTTTCGCCCGTCTCGGCATCCGGCGGCAGCGGGTCGTCGGCCTGGATCAGCGGGCGGCTCAGGTCCAGGCCCTGGCTGGCCGGTGACTGGGTCAGGGACTGGCTGAGCGTGGCCACCTGCTGCTCGGCCGACATGGCCACGGCGTCGCGGCCAAAGCCTTCCTGGGTGACAAAGCTTTCGGCGGCGTTGACCAGTTCCTCCAGGTTTTCCAGCCGGTCAGCGCCTTCGCGGTCGGCCTTGTAGTGCTCGACCAGATCGCTCTGCGCCAGCACCAGCTCGATGATCTCGCGCAAGGTCTTGCCCTCGGTCTGCTCGCGCATCACGTCGATGCGGGCCACAAAGGCAGCGATGTTGGTGCCCGCCTTGCCACTCAGGGCGCTGACCGCATCGTGCAGGGAGCAACCGGCCGACCGGGCCGCGTCCTGCAACTGCTCGATGCTGCGCGCACCAATGCCACGGGGCGGAAAGTTGACCACGCGCAGAAAGCTGGTGTCGTCGTTGGGGTTCTCCAACAGGCGCAGGTAGGCCAGGGCGTGCTTGATTTCGGCCCGCTCGAAGAAGCGCAGGCCGCCGTACACGCGGTAGGGGATGCCGTTGTTGAACAGGCCGGTTTCGATCACCCGGCTTTGCGCATTGCTGCGGTACAGCACCGCAATCTCCTTGCGCTCGAAACCGGGCTCGCTGCCCTGATCCCGGATCAGGTTCTTGATCTCGTCGATCATCCAGGTGGCCTCGGCGAAATCGCTGCTGGCTTCGAACACCCGCACCGGCTCGCCCGGGCCCTGGTTGGTGCGCAGGGTTTTGCCAAGGCGCTTCTTGTTGTGGCTGATCAGCTCGTTGGCCGAGTCGAGGATGTTGCTGTAGCTGCGGTAGTTTTGCTCGAGCTTGATCTGGTGGCGCACCTGGAACTCGCGCACAAAATCGGCCATGTTGCCCACGCGGGCGCCGCGGAAGGCATAGATGCTCTGGTCGTCGTCGCCCACGGCCAGCACCGCATTGCCCTCGCCGCACAGCATCTTGATCCAGGCGTACTGCAGCTTGTTGGTGTCCTGGAACTCGTCGATCATGATGTGGCGGAAGCGCCGCTGGTAGTGCTCGCGCACGGGGTCGTTGTCGCGCAGCAACTCGTAGCTGCGCAGCATCAGCTCGCCAAAATCGACCACGCCCTCGCGCTGGCACTGCTCTTCATAGAGCTGGTAGATCTCGACCTTCTTGCGGGTTTCCTCATCACGGGCCTCGACCATGGCCGGGCGCAGGCCATCTTCCTTGCAGCCCGAGATGAACCACTGGGTCTGCTTGGCCGGAAAACGCTCGTCGTCGACGTTGTATTGCTTCATCAGCCGCTTGATGGCCGAAAGCTGATCCTGCGTGTCGAGGATCTGGAAGCTCTGCGGCAGGTTGGCCAGCTTCCAATGCGCACGCAGAAAGCGATTGCAAAGGCCGTGGAAAGTACCGATCCACATGCCGCGCACGTTCACGGGTAGCATGGCGCCCAGGCGCAGCAGCATCTCTTTGGCGGCCTTGTTGGTGAACGTGACCGCCATCAGCCCGCCCGGCGTGACCTGGCCGGTCTGCAGCAGCCAGGCGATGCGGGTGGTCAACACCCGGGTCTTGCCCGATCCGGCCCCGGCCAGGATCAGCGCGTGCTCAGGCGGCAGGGTGACGGCCTGGCGTTGTTCGTCATTGAGTTGGGCCAGCAGCGGCGAGGCCATCGCGGCGGGCGCAGGGGTGGCGGGCGCCGGCGCGTCGAACAGGGAATTTTGCGGGGACATGGCGTCATTGTAGAAAGCCGCACTCAGGTGGGCGGCGCCGCGCTCAACGGCCGGGGTTGGGCGGCCGGATCGGGTCGAGCACCAGGTCCTTCTGGAAGCCCTGCCAGAGCTCATCGCGCCGCTGCAAGGCCTGGCTTACCGCCTCGCTGCGGCCCTGGGCCACGGCGCTGACCAGTGCATTGCACAAAAAGAAGGCCGCGGTGTACGAGTCGAAGGGCGAGGCATTGGCGGTGTGCACCTGCAACCAGTGGCTGGCGTGCTCAATCACCGGGGCGGCCGGGCCGTCGGTGAGGGCCAGCACCTCGCAGCCCTGGCGCCGGAAATGCCGGGCCGCGTGCAGCGCACTGGCGGAGTACCGCCGGATGGTGAACACCAGCAGCACATCGGGCGGCTCCACCCACAAGAGTTTGTCGACCACGGCCGGCGCCCCGGCGCTGAGGTCGTGCACGCCAGGGCGGCACATGTTGAGGTGGGCCACCAGGTAGGCGCCGATCGGGGCGCTGTTCTTTTCGGCCATCACGAACAGGCGCCCTCGGGGCTGGCTCAGGCATTCCACCACCTTGGCAAACACCGGCAAGTCAATGCCGTCACGGGTGGCGGCCAGGTTGTGCTGGTCGTGCAGCAAGGCGTCGTCGATGCACTCATGCAGGCTGCGGTGCGCGCCCAGGGTGGCGCTGGCCCGCTGTCCTGCCGAGTGCAGCCGCGTGCTGACCACACCACGCGCCTCGCGCCGCACCTCGGCCAGGCTGGCATAGCCCAGCTTGGCAAACAGGCGCACCACGGTCGAGGCGCTGGTGCCCACCGCGGCGGCCATGGCACTGGCCGAGTCCAGCACGCTGTCGGGGTAGCCGCGCATGAGGCCGTCGGCCAGGGCACGCTCGCTGGCGGTCAGGGTGTTGGCATGGCGCACCAGGCGCTCGGTCAGAAGCATGTCGGTCTCTCAAAAAACAACGGACGGCGGGGCCAAGCATAGCGATGGCATTGCAATAAATATTGCAATGAATATGATTTGTGAAATATTTATTTCAAACACGCCATGACTCAAGTCCCTTCTACCCCGGCCCAAGCCCCTTCCAATGCCGAACAGCGCCGCCAGGTCTGCGATTGGCTGGCAAGCCAGCGCGGCGAGATGGAAGCCATGCTGGCGCGCATCGTCAACACCGACAGCGGCAGCCGCCAGAGCGCCGGCATTGAGCAAGTGGCCAGCCTGCTGCGTGCGCCGCTGGAGCAGGCCGGCTGGCGCACCGAATGGCTGACCCAGCCCGGCTACGGCGCCTGCCTGCAGGCCGAGCTGCCCGGGCAAGACCCCCAGGCCGCCCCGGTGCTGCTGCTGGGCCACATGGACACGGTGTTTCCGGCCGGCACCGCCGCCGCCCGCCCCTACCGGGTGGAAGACGGCAAGGCCTTCGGCCCCGGCGTGGCCGACATGAAATCAGGCCTGGTGCTGCACACCTGGGTGGCCCAGGCCCTGGCCCGCAGCGGCGGCGCGCCCCGGCCGCTGCGACTGTTCTTCTCGTGCGACGAAGAGATCGGCTCGCCCGCCACGCGCGGCGCCATCCGCCAGGCCGCCCAGGGCTGCCACGCAGTACTCAATGCCGAGCCCGGCCGCATCAGCGGCAATGTGGTGACCTCGCGCAAGGGCTCGTGCGTGACCGTGTTCGAGGTGGAGGGCGTGGCCGCTCACGCCGGCATCAACCCGGCCCAGGGCGCCAGTGCCATCGGCGCGCTGGCGCTCAAAATCGTGGCCCTGCACGCCCTCAATGGTCGGGAAGACGGTGTGACGGCCAATGTGGGCCACATCGAGGGCGGCATGGCGGCCAATGTGGTGGCCCCGCTGGCCCGCGCCCAGCTCGACCTGCGCTACACCGCCGACACCGACCTGCCGCGTCTGCTGGAGACGGTGCGCCAGATCATCGAAGCCCCCAGCCTGGAGCGCACCCGCGGCCGCATCATCGAACAACACAGCACCCTGCCCATGGCCCCCACCCCGGCGCCGCTGCTGCAGCTGTACCAGCGCAGTGCCGCCGAAGCCGGCTTTGCGGTCGAGGGCGAATTCACCGGGGGTGCGGCCGACAGCGGCATCACCTCATCGATGGGCATCCCGACCCTGTGCGCCCTGGGCCCCGTGGGGGGCTACGCCCACAGCGAACGCGAGTTCTGCCTGCTCGACACCCTGGTGCCCCGCGCCCAGGCCCTGGCACTGACGGTGCTCGGGCTGACCTGACCTGATTTTTAGCCTCTGAACTGGAGCCCACCCCATGAAGCACACCCCCCTGTCTGCACTGCCCCTGATGCCACGCCGCCGCCTGTTGGCCGGTGGCCTGGGCCTGGCCGCACTGTCCAACCCGCTGGCCAGCCTGGCCGACGGCGACAAATACCCCTCGCGCCCGATCAACCTGATCGTGCCCTTCCCGCCGGGCGGGTCGGTGGACGTGATGGCCCGCACCTATGCCGACCCGCTGGGGCGCCTGCTGGGCGTGCCCATCGTGATCGACCACAAACCGGGGGCCGGCGGCTCGATCGGCAGCCAGTTCGTGGCGCGCGCCAAGCCCGACGGCTACACCCTGGTGGTGTCTTCGCAAAGCAGCCACCTGGCCAACCCGCTGGTGCAGCCCAAGCTGGGCTACGACCCGATCAAGGATTTCGAATCGATCGCCATCCTGGGCCGCCAGCCCAATGTGCTGGTGGTACACCCCAGCCTGCCGGTGCGCACCTTCCAGGAGTTTCTGGCCTACGTGAAGGAACGCCCAGGCCAGCTCAACTTCTGCTCGGCAGGGGCCGGCAGCATGGGACAGTTGAACGTCGAGATGCTGATGCTCAACACCGGCATCAAGGCCACCCACGTGCCGTACAAGGGCGGCTCGCCGCTGATCACGGCCATTCTGAGCAACGAGGTGCAGTTTGCCCTGGACAACCTGGTGATCATGCTGCCCCACATCCAGGCCGGCAAGATGCGCGCCCTGGCCGTGGCCTCACCCACCCGACTGGCTCAGTTGCCTGACGTGCCCACCTTCACCGAACTGGGCCACGCCGGGCTGAACCAGACCTCCTGGACCGGGCTGGCCGCGCCGGCCAACACCCCGGCCCCGGTGGTGCAGGCCCTGTACAAGGCCGTGCGCGAGGTGGCCACCAGCGCTGCAATGCAGGACACCCTGAAGCAACGTGGCGTGATCGTCCCCGAGGAAATGTCGCCCAAGGACTTCGAAAAAATGATGGCCGATCGCCTGGTGGTGTATGGCGACGTGGTCCGCCGCGCGAACGTGAAACCCGAGTAAGCCCGGCCCGGCAAGGGCCGGACCGCCTGTGCGACCATCGGGCACTCACCCGACCTGGAGTTGCATCATGTTTCTTCGCGCCCCCGCCCTCGCCGGCCTGGCGGCCCTGACCACCCTGCTGGCGGGTGCCGCGGCCCAGGCTCAATCCACCTGCAGCAGCGATGACCAGGTCAGCCCGCGTGCCGTGCGCGAGCGCTTTCTGTCGGCGCAATGTGCCGACTGCTGGGGCGCGGCGGGATTGCCCATCCCGGCGGGCACCGTGGCGGTGGACTGGATCGTGCCCTCCGCCGAACAAGGCGACGAAGCTCCGCTGTCCGCCGCAGCCACCCGCGACAGCCTGGAGCGCTTGCCCAGTTGGGGCCTCACCGAAGAGGCCGTGCGACAAAACACATCGGCTGCCCTTGAAAAATCACACGCCCCAGCCCCCCGGCAAGGCCATCTGCGCGTGGCCCAGGGACAGGCCGTGAACGACTACATCGGAACGTCGGTGCAATGGCAATCGCACCACCGACAAGCAGGTCAAAGCCTTTGGCTGCTGCTGGTCGAAGCCCTGCCGGCGGGCACCGAGGGTTCACCCGTGGCCCGGCTTCTGGTGCGCAACAGCCTGAACCTCGAACTGCCCCGCGCAGGCCAAAAACCCTGGCGCGACCTGCGCGCCATGCGCATCCCTGAGGGAGCCAACCCCGAACGGCTGCGGCTGCTGGGCTGGGTACAGGATGCCCACGGGCGTATGCTGGCCATAAGCGAAACCGTATGCAAAAACGCCCCTGAAAGCGGGGCAGGTCGATAGAATCAATCACCGGGCCCAAGATTCTTGCGCCCGGTTTCTGCTGGCCGGCATCCACGATGCCTGCGCCCATCAGGCCGGTCTCAAGCCAAGCGCTCAATCGTTTTTCAACGACCCTTCTGGAGCTTGGTTTTCTCATGGAAATTTTCGACTACGACAACATCCTTCTGCTGCCGCGCCAATGCCGCGTGGAGAGCCGATCCGAGTGCGACGCCAGCGTCGAGCTGGGCGGACGCCGGTTCCGCCTGCCGGTGGTGCCAGCCAACATGAAGACGGTGGTCAATGAAAGCATCTGCCTGTGGCTGGCGCAGCACGGCTATTTCTACGTGATGCACCGCTTTGACATCGACAACGTGAAGTTCGTGCGGGAGATGCACGAGCAAGGCGCATTTGCCTCGATCTCGCTGGGCGTCAAGGCGCCGGACTACGAGACCGTCAACACCCTGGCTGCCGATGGTCTGGTGCCCGAATACATCACCATCGACATTGCGCACGGCCACGCCGAAAGCGTGAAGAACATGATCGGCCACATCAAGGCCAAACTGCCCACGGCCTTTGTGATCGCCGGCAATGTGGGCACACCCGAGGCCATCATCGACCTCGAGAACTGGGGTGCCGACGCCACCAAGGTCGGCATCGGCCCAGGCAAGGTGTGCATCACCAAGCTCAAGACCGGCTTTGGCACCGGCGGCTGGCAGCTCTCGGCACTGAAGTGGTGTGCCCGCGTGGCCACCAAACCCATCATTGCCGACGGGGGCATCCGCGAACATGGCGACATCGCCAAGAGCATCCGCTTTGGCGCCACCTTCGTGATGATCGGCTCGATGCTGGCCGGCCACGAAGAATCCCCAGGCGCCACCGTCGAGGTGGATGGCCGCCTCTACAAGGAATATTACGGCTCGGCCTCCGACTTCAACAAGGGCGAATACCGCCACGTGGAAGGCAAGCGCATCCTGGAGCCCGTCAAGGGCCAACTGGCCGACACCCTGATCGAGATGGAGCAGGACGTGCAAAGCTCGATCAGCTACTCGGGTGGCAAGAAGCTGATGGACATCCGCAAGGTGAACTACGTGATCCTGGGCGGAGACAACGCAGGCGAACATCTGCTGATGTAAACCAGGGCCGCGCAGGGCGCCTGAAGCCCTGCGCGGCACCGGGTTGACAGCCCCCCGACAGCGAACCGGGGGCAAATTGTCCGATCATTCAGGGTATTGGACGGGCCCTCTCTGTGGCTCGTTCCCGGAAACCGCCCCCACGGGCCCCTGTTCGATCCACAGCTTCAGCCCATGACCACCGCCACCCCCACCTCCCAACCCACCATCGCCGTGCTCGGCATCGGCCTCATGGGCTTCCCGTTGGCTCGCCGCCTTTGCGAAGCCGGCTATGCCGTCCACGTCTGGAATCGCAGCCGCGACAAGGCCGAGCGCGTACAACCCTTTGGCGCAACCGTGCACGACAGCCCTGGCGCCGCAGTGGCCCAGGCGGACCTCGTGGTCAGCATGCTGGAGAACGGCAGCGTGGTCGGCGACGTGCTTTTCCGCCAAGGGGCGGCCGCCGCCATGCGCCCAGGCACCCTGGTGGTGGACATGGCCTCGATCAAGCCCGCCGAAGCACGCGACCATGCGGCCCGACTCAGCGAACGGGGCGTGGCCCACCTGGATGCGCCGGTCTCGGGCGGCACGGTCGGGGCGGAACAAGGCACGCTGGCCATCATGGCGGGCGGGCGCGCCGCCGACTACGAACGCGCCCTGCCCGTCTTCAAGGTGTTTGGCCGAGCCACCCATGTGGGCCCCCATGGCGCCGGCCAGTTGGCCAAGCTCGCCAACCAGATGATCGTCGGCATCACCATCGGCGCCGTGGCCGAAGCCCTGCTGTTTGCGGCCAAGGGCGGCGCCGACATGGCCAAGGTGCGCGAAGCCATCGGCGGCGGCTTTGCCGAAAGCCGCATCCTGCAACTGCACGGCCAACGCATGGTCGAGCGTGACTTTGCCCCGCGTGCGCGCATGTCGGTGCAACTCAAGGACATGCGCAACGCCCTGGACACCGCCCAGGACATCGGCTTCGATGCCCCGGTCACCGCCCTGTTCGAATCGCTCTACGCCAGTGGCATCGAGCACGGCCTGACCGATCTGGACCACTCCGGCCTGTTCGTCGAACTGGCCAGCCGCAACGGCATGACCTGACCCGAATCGGCCCCAAACAAGATTTTTTAAAATTTTTGTTCAAAAGCTTGCAAAGCCCGAATTTTTCCATGCATAATAGAGGTCTTGACGCAGTGCTGAACAGCAAGGCGGCAAGAAAACAAAGAGTGGGTTCTTAGCTCAGTTGGTAGAGCAGCGGACTCTTAATCCGTAGGTCGAGTGTTCGAGTCACTCAGGACCCACCACTCACAAGCCTCACAGGCAACCTCAAAGCCCGCTTCGGAAACGACAGCGGGCTTTGTTCATTCTGGCTTTGCCGCAAGACCAGAATGCGATCCCCCCACCCAATGACAACCGATCTTGCGTGCTGCAAACGCTCACAGTGGGTTCGCCAAGTCACAAAAACATTACATGCCGTTACCACGATCGTCATTGAAAAGCAGCCGTTCACGACGATGATTTCGGCTCTCCCTGCTTCAACGAAACCCACTTTCAAGGAGCATGCCCATGAGCTTGAACACTGAGCCAACGCTGGTGCCAGCCGGCCTCCCCACTGTTGTACTGGCACGCCAGGTCGGCGGCCCCGAGCTGGCCCGCGCCGTGACGGCTGAATCGCCCGAAGAGCAAGGCAAGGCCTTGTCCCTGTTGATCGGTCAGGTGTATGAATCCGCCAGCCCGCCGCTGAAGGCACGCCTGCTGCAGCGCATGATCGCCCCGCTGGGCGTGCTGGCCACCGTGGCGGTGGCGCATGGGGCGTTTGCGCGCCTCAAACTGCAGACAGGCTGGCAGGATCTGCAAAGCCTGGGCCCGGAGTTGCAGAAAATCAGCGCGGATGACGTGGTGGCCCTGGCTGACCGCGTGCAGCTGGTGGGCACCGACGCCCTGCTGCGCCTGGCCGATGTGATCGGCAAATCGCCGGTGCTGGCCTCCTCGGCCGCGGCCGCGCTGCTGATGACCTTGCTGATCCGCAAGGCGCAGAACACCTCACTGCTTGAAGACTAGGGCCTGTTAACAGGCCCTAGACTCAGCCCCACCCCGCCCCAAGGCCCGAGCCGGCCCTGAACAGTCACCCCACCTTCGGGCGCCCACAGCAGCCCCGTGCAAGACCCCGTGGTCACGATCTGACCGGCCCGCAGCGGCAGACCCCGCCGGGCTGTGTGCCCGATCAGCCAATCCACCAGCCGGCGCAGGTCTTGCGCCGGGTTGCCGCCCACCGTGCTGGCCACGGGCAGGCCGTTCCAGCCCAGCGTGGCGCTCAGGGTCCGCAGATCGGGCTCGGGGTCGGCCGGGCCCAGTGAACGCGCCAGCCCCAGGATCAAAGCGCCGTGGCTTTGCAGATCGGCCAGCCGCACCACGGCCGGGCTGGCCTGCCCCAGGGCCAGGCGCGAGTCCACCCACTCGATGGCCGGCAGCACCGCATCGAACACCGTATTCAAAGGGGCATCACCCAGGCCCTGCTGCTGGGGTGGCAGGTCGCGCGCCACGCGCAGAGCCAGTTCCAGCTCCAGGCCGCGCAAGGCGCCTCGGGGTGGGCTCAGGGCCAGGCCTGAAGCCAACAGGCCGGCGGCCGGCAGGGGTGCACAGATGGGGTTCTGGGTCGGGCCGGCTGCGCCCACTTTCCAGCCCCCTACCGGGCCCAGCCAGCGCAGGCTCTGGTCCTGCACGGCATAGGCAGCGGCCGCGTCGGGCAAAGCCGAGGCATCGCAGACCGGGCCACTGACCCGGGGCTGGCCGGGCTGACGGGCCAGCCACAAAGCCTGGGCCAGGGCCGCTGGCGTCATGCCGGGACCTCAGCGGGTTCGGGCTCCAGGCCCGGCGGCCAGAGGGGCCCTTGCCGCAGATGGGGCTCCAGTCGAGCAGACAGGGCCAGCAGCGCGGCATCAGCACCGGCCGGGCCGATCAATTGCAGGCCACAGGGCAGCCCATCCACCAGCCCTGCCGGCAGGCTGATGGCGGGCAGGCCGGCGGCATTGGCCAGGGCGGTGAACACCGCATGCCCGCGCGGGCCCACGGGCTGCCCATCGATCTGTTCGGGGTGGCTGACGCCCAGCGGCCAGGCCACGCAGGCCGTGCTCGGGGTGAGCACAAAGTCGACCTGCTCGAACAGCGCCCGCATCGTCTGCTGCAGCACATGGATGGCCGCCAGCAGGCGAAACAGGCTTTGCGCCGTGCCCTGGCGCCCGGCCGCCAAGGCAGCCTGCGCCACCGGGCCGGCCAGGCTCAGGTCCGCCGGTGCCGGCTGCCCGGTGCCCAGCCGGGCCCAGGCCACAGGTGTGTCCAGCAGCCAGGCCAGGCCCACCCCATTGAGGCTGGGCCAGTGTTGGTTAAGATCGTCGGCCAGGTCGAACGACGTGGGCTGCACCAGCTCATGACCCAGCGCCTGCAAGCCCTCGGCCACCTGGCCCAGGCGCTCACCCACCCCGGCCTGTACCGGGTGCTGGCCAAAACGGGGCAATACCAGGATGCGGGCTGGTCGGGCGGGCGGCTCAGGCACAGCGGCCTTCGCGCCACCGGCCAGCACCTCCAGCAGGGCCTGCAGGTCGCGGCTGCTGCGTGCCAGCCCGCCCACCACCTCGTAGTCCAGAAAGATCTCGGGCAGGCCGCCTGCCCGCGGCACCCGGCCCGCCGAGGGTTTGAAGCCCAGCACGCCGCAGTGGGCGGCCGGCCGGCGGATCGAGCCACCGCCGTCGGTGGCCAGCGCCAGCGGGCCCACGCCGGCCGCCACGGCGGCCGCAGCGCCGCCCGACGAGCCGCCAGGCGTTCGGCCCAGGTCCCAGGGGTTGTGGCAGGGGCCGTGCAGCAGGTTGTCGGTGATGCCTTGCATGGCAAATTCGGGCAGATGGGTCTTGGCCCATAGCACGGCACCGGCGGCGCGCAGCCGGGCCACGGGCAGTTCGTCGGCCGGGCGTGGCAGCTCGGGCAACAGGCGACTGCCCCAGCGGGTGGGCCAGCCCTGCACATGCAGGTTGTCCTTCACCGTGACCGGCACACCGTCGAGCTCACTCAGAGGCTGGCCCCGGGCCCAGCGCCGGGTGCTGGCCCGGGCTGCGGCCAGCGCGCCTTCAGGATCACGCCAGATCAGCGCATTGAGGCGATCGCGGGTGGCCGCATCCCGCGCCAGGCAGGCCAGCAAGGCCTGCTCGGGCGTGAAGTGACCCGCCCGGTAACCCGCCACCAGCGCGGTCGCGTCCAGGCGCCAGAGCGCTTCGCCAGCCATCAGAGCCAGCTTGTTCGGATGGGGCCGCTCATTGCGGCAGATCGCCCGCGGGGCGGCCCAGCCACTTCACGGCCAGACGGTCCAAGTCACCGCTCTTCTTGGCCTCCAGCAGGATCTCGTTGACACGCAGGCGCAGCTTGTCTTCGCCTTTGGCCAGACCGATGTAGTTGGGAGAATCCTTGAGCACGAACTTGTATTCGGTGCCCAGTTGCGGGTTGCGCGCCATCATGGCGCCGGCCACCTGGGCACTGGTGGCAATGAACTGGGTCTGGCCGGCCACAAAAGCCGAGATGGTGGCGGTGTTGTCCTCGAAGCGGCGCACTTCGGCGCTGGCCGGGGCCACCTTGGTGAGTTCGGTGTCGTCCACCGAACCCCGGGTCACGCCGATGGATTTGCCGGCCAGGTCGGCAGGCGCCTTCAAGGCCTGGGTCTTGGGACCGAAGACGGCAATGAAGAAGGGCGAATAGGCCACGGTGAAGTCGATCACCTTTTCGCGCTCGGCGTTCTTGCCCAGGGTGGAGATCACCAGATCGGCCTTGTGGGTCTGCAGGTAGGGCACGCGGTTGGAGCTGGTGACGGGCAGCAGCTCGGCCTTCACGCCCAGCTTGTCGGCAATCAGCAGGCCCACATCAATGTCCAGGCCCTGGGGCTTGAGGTCGGTGCCCACAAAGCCATAGGGCGGAAAGTCGGTCGGAATGGCCAGGCGCAGGGTCTTGTTCTTCAGCACCTCGTCGAGGGCGTTCTGGGCGTGGGCGCCTTGCAGCAGGCCCAGGGACAGGGCCAGAGCGGAGCCGGCCAGTGTGATCAGCGATTGGCGTTTGCAGGGAATCATGACGGGTCCTGTGGTGGTGGGTCTCAAAAGATCACCGCCATGCAAGATGTCTGCCTGCCCTGACAGGCCTGTCCAGATGCCCTGGTTTGGTGCAAAACCGGGCCACCCAGGCTGGCCGCGCCACAAAACAGGGCGAGCCCTGGGCCTTGCCAACCCGCCGCGCTCAGAGTGCCAGCAAGGTCTCGCTGCCGTCCAACGCCACCACCGTGGGGGCCGCCCCGGGTCGGATCTCGATCGGCGCGCCATGGTATTGGTCGCGCGGAAACTCCTGGGCCGAGGGGCCGAACACCTCGCGAACCACGGCAATCTCGTGCATCAGCGAGGCATGGTCTTCAGGCGACAGGATGAATCGGGGGTACTGGTTCTGGTGCTGCTTCCAGTGCGACTGAAGAGCAGAGTTCATGGCTTCGTAAAGGCTGGGCATCCGTGTATTGTGCCCGCCCATCAAGTCTTTGCCGGCGGCCTGGCGCTCGTCCAAGCGGCACAAGGTTGCCAATGGGCCAGCCACACCAGAAAGTCGGCCGCGGGCATCGGGCGCGCAATCACGTAGCCTTGGGCCAGCTCACAGCCCATGTCGATCAGGCGGCGGCCCTGCTCGATGTGCTCCACCCCTTCGGCCACCACCTGGCGGTTGAAGGCCTTGGCCAGGCTGATCACCCCTTGCACGATGGCCAGGTCCTCCTCGTCCACCAGCATGTCACGCACAAAGCTCTGATCGATCTTGAGGGTTTCGGCCGGCAGGCGCTTGAGGTAGGTGAGCGAGGAGTAGCCGGTGCCAAAGTCGTCCACCGCAAAGTGCACCCCCATGTCGCGGCACTCGCGCATGACCCGAGAGGCCTGGTGGATGTCCTCCAGCGCGCTGCTCTCCAGCACTTCCAGCTCCAGCCGGCTGGGGTCGACCTGCGGAAAGTCGGCCAGGCAGGCCCGCAGATGGGCGGCAAAGCCGCCTTGCAGCATCTGACGGGCCCCGACATTGACACTCAGGCCCAGGACCAGGCCCTGGCGCGACCACTCGTCCAGTTGGCGCAGCGCCTCGCGCAGCACCCAGTCACCCAGGGCGTCCTCCAGGTCCTGGCCGATGACCAAGGGCAGAAAAGCCGGCGGGTGCAGCAGGCCGCTGCTGGGGTGGTGCCAGCGCAGCAAGGCCTCCACGCCCACCACCGCGCCGCTGCGCATGTTGACCTTGGGCTGGTAATGCAACTCAAGCTGGTGCTGGTCCAGGCCCAGGCGCAAGGCCGCCAGCACCCCGGCGCGGCTGCGCATGCGGGCGTCGTGCACCGGGTCGAACAGGTGGTAGCGGTTCTTGCCCATCTGTTTGGCCTGGTACATGGCCTGGTCGGCATGGCGAAGCAGCTGATCGACATCGGAGTCGTCCTGCGGGAACAAGGTGATGCCGACGCTGGCCGACACCTGCAGCAACCACTCACCCACCCGCAAGGGGGTGGCACAGGCCAGCAGCAGGCGATCCACCAAGGGCAGGCAAGCCTCGGCCCCGGGCAATTGGCCCAGCACCACCACGAATTCATCGCCCCCCATGCGCGCCAGGGTGTCGGACTCGCGCAGGGCCATCTTCATCTGGGCCGCCACCGCCACCAGCAGCGCGTCGCCCACATCGTGGCCATGGCTGTCGTTGATGGCCTTGAAACCGTCCAGATCCAGGTACAGCACCGCCAGCGCCTGGCTGTGGCGACGGCTGTGGGCCATGCTCTGGCGCAGGCGGTCGGACAGCAACAGGCGGTTGGGCAGGCCGGTCAGGGCATCGAAATGGGCCAGGTGCTCCAGCCTCTCCTGCTGGACCCGCATCGAGGTCACATCGGCAAACAGCGCCACGTAGTTCTGAGGCTGGCCGGCGGCATCGTCGACCCGGCTCACGGTGAGCAGGCCGGCATAGGCCTCACCTGTCTTGCGCCGGCTCCACACCTCGCCCTGGCATCGGCCGTGGGCCTGCAGATCGGACAGCAGACGCAGCACCACGTCCGGGCCATCCCGCCCGGAGCGCAGAAATTGGGCCGTGCGGCCCAGGGCCTCCTCACGCGCGTAGCCGGTGATGCGCTCAAACGCCTGATTCACGTCCACCATGCGCCCCTGCGGGTCGGTGATGACCACCCCCTCATTGGCATGGGTGAACACGCTGGCCGTCAAGCGCAGTTGCTCCTCCAGGCGCTGCTGGTGCGAGATGTCGCGCACGATGGTGGAGGCCCCCGAGACGCGGCCCAGGTGATCGCGCACCGGCGAGATGGTGACGGACACGGCCAAGCGGCGCCCGTCGCGGTGGCAGCGCTGGGTCTGGAAATGCGCGATGCGCTGACCCGCCGCGATGCGCCGCAGGATCTCGGCCTCTTCGCCCTGGCGGTCGGGGGGCAGCAGGCGCAGCATGGGCTGGCCAATCATCTCGTCGGCCCGGTAGCCAAACAGTTGCTCGGCCGACGCGTTCCAACTGGTGACAATGCCTTGGGTGGTCTTGCTGATCACCGCGTCGTCGGTGGACTCGACAATCGCCTGGAACAGTTGGGAGCGGTGCCACAACTCGACGCGCTCGCTGATGTCGCGTGCAATCTTCGAAGCCCCCACGATGCGCCCCTCAGCATCGCGGATCGGCGAGATGGTGACCGACACATGCAAGCGGCGCCCGCTCTTGTGCAGGCGCACGGTCTCGAAGTGGTCCACCCACTCGCCCTGCACGATCTTCTCGAGAATGAAGCTTTCTTCGTTCTGGCGCTCGGGCGGAAACAGGCGCAACAGCGGCTGGCCCAGCATCTCGTGGGCCGCATACCCGAACAGGCGTTGCGCCGCGGGGTTCCAACTGGTCACGATCCCATCGAGGGTCTTGGTGATGATGGCGTCGTCGCAACAGCGCAGCACGGCCTCATAAAAAAGGGCCGGGTCGTCGGATCGGGTATCGCAGGAAGGCATGCACGCTCCCTCAAGCAGAGTGACAAAAGCGCCAGCCCGGCTCCAGCTTTTCTGCGGATACCTGTCCGCCAGAATAAGCCAGCCCTCCCAAGCTACGCATTGCAAGGCCGCTAACACATCAACATGTGCCGGCCATTCTTTCAACACCCCATTGTGAGCGCAAATCGGTTTTTGTGGGCAGGGGCTAGGCCTTGCCCCAGGCGCGCCAGAAGCCTCAACTGCCGAGCGCAAAGCCCGTGTCGAAGGTGCTCCTGGTGTCCAGGCGTTGGCGGATCAGGCCGGCCTCAAAGTAGAAATCGGCGGTGCGCTGCTGCTCGGCCACCACGGTCGCGTCGATGGCCTGCCAGCGGGTCTGGCGGCGTTCGAACTGCAGGCGGGCGGCTTCGGCCGGAATGCCGATGATGCGCGCCAGGGTGTCGCCAAATTCGGCCGGGTGCTGGCTGGCCCAGCGCTGCGCCCGGGCAGAGCGCTGGGCAAAGTCCAGCAGCACGGCGCGCTTGTCGCGCAGTGCGGTGTCGGTGGCGGCCAGAAAGCTCAGGCCGCTCCACAGGCCGCGCCCGCTCACCAGCACGCGGGCGTGGCCGCCCGTCTCGGCCAGGGCGGTGTAGGGCTCCCAGGTGGCCCAGGCATCCACCGCCCCGGTGCTGAGCGCCAGCTTGGCCTCGGCCGGCGGCAGAAAGCGCCATTGCACGTCCTCGCTTTTCAGGCCCACCGAGGCCAGGGCCTTCAGGGTGACAAAGTGCCCGATCGAACCACGGTTGGTGGCCACGCTGCGGCCCTTGAGGTCACGCGCGTCCTTGAGTGGCGAGTTGGGCGCCACCAGCACCGCCGTGCCGTAGGCGTCCGAGCGGTTCACAGCAAAGGCCTTGACGCGGCTGCCCGCGGCCAGCGAGAAGATCAGCGGTGCATCGCCAATCGGCCCCAGGTCCACCGCCTGGGCATTCAGGGCTTCGGCCAGGGGCGCCGCGGCCGGGAACTCGGTCCACTGAATGTCGTAGCCCAGGCCCTTGAGTTCGCCTGCGGCCTCCAGCAAGGCGTGCAACCCGCCCTTCTGGTCACCGGCCTTGAGCAGCGGGCGGCTTTGCGCGCGCACCGGCAGGGCCGGGCCCGTCAACAGCCCAGCGGTACCCGCCAGGCCCAGCCACTGGTGAAAACGACGACGATGCATGGTGAGCTTCCTCTGACAAAGAAAGCCTGGATTGCAGCAGTGCCCTGGACGATGCACAACGACGCATTTCGCACAACGATATGCAGGCCGTTCAGGCCGGCGCGCCCGGGATGGGCAGCGACTCGAAGCCCCGGAACTCCTCCAGCGAAAAGCTGGTCTGCACCTGCCGCACGCCGGGCAGGCGGTGCAGGCGGCGCTGCAACAGGGCCGAGTAGGCGTCCAGGTCAGGGGCCACCACCATCAGCAGAAAATCGGCCGAGCCCGTGACGCCATGGAACATCACCACCTCGGGGATGCTCAGCACCGCCTGCACAAACTCGGCCGAGCGTTGCTCGTTCTGGAAGTCGATGCTGATGCTGACAAAGGCCACCACGCCATAGCCCAGCTTGCGGCGCTGCAGGCGGGCGTGGTAGCCCTCGATCAGGCCCAGTTCCTCCAGCCGGCGGATGCGGCGCCAGCAGGGCGACTGCGACAAACCCGTCAGTTGGGCCAGGTCACTGGTGGTCAGGCGGGCATTGCCCTGCAGGGCACGAAGCAACTGCCGGTCGGTTTCATCGAGCTCAATTTGCATGGATATTCCACCAATCAATTATTAACGGGTATTTTTATCCACAAATCAAATTTTTGTTGGATTGAACAAAGAGCGGCAACACAATTGACGCACAAAGCAACTTTCAACCAAGACAAACTGCCATGAACCCAAGCCAGTCCGCCCTGATGTCCCATGTGCCCGCCTTCCCGGGCGACCCCATCCTCTCGTTGATGGAGGGCTTCCAGGCCGACCCGCGCGCCAACAAGGTCAGTCTGAGCATCGGCCTGTACTTTGACGAAAACGGCCAGGTGCCGCTGCTGCCCTCGGTGCGCCGCGCCGAAGCCGCGTTGATGCAGCACAACGGCCCCCGCTCCTACCTGCCCATCGACGGTCTGCCCACCTACCGCGCCGCCGTGCAACGCCTGATCTTCGGCCCCGCCCACGAAGCGGTGCTCAGCCAGCGCATCGCCACCCTGCAAAGCCCGGGCGGTTCGGGCGCCTTGAAGGTGGGTGGCGACTTTCTGCGCCGCTACTTTCCGGACAGCGGCCTGTGGCTCAGCGACCCCAGCTGGGAAAACCACCGCACCATCTTCGAAGGCTGCGGCTTCACGGTGCAGAACTACCCCTACTTTGACGCACTCACAGGCTCGGTTCGCATCGAAGACATGCTGGCCAGCCTGAAATCCCTGCCTGAGCGCAGCATCGTGCTGTTGCATGGCAGCTGCCACAACCCCACCGGCGTCGACCTGACTCAAAGCCAATGGCGGGCGGTGATCGAGGTCCTGCAAAGTCGCAACCTGATCCCCTTCATCGACCTGGCCTACCAAGGCTTTGGTGACGGCCTGGACGAAGACGCCTTCGCTCCCCGTGCCATGGCCGAGGCCGGCCTGACCTGCCTGGTGGCGAACTCGTTCTCGAAGAACTTCTCGCTGTACGGCGAGCGCTGCGGTGCCCTGAGCGTGGTCTGCCCCGATGCCGTCACCGCCGATCGCGTGCTGGGCCAGCTCAAGGCCACGGTGCGGGCCAACTACTCGACCCCCCCGATGCACGGGGCCCAGGTGATTGCCCAGGTGCTCAACGAACCTGAGCTGCTGGCCCTGTGGACGGCCGAGACCACGGCCATGCGCACCCGCATCCGTCGCATGCGCGAACACCTGCACGCCGCGCTGAACCAGCGCTTCCAGGGCCGCCGCTCGTTTGACTACCTGCTGAGCCAGCGCGGCATGTTCAGCTACACCGGGCTGAGCGCCGAGCAGGTGGACCGCCTGCGCGCCGAGCATGCGGTGTACCTGGTGCGCTCGGGTCGTCTGTGTGTCTCGGGCCTGACCGATGGCAACCTGGCCCACGTGGCCAACGCCATCGCCGCCGTGCTGGAAGCCGCATGACCCAGCCCAGCGCCGACGTCAACGCCGACACCGCCACGGCCTGCCTGGCCGAACTGCTCACCGCACTCGGCCACCAGGGCATGCGCCTGGGCGATGAGGTTGAGCTGCCACGCTGCACCGACTGGAGTGGTCACCCGCCCGTGCGCCCGCTGGCCTTGCTGCGCCCCGGCAGCACGGCCGAAGTGTCGGCCGCCCTCGCCATCTGCCACCGCCACCGCATGGCCGTGGTGCCCCAGGGCGGGCTGACCGGCCTGGCCGGTGCGGCCGTGCCGGTGGCCGGCGGGGTGACGCTGTCTTTGGAACGCATGAAAGGCATCGATGAGGTGGACAGGCGGGCCGCGACGATGACCGTGCAGGCCGGCGCCACGCTGCAGGCCGTGCAGGAAGCGGCGGCCGAAGCCGGTCTGGCCTTCGGGGTGGACCTGGGTGCGCGCGGCAGTTGCCAGATTGGTGGCAACCTGGCCACCAACGCCGGTGGCAACGGCGTGATCCAGTTTGGCATGATGCGCGAGCAAGCCCTGGGGCTGGAGGTGGTGCTGGCCGACGGCACCGTGCTCGACATGCTGCGCCCCATGATCAAGAACAACACGGGCTACGACCTCAAGCAACTGTTCATCGGCTCCGAGGGCACGCTGGGGGTGATCACACGCGCCGTGCTGCGCCTGCGCCCGGCCCCGTTGGCGCGCGCCACCGTGTTGCTGGCCCTGCCCGATTTCGAGGCGGCCATGGCCCTGCTGGGCCGCTTGCAGGCGGCCTTCCCGGGGGCCCTGGCGGCGTTCGAGCTGATGTGGCGTGACTTTGTCGAGCTGTCGCTCGCCTGGAAAACGGCGCCCCCACCCTTTGCCGAGCCGCACGCCTTTCTGGCCCTGGCCGAGGTCACAGGCGCAGACGAAGCCCTTCTGCAGCAGGCGCTGGAAGAACTGCTGGCCCCGGCCCTCGAAGAAGGCCTGGTGGTGGACGCGGTGCTGCCGCCCTCGCGCGCCCAGGCGGCAGCGCTGTGGCGCATCCGTGAAGCCACGGCCGAGTTTCCGACCCGCATGCAGCCCATCAATTTCGACATCAGCCTGCCCCTGGCGGTGATCGGCGAATTTGCCCAGGCCTGCGTGGACGCCCTGACGTTGCGCTGGCCCGGGCAACACAGTGTGCGCTTCGGCCACCTGGGCGACGGCAACCTGCACCTGAGCACCGACGCGCGCTCGCTGGGCGGGCTGTCGTTTGCCGAGGCCGAGGCGGCGGTCGAAGAACTGGTCTACGGCTTGCTAGCCACCTACGGGGGCAGCGTGTCGGCCGAGCATGGCATCGGCCTGCACAAAAAGCCCTACCTGGGCCTGAGCCGCAGCCCGGCCGAACTGACCGCGATGCGGCAGATCAAGCAGGCCCTGGACCCGCTGGGCCTGATGAACCCCGGCAAGATTTTCTAGGAGCGTGTTCAATGCCTCCCTCGTGCGAGACATTGAACACGCTCTAACAACAAAAGCACCCACCCCCTCGAAAGGAAATCCATGAACCGCCACCACTTCCTGCTCGGCGCCCTGGCACTGGCCCTGACCAGCACCACCGGCGCGGCCCTGGCCCAGAGCAATGCCAGCATCCGCATCCTGGTCGGCTTTGCCGCTGGCGGCAGCTCGGACATGATTGCGCGCCAGTTGGCTCAGGGCCTGCAACAGGAGCTGGGCCAGCCGGTGGTGGTGGACAACAAGCCCGGAGCGGGCGGCCAGATCGCGGCCCAGTTGCTCAAGGCCGCCAAGCCCGACGGGCAGACCCTGTACCTGTCGAACAGCCACACCATGGCCATGATCCCGTTGACCGTGCTCAACCCGGGCTACGACGCCGCCAAGGACTTCGCCCCCATCGGCCTGGTGGCCGTCAACCCCGATGTGTTCGTGATCAACCCCAGTGTGGTCGGCAACCCCAAGGCGGGCTTGAAAGAGTACGCGCAATGGGCCAAGGGCGGCCCCGACCGTGGCAGCGTGGGCGTGCCGGCCCCTGCGAGTGCGCCCGACTTTGCGGTGGGCATCGTGGCCAAGGCCCTGGACGCCGACCTGCGCTCGGTGCCCTACCGCGGCGATGCCCCCGTGGCCCAGGACGTGATGGCCGGCCAGATCAGCGCCGGCATCGGCTCGGTGGGCGCCATGCTGCAACCGGCCAAGGCGGGCAAGGTGCGCATCGTGGCGGTCAACGGCACCAGCCGGCTGGCCCTGCTGCCCGACGTGCCCACCTATGCGGAACTGGGCATCAAAGGCTACGAAGAAATGATCTACACCGGCCTGTTCGCCCCAGCCGGCCTGCCGGCCGATCTGGTGCAGCGCTACAGCACCGCCCTGGCCAAGGTGGTCAAGTCGGAGGTGTTTGCCGAGAAGCTGGCGGCCCTGGGCATCAGCGCCGCCAGCAGCAGCCCGGCCGAGCTGGCCGCCCGCGTGGCCCACACCCACAAGGATTGGTCGGTGATGGTCAAGAACGCCGGCTACAAGGCCCAGTGATCGCCCCCGTGAACGACCAGCCCTTCCCCCCACGACTGGCAGCCCCCGAACTGGGGCTGGCCGAGCGCGAGCAGGCGTATTCGCCCAGCTCGTGCATCGGCGGCGACTACCGCCCCTTTCTGCAGCAGTACCAGCAGCGCAGCGACACAGCCCGGGCCCTGCCCCACCAGGAGCATGCCTACGGCGGCCTGCCGCGCCAGCGCCTGGACCTGTTCCTGCCCCCGGCGCCACAGGGCGCCGCCCGCCCCCCAGCGCTGCTGGTGTTCATCCATGGCGGCTACTGGCAGGAGTTGTCCAAGCAAAGCGCCTGCTTTGCCGCCCCGGCCTGCCTGGCCGCGGGCCATGCCTTTGCGGCCGTGGGCTACACCCTGGCGCCGGAAGCCACGGTCGAGCAGATCGTCCAGGAGTGCCGCACAGCCCTGGTCTGGCTGCACCAGCATGCGGACCGACTGGGCTTTGACCCGGCCCGCATCGTGGTGGCCGGAAGCTCGGCCGGTGCGCACCTGGCCGCCATGTGCGCGCTGCGCAGCTGGCCGCACGAGGCCGGCCTGCCCGCCGGGGCCGTGCTGGTGTCGGGGGTGTACGAATTGGCCCCGCTGGTGGGCACCTCGATCAACACCGCGCTAAACCTGACGCCCGACAGCGCCAGCCGCGTGAGCCCGCTGCACTACAGCCTGGCAGGCTTTGCCCGCACCGTGCTGGCCTGGGGCGAGATCGAGACCACGGAGTTCAAGCGTCAAAGCCGCGCCTTCGGGCAGGCGCTGCAGGCCCAGGGCCTGCCCGAGGTGCCCAACCTGGAGGTACTGGCCCGCAACCACTTCGACGTGGTGCTCGACCTGTGCGAACCCGGCACGCCACTGGGCGACGCCACGCTGTCCCTGCTGGCCCGTGTCTGAGCCCCTTCAATTCCCCTTCATCACTCCGAACCTGCCATGAGCAAACAAGTCATCGACATCGGCCTGCCGCCGCTGAAGCAACCTTTTTCGTGGGCCGTGCAAGGCGCCGGCATCGTGTTCACCGCGCACGGACCGGTGCAGGCCGACGGCAGTGTGTTCACTGGCGACATTGAAACCCAGACCCGCCTGACCTTCGGCAACCTGAAGAAGGCCGCCGAAGCCGCAGGTGCCACCCTGGCCGATGTGGCCCAGGTGCTGATCTACATGACCGACGTGAAAGACATGCCGGCGATCGACAGCATCTACCGCGAGTTTTTCGAAGCCCCCTACCCCAACCGCTCCAGCATGGGCGTGAACGCCCTGGTGGTGCCGGGCATGAAGATCGAGATCGTGGCCTACGTGCTGGCGCCGCCCAAGGCGTGAGCACTGAGCGCATGGGCCACTCTGTCGCGGAACTCCTCTTCGCTGACCACGCTCAGGCTGGCCGATCCACACCTCACTTCCCTCGCCAGGGCCTGTCGCCAGCGCTGCTGCAGGCCTGTCGGCTCACGACCCCGCTCGGCCTCCAGCCACCAAAGGCCAGCCACCGCGCCATCCACCCCGGGGCGCACCACGGCCTCCACCCCGGCTGCCCTCAAGGGCGGGGCCAATTGCCACCAGTCGTCTGACAGCAGCACGTCCAGCGCCACTGATTCCAGCCTGGGCTTGGGGGCGTGTGCCTCGCTCAGAAGGAAGGCCTGGCCTTGCCGGCTCCAGGAACACCCCGAATCATGAAACAAGGCCTGCGTCTGTGAGGGATCGACGCAGTTGAACCACTGCGTCGACGCAGGCCCGCGCAGCGCTGAGGGGAAGACCCGGGCCCAGCCCCGGCGTTGCGTGTCATCTTGCGAAAGGTGATCCAGTCGCGCCATGCCCACCCAAACACGCGCCAGCAGTTGCTGGACCGGCTGGGGCACACCGCCCTCCAGGCCGGGCTCTCGGCACGCCCAGCCCAACAGCTCGAGGGTGCCCTGTCTGGGCGGCAGCAGACCCAGCTGCCAGTCGGAGGACAGGGGGTTCTCACAGATCAGGAGGTGGGTCATGGTCAGTGCGGGGGCCAAGTGCCGGAGGCGGGATGCGGGTGTCGACTGCACAGAATCAGGCGCACCCATGAACATCACACTCTAGGCACTGAAATGCCCCCACCAAGCCCAAGTCCCCATGACAAACGACCTTCGGTCACATCTGTCGCCCTGAATGCACTCACGTGGCGCCCCAGGGCACTGGCGCACTCAGGCAGCACCACGGCCCACGGGCTCAGTAGGTCCCGGGGTAGGCCCCGCCATCGGGCAGGATGTTCTGCCCCGTGAGGTAGCCCGCGTGCACGCTGCAGAGGAAGGCGCAGATGGCACCGAACTCAGCCGGGTTGCCGTAGCGCCCGGCCGGGATCTGGGCTTGCTGGGCGGCACGGATGGCCTCGATGGGCTTGCCGCTTTTCTTGGCGGCAGCGCCCAGGGTGCCGGCCAGGCGGTCGGTGTCGAACTTGCCGGGCAGCAGGTTGTTGAGGGTGACGCCGCGGGCCGCGATCGAACTGCGCGCCACCCCCGCCACAAAACCGGTCAGGCCGCTGCGAGCCCCATTGGACAGGCCCAGGATGTCGATGGGCGACTTGACCGAGCTGGAGGTGATGTTGACGATGCGGCCAAAGCCGCGCTCGGCCATGCCGTCGATGGTGGCCTTGATGAGCTCGATGGGCGTGAGCATGTTGGCATCCACCGCCTTGATCCAGGCCTCGCGGTCCCAGTCGCGGAAGTCGCCGGGGGGTGGGCCGCCGGCATTGGTGACCACGATGTCGAAGTTGACCCCGGGGCCGCCGGGCACGGCAAACAGCGCGGCGCGGCCTTCGGGCGTGGTGACGTCGCTGGCCACGCTCAGCACCTGGGTGGCCGATGGCCGCAACGAATCGCCCAGCAGGCCCGCCGTGGCCACCTGCAGGCCTTCGGCACCACGCGCAGCGATCACGACGTTGACGCCCTCGCGCACCAGGGCCTGTGCGCAGCCCAGGCCCAAGCCTTTGCTGGCCCCGCAGACCAGGGCCCATTTGCCGGCAATTCCGAGATCCATGTCTTGCTCCAATGAGGTGAGTGTTCAGTTGGAGGCCGATGATACGGCTGGTAACCATCTCCGCGCTGGCCAGGGTGATCCGCCCTGGCAGCGCAGGCTGTCATCAGCCCCGGCGCTGTGCGCCCCGGGTCACGACAAAGATGCCCGCCATCACCAGCACCGTGCCCGCCGCCACCCAGGCCGTGAAGGGCTCGCCCAGGATCAGCACGCCCATGAGGATGGTGGACAGCGGCCCAATCATGCCGGTCTGTGCGGTGAGGCCGGCGCCGATGCGCTCAATGGCCATCATCACGATCAACACGGGCACCGCGGTGCACACGGTGGCATTGAGCACCGACAGCCACAGCACCTCGGGCGCCACCAGGGCGGCCGACCAAGGGCGCAGCACGGCAAACTGGAGCAGGCAGCACAGGCAGGCCACCGAGGTGGCCAAACCCACCAGGCGCAGCGAGCCGATGCGCTTCACCATCTCGCCGCTGTAGACCAGGTACAGCGCATAGCTGACCGCACTGAGAAACACCAGCAGGGTGCCCCAGGCGATCTGGCCGCCTTGCAGGTTGACCTCGTGGCCAAACACCAGCAGCACACCGCAATAGCTGACGCCCATCGCCACCACCTGGCGCACCGTGATGGGCTTGCCATACAACACCCGCCCCAACAGCAGCACCAGGGTGGGGTTGAGGTAGAGGATGAGCCGCTCCAGGCTGGCACTGACATAGGCCAAGCCGGCAAAGTCAAGAAAGCTGGCCAGGTAGTAGCCGCTGATGCCCAGCCCCAGGACACCGAGCCAGTCGCGCCCGCTGAGGGCGGCTGGGCGCACGGCCTGGCGGTAGGTGGCCCACCAGGCCATGGCCAGAAAGATGGGCAGCGCAAACAGCATGCGGTACATGATCAGGGTGACCGCATCGACGCCGTGCCGGTAGGCCAGCTTGACGATGATGGCCTTGCCGCTGAAGGCGATGGCGCCCAGGCTGGCCAGGGCCAGGCCGCTCGCCATGCGGCGCGAGGCATCGGGGGCATGGGAACGCGTCATGGCCGGCCCAGCCGTGCACCTGCGTCACCATGCAGGATCGAATCAGGCCCGGCCCTCAAAAGCCAGCCGCCAGACCGTCGCGGCGCGGGTCGCTGGCCACCACGTAGCCTTCCACCTTGGGGTCGCCCGCACGCCAGATGAACTGGCCGGCACCGAAGTCCTGGTAGGAGTCGTTGATGACTTCCATCACATGGCCGCGCTCGGACAGGCCCTGCACCGTGTCGGCCCGCATGGCGGCCTCGACGTTGATCTCCAGGCCGGCGTTGTAGCGCCAGCGCGGGGCGTCGCAGGCGGCCTGCGGGTTCTGGCGATAGTCCAGCATGCGCACCAGGGTTTGCATGTGGCCCTGGGGTTGCATGTTGGCGCCCATCACGCCATAGCTCATGACCGGCTGGCCATCCCGGGTCAGGAAAGCCGGGATGATGGTGTGGAAAGGCCGCTTGCCGGGTGCCACCAGGTTGGCCGGGTTGAAGGCCGAGGCGTCGAGGCTGAAGCCATGGCCGCGGTTTTGCAGGCTGATGCCGAACTCGGGTTCGACGCAGCCCGAACCGAAGCCCATGTAATTGCTCTGGATGAAGCTGACCATCATGCCGTCTTCGTCGGCCGCCGTCAGGTAGATGGTGCCGCCCTTGACCGGGTTGCCGGCGCCAAAGTCTTGCGCCTTCTTCATGTCGATCAGCCGGGCGCGCGAGGCCAGGTAGGCCGGGTCGAGCATCTGCTGGGGCGTGACCTCCATGGCCGAGGGTTCGGCCACGTAGCGGTACACATCGGCGAAGGCCAGCTTCATGGCTTCGATCTGCAGATGCTGGGAGTCAATGCCGTCCACCGCCAACGAGGCGATGTCGAAGTTCTCCAGGATGCCCAGGGCGATCAGGGCCGCGATGCCCTGGCCGTTGGGCGGGATCTCATGCAGGGTGTAACCACGGTAGTTCTGGGCGATGGGCTTCACCCATTCAGGCCGGTACTCGGCAAAGTCGCGCGCCGTGATGCTGCCGCCATGGCGGGCCGAGAAGCGTTCGATGGCCTCGGCGATCTGGCCGCCGTAAAAGGCCTGCCCCTTGGTTTCGGCAATCGCGCGCAGGCCGCGGGCCGCCGATTGAAAGCGGAACAGCTCGCCCACCTGCGGTGCCCGGCCCCAGGGCAGGAAGGCATCGGCAAAGCCGGGCAGGCCACGCAACTCAGGGGTGGCGGCGGCCCACTTCTGCTGTACCACGGTGGGCAGCAGGTAGCCACGCTCGGCGATCTCGATGGCGGGCTCCATGAGGTCGGCAAAGGGCAGTTTGCCGAAGCGCTCGCTCATGGCCACCCAACTGCTGACCGCGCCAGGCACGGTGACGGCATCGAAGCCGCGCTTGGGCGGGTTCTTGGCCTCGGCGCCGTACTTGGCCTTGAAATAGTCGGGGGTCCAGGTCTGGGGCGCGCGGCCCGAGGCATTGAGGCCGTGCAGTTCCTTGCCGTCCCACAGGATGCAGAAGGCATCGCTGCCCAGGCCGTTGCTGACGGGCTCGACGATGGTCATCGCGGCGGCGGCCGCCACCGCAGCGTCCACCGCATTGCCGCCCTTCCAGAGCATGCGCAGGCCGGCCTGGGCCGCCAGCGGATGCGAGGTGGACACCACGTTGCGGGCAAACACCGGCAGACGGGTGCTGAGGTAGGGGTTGGCGTAATCGAAGTTCATGGGTTCGCGCCTTCAGGCAGGTGGCAGGGGTTGAGGAATCGGGGTGCGATGCGGGCCGGCCCGGCTTGACCGGGCAGTCAAAAATTATCGCACCGCCGGAGGGTTCATGCCGCTGACGGGGGATCGCGCCACTGCGGCGCCAGCAGGCGCGTGGCCTGGCGTGCCGCCTGCAGGTGGGCACGCATTTCGCGGTGGGCGGCCAGCGCGTCGTGCGCGAGGATGGCCTCCACCACGCGGCTGTGCTCCTCGTACGACTGCACCAGGCGATCGAAGCGGGTGAACTGGCCGCGCCGAAAGGGCTTGACCCGGGTGCGCAAGGCGCGCGCGGCCTCGGTCAGGTGGGCGTTGTGGGCCCCCTCAAGCACCAGCTGGTGCAACCGCAGATTGGCCTGATCGTAGGCTTCCATGTCGTGAGCCTGCATGGCCAGGCGTCCCTGGGCATGGGCCTCGGCCAGGGCCTGGCGTTGCGCCTCGTCCATGCGCAGGGCGGCATACCGTGCGCAGGCCGACTCCAGTTCGGCGATGGCCTCGAACATCAGGTCCAGCTCGGCCGCGTCCAGCCGGCGCACCATGGAACCGCGGTTGGGTCGGTAATCGGCCAGGCCGGTGGCCACCAACTGTTTGAGGGCTTCCCGCACCGGGGTGCGCGAGACCTGGTAGCGCGCGGCCATGGCCTGTTCGTCCAGGTGCTGGCCCGGTTGCAAGTGGCCGAGCACGATGTCATCGGCCAGCCGCCGGAAGACCTGTTCAGCCAGGCGCCCACGCGGCACGCCGGACAAGGCGGCCACCGGCTCGGTGCGGGCCTCGGGCAAGGCTTCAGACATGGCGTGAAGCCCGGCTCAGTAGCCGATGGTGGTGAGGTCCTGGAACCAGTGCTGGGCCTGCACAAAGTGCTTGATCCTGGGCGAGTGGGCATGCGGATTGGTGTCGTGTACCACCCACAGCATCAGGGCCTGGTCGACCAGGGTCTCATGCAGGGAGGCCAATAGCTTGTCCTGCGTCTTGGTGTCAAACGTGGTACGGATCTTGTCGATCGTGGCGTCCACCTGCGGATCATTCAGGCCGCCCCAGTTGACGCCGTTGGGCGCGATGTAACGGCTGTCCATGAAGCGCGTCAGGGCATAGAACGGGTCGGCCGTGACATAACCCAGGTTGATGGCGCTGATGCCCTCGCCGGCGTTCATGTCGGCCTTGGCACCGCTGCGCCAGTGCAGGTAGAGGTTCTCCAGTTCGACCACCTCGAACTCGATCTGCACCCCGATTTCGGCCAGGCTTTGCTGGATGAACTCGTTCATGGGCAGCGACAGCATCTGCCCGCTGCCCCCCTGCGCAATGATGACCTTGGCCTTGAGCGGCCGGTTCTTGCCATAGCCGGCCTGAGCCATGAGAGCACGGGCCTGCGGCAGGTCGTACTTGATGTCGAAGTGAGGTTTGCCGAACCAGGGGCTGCTGGGGTCGAGTTGCCCCCGGGCCACCGAAGCCTGGCCGTTGAGCAGTTGCACGATGGCCTCGCGGTCGATCGCCAGGTTGACGGCCTTGCGCACACGCACATCGCCCCAGGGCGAGCCGGGGTAGGTGCTGAAGTGGTAGGGCCAGACATGGGGGGTGACATTGCTCACCACCTTGAAGCCCCCCTTCCGGAGCTGGTCCAGCGCATCGGGCGGCGGCGTTTCGATGACGTCGACCTGGCCGTTGATGAGGGCGTTGGCGCGGGTCAGTGCGTCGGGGATGGGCATCAGCACGATGCGGTCGGCATGGGCCAAGCGGGTCTTGTCCCAGTAGCCCGGGTTGCGCACCAGCTCGGCGCGTTCACGCGGCACCAGTTTGTCGAGACGGAACGGACCGGTGCCCGAGGGCTGACTGGCCACCTTGTTCCAGTCGCGGCCCAGTTTGTCCCATTGCGTGGGGCTGCCAATCAGGAACCAGGGCAACTGGTAGGGGAACAGGGCATCCACGTCCTTGGTGGTGATTTCGACCGCGTAGTCACCCACCTTGCGCCAACTGGCCACCGAGGGGATGCGCGGGCGCACCTGCGCGGCCTGCTTGGCATCGTATTGAGGCGATTTGTCGCTGAGCACCTTGTCGAGGTTCCAGACCACCGCGTCGGCGTTGAACTCGGAGCCATCGTGAAACTTGACACCCCGGCGCAAGGTGAAAACCCATTTGCGAGAGTCCTTGGCATCGACCTTCCATTCGGTGGCCAGGCCAGGGATCAGCTTGCCTGGTCGGCTGCCGATGTTGGCCTCCCAGGCAATCAGCGGGTCATACAGGGTGTGCCCGGTGAACTGATAGGCCCCGGCCCCACGGTCAGGCTGGCCGGTGGTGAGCGGAATGTCGGCCATCGACATGCCGTAACGGACCACGGTTTCAGCCCATGACCCGAAACACGCGCTGCCTGCGCTCAAGGCCACGGCGGTGTTCACGGCCAGACGGCGCCAGCGCGCCCAGACATGGGGACGGCCGGCAGGGGATGCGGATGGCATGGAAGGCACTCCTCAAGTGTTGGGAATGCAGAGGTTCAGCATGCACCGTGCCAGGCCGGCCCAGCCCGCCCATGTATTTGAAACAAGCCGGCGGCAAGCGGCTTGCAGGGCATTTGTACGCCGATTGCCAAACCGGCGTCGCTGCACCGGCCGCAGACCGGGTCACCCCCGCGGTGCATGCACCGGATTCAGGCGATGCCGGCGGCGGACCCTGCACGGCCCTGGCGCCGGATCGACCTCAATCGGTGCTGATGCGTCGCTCGACGATGATCTTCTTCCACTTGGCGGTGTCAGCCGCCACCATGGTGGCCAACTGTTGCGGTGAACCGGTGACGGCCTCGATGCCCATGCGTTGCAGCTTGTCCTTGACCTCGGGGTCGGCCAGGGTCTGAGCGGCTGCGGCGTTGATCCGTTGCAGCAGGTCGGCCGGCAGGCCCTTGGGGCCGTACAGACCAAACCAGGTCGTGGACTCGTACCCAGGGAGCACGTCGGCAATCGGCGGCAGCTCGGGTGCCAAAGGGCTGCGTTTGAGCGTGGTGATGCCCAGCGCACGCAGGCGCCCGTCACGCACATGGGGCATGCCAGTGGGCAAGGAATCAAACAACACGTCGAGCTTGCCGCTGACCAGGTCAGGGATCGCCAGGGCAGTGCCTTTGTAGGGAATGTGCACGATGAACAGCCCGGCCTGCGCCTTGAACAACTCGGTGGTGAGCTGCACGATGGTGCCGTTGCCGCTGGAGGCGTAGTTGAGCTTGCCCGGGTTCTTGCGCGCCAGTTCGATCCACTCTTTGATGTTGCGGGCGGGAGAGCTGTTGGGCACCAGCATCACGCTGGGCGCGTTGCCGACCTGCGCGATGGGCGTGAAATCACGCACCGTGTCATAAGGCAGGCGGGCCCCCAGGGCAGGGCCGATCGAGTGCGTGCTGGAGGTGGCCAGCAACAGGGTGTAGCCGTCGGGGGCCGCCTTGGCGACCAGATCTGAGCCGATCGCACCGCCTGCGCCGGGGCGGTTCTCGATCACCAGCGAGCCGCCCAGGCGCTCACCGAGTTTCTGCGACAGGGCCCGGGCAAAAAGATCGGTGGCACCGCCGGCCGGAAAAGGCACCACCAGGCGCACCGGCTTGTGGGGATAGCCCGTCTGAGCCCAGGCGCCCGAAGCGCCCAAACCAGTGGTGGCCAGGGCTGCCGCCTGGCCGATCAGGTGTCGTCGTTGCAAGAAAAGCTCCCGATGGAATGATGAACCCGGCCCGAGGCGGTCCGACTCAATGGCCGTCGCTGCCCACGATGCGGTGGTGCAGCCGCCGCAGCGACCACCATACTGCCAGCAACACCACGGGAATGGCCAGCGCGGTGGTGGACTCCACGCTCCAGGGCCAGCCCACCTTGGTGGCGCCCTTGGCCACGTAGCCCAGCAGACCGACGATGTAGTAGCTGATGGCGGCCACCGACAAGCCCTCCACCGTGGACTGCAGCTTGAGCTGCAGGCCCTGCCGCTGATTCATGGTGGTGAGCAGGTCCTGGCTGCTTTGTTGCTGCTCGATCTCGACCCGGGTGCGCAACAGGTTGCTGATGCGCGAAACCCGCTGTGACAGCGCATCCTGACGGCGTGCGGCCCATTCGCAGGTGCTGCGGGCCGGGGTCAGGCGGCGCTCCATGAATTCGCCAATGGTCTGCATGCCCGCCAGCCGTGATTCGGCGATGTCCTGGATGCGCTTGTCGACCAGCTCGAAATACGCGGCACTGGCCGAAAAGCGGCTGTGGGTGAGCGCGTACTGGCTCTCCACCTGGCCGGCCAGGCGGGTCAGGCGGTCCAGCAGTTCAGGCTCGTCCTGGCGGGCTGCCACCCGGATCGATTCGGCCAGGGCGGCCAGTTCGCGGTCGACCACCGACAAGGCAGCCCCTGCCTCACGGGCCACCGGCAGGCCCAGCAGGGCCGCCATGCGGTAGGTCTCGATCTCCAACAAGCGCTGCACCAGGCGACCCAAGCGGCGCGGCGACAGGCTGCCGGCCAGCAGCAGCATGCGCGAAAAGCCGTCGGGGTGGATCGCAAAGTCGGTGTAGACCTCGCCATGCCCATCGGCCACCTGAGAGGCCACCAGCGAATCCTCATGGAACAAGCGGCGCACCCGCTCCTCGGGGTCGCCCGCCGAGGCAGGTTGCACGATCAGGTGCATGGCACAGAAAGAACGCCCAGGCAAGCCAGCCAGCCACTCCTGCGGCGCCAGCCCGACCGCCGTAGGAGGCTCGGTGCGGTCCAGATCGGCCAGCTCCAGGCTGCGGCTGAAGCTCCAGCTGACAAATTCAGTGTGCAGCTCCCAGCGCAACCGCCAGGGGCCCAGATCGGTGCGCAAGTGGGTGGTACTGGCGTCGGGCAAGGCCTGGTGGTGGTTGCGAAGCAGGGCCGCCAGGTGCTCACGGCTGGCCTCGCGTTCGCGGGCATCACAGGCCATGACCAGGTGCGAGATCACCAGCGGCGCCTGCAAAGCCTCCGGCGGGCGAGCGTGGATCTCGTTGTGCAGCGCCACGCGCTGGGGATGTTGCGAAATGGGAAAGGGCAGCTTCATGCGTCTCTCAGGGTTGGCCGGCCCGGCCGGGACAGCCGGCATTGTGACGCATGCCAAAGGCTGGCCTTCCACGATCCGCCCCGCCCAGAAAAAACGGCACCCGAAGGTGCCGTTTGAACTTGGGGCCCGGGAGCCGCCAGAGGCGGGCTCGCCAAAGCAGCCGGGGTCAGTCTTCGACGAAGGCTTCCTCGCGCTTGTTCTTGACCGCAGGCAACAGCACGATGATCAGCAGCAACAGGGCAGCGGCCAGCAGACCAGCCGACAACGGACGGGTCACGAACACGCTCCAGTCGCCACGCGACAGCAGCAGCGCACGGCGCAGGTTTTCTTCCATCATCGGGCCCAGGATGAAGCCCAGCAGCAAGGGGGCAGGCTCCACACCCAGCTTGTTGAACAGGTAGCCGATGAAGCCGAAGCCGCCCACCATCCAGATGTCGAAAGTGTTGTTGTTGGTGGAGTACACGCCGATCGCGCAGAACAGCACGATGGAGGGGAACAACCAACGGTAAGGCACGGTCAACAGCTTGATCCAGATGCCGATCAGCGGCAGGTTCAAGATGATCAGCATGGCGTTGCCGATCCACATCGAGGCAATCAGGCCCCAGAACAGTTCGGGGTTGCTGGTCATCACCTGCGGGCCCGGCTGGATGTTGTGGATGGTCATGGCACCCACCATCAGCGCCATCACGGCGTTGGGCGGGATGCCCAGCGTCAGCAGCGGGATGAAGGAGGTTTGTGCACCGGCATTGTTGGCGGCCTCAGGGGCTGCCACACCGCGAATGTTGCCTTGGCCGAAGGGCACTTCACCCGGGCGCAGCTTGGTCTTCTTCTCGATGGTGTAGGCGGCAAAAGCAGCCAGCAGCGCACCGCCGCCGGGCAGGATGCCCAGGGCAGAACCCAGCGCCGTGCCACGCAGCACAGCCGGGATCATGTTCTTAAAGTCTTCCTTGTTCGGGAACAGGCCTTCGACCTTGGCGGTGAACACTTCACGGTCTTCGTCCGACTGGGCGAGGTTGGTGATGATTTCGCCGTAGCCGAACACACCCATGGCGATGGCCACGAAGCCGATGCCGTCGGTCAATTCAGGGATGTCGAAGCTGAAGCGGGCCACGCCCGAGTTCACGTCGGTACCGACCAGACCCATCAACAGGCCCAGCACGATCATGGCCACCGCCTTGAGCAAAGAGCCCGAGGCCAGCACCACGGCGCCGATCAGGCCCAGGATCATCAGCGAGAAGTATTCGGCCGGGCCGAACTTGAAGGCAACTTCGGTCAGCGGCGGCGCGAAGGCGGCCAGGATCAAGGTGCCCACGCAACCGGCAAAGAACGAGCCCAGGCCCGCCGCAGCCAGCGCCGGCCCCGCACGGCCCTTGCGAGCCATCTGGTAGCCGTCGATCACGGTCACCACCGACGAGGATTCACCTGGCAGGTTGACCAGAATCGCGGTGGTGGAGCCACCGTATTGAGCACCGTAGTAAATGCCGGCCAGCATGATCAGCGCAGCCACCGGGGGCAGCGCGTAGGTGGCGGGCAGCAGCATGGCGATGGTCGCCACGGGGCCGATGCCAGGCAGCACACCGATCAGGGTGCCCAGCAGACAGCCGACGAAAGCGTAGATCAGGTTTTGGCCCGTGAAGGCAACGCCAAAACCGAGCGCCAGGTTATTCATCAAATCCATTTTTTGTACTCCTCAATGCTCAGCCGGTGATGAAGCTGGGCCACACCGGGAACTGCAGCTTGAGCAGGACCACGAAAGCCAGGTAGCTGCCAATCGCCAGGATGGTGGACAGACCGAGCACACCCTTGAGGCTGAACTCATTGCCCGCCAGGCTGGAGATGATGACCAGGGCGTAGATGCCGAGGATCATGCCCATGGCCGGCAAACCAATGCTGGGCAGACCGCCGAGCAGGATGCCGAACACGAAGTTGGCGGCCAGGATGAAGAACAGGGGCTTCCAGGCCCAGGCACCGATCTTGTCGCCACCTTCGGTCTCGACCACCATCGCCTTGAAGGTGATGACAGATCCGATCAAAGCCAGCAGGATGCCCAGCATGAGGGGAAAGTACCCAGGACCCATGCGCGCACCAGACCCCACGCTGTAAGTCGTGGCACCCCATGCGAACGCGACACCGACCCCCATGAACATGAGGCCGGAAAAAAAGTCTTTTTGACTTTTGATTTTCACGAAGTATCTCCTCGAAAGAATTTTTCGACTGGGCGATTGTGGTGGCTTTCACGAAGCTGTCAGATGTGGATATCACCTACCAAGTCACTGACGCAGCGCAAATCTGGAGCAGCGGCAGCCCAGAAAAGCACAAATCCAAGGGAAAACCCAAATTGACTAAACAAGCGCCACCACAACGCCCCATCCAAACAAAGGAAAACCCTGCTACCAGGGAGTAGCAGAGCGCGATGCGCAGGCTTGTGGGGGGCGGTCATGGCCCCGACCGGCCCCTCAATCCAGAGGGGGGGTGGTGCTGAGCACTTCTTCGAGCGTGGTCAGGCCTTCGGCCACGCGCAGCGCTCCGGCCAGGCGCAGCGGCCGCATGCCATCGCTGACGCCCTGGCGGCGCAGCGCATCCAGGCTGGGCTCACGGTTGACGCGATCCTTGAAGGCTTCGCTGATGGAGAGCAGTTCGTACAGGCCCATGCGCCCCATGAATCCCGTCATGCGGCAGTCCACGCAGCCCACGGGCTTGTAGGGGCGGTAGCCACCGCTGGCATTGATCTTCCAGGGCTTGACGAAGTCGGCCAGGGTCTCGGCGCTGAAGGCCTCGTCGGGCACCTTGCACTGGCGGCACAAGGTGCGCACCAGGCGCTGGGCCAGCACCCCCAGCACCGTGGCGTTGAGCAGGTAGGGCGGCACGCCCAACTCCATGAGCCGGGTGATGGCCGAGGGCGCGTCATTGGTGTGCAGGGTGGAAAACACCAGGTGGCCGGTGAGGGCCGCCTGGACCGCCATGTCGGCGGTCTCCAGGTCACGGATTTCGCCCACCATGATGATGTCCGGGTCTTGCCGCATGAGCGAGCGCAGGCCCTCGGCAAAGCTGAAGTCGAGCTGGGGCTGCACCTGGGTCTGGTTGAAGGCAGGCTCGATCATTTCGATCGGGTCTTCAACGGTGCAGACGTTGACCTCGTCGGTGGCCATCCGCTTGAGCGTGGAATACAGCGTGGTGGTCTTGCCCGAACCCGTGGGCCCGGTCACCAAGATGATGCCGTAAGGCCGGCGCGTGAGCTGCTCCCAGCGTTGGGCGTCGTGGGCCGAAAAGCCCAGGGCGTCCAGGTCTTTGACCGCCGTGTCAGGGTCGAAGATGCGCATCACCATCTTCTCGCCGAAGGCGGTGGGCAGGGTGGACAGGCGCATTTCCACCTCATCACCCCGCGGGTTGCGGGTCTTGATGCGACCGTCCTGCGGGCGTCGGCGCTCGACCACGTCCATGCGACCCAGCAGCTTGACGCGAGCCACCATGGCGTTGAGAACGCCCATGGGCATCTGGTAGACGGAGTGCAGCACGCCATCGATGCGAAAGCGGATCACGCCCTGCTCGCGCCGGGGTTCCAGGTGGATGTCGCTGGCACGCTGGTCGAAGGCGTATTGCCACAGCCAGTCGACCACCCGCACCACGCCCTGATCGTTGGCATCAAGCTGCTTGTTGCTGCGGCCGAGTTCGACCAGTTGCTCGAAGCTCGCCGCGTTGTTGCTGGCCCCCGCCTTCTGCGCGGCACGCACCGATTTGGCCAAGGCGAAAAACTCGGCGGTGTAGCGGTGAATCTCCAGCGGGTTGGCCACCACACGCCGAACCCGGCGCCGGGACTGGCGTTCGACTTCGCTGATCCAATCGGTCACAAAGGGCTCGGCCGTGGCCACGACCACCTCGCTGGCAGTGATCTGCACCGGCAGCACGCGGTGGCGCTCGGCGTAGGCGGCGCTCATGGTCTCGGCCACCTTGCCCACATCGACGCGCAGGGGATCGATGCGAAGGTACTCAACCCCGGCGCGCCCGGCGATGTACTGGGTGAGCTCCTCCAGGTCCAACGGCCGGCCGTTGGAGGCCCTCAGCATGGCCACGCTGGCCAGACGCACCAGAGGATGCTGTGCGCTTTCAGCCTGCGAACAGCGTGCCACGGTGCGCTCGGCCTGCTCGGCCGAGATCACGCCGTCGGCCCGCAGCCAATCGACCACCCGCCGCCAGTCGAGCAGACCGATGTAGGGAATGGTGAGGCCGGCGGACGGGGGGGCGCTGGAAGGTGGGGTGGCGCTGGCGGAAGGGGGCGCGGTGGCACTCATGACGGCTGGGTTCCGGTGATTCCGCCAGGTTTGGCGGCGCAACCGCCAGCATAACGCGCCCGGCGGCCACGCGGGCCCTGGCACGGCACCGGTTCACCAAGCTGATTCGAAGCCTTTGCAAAGGCGTTGCCGCGGGCCTGCACCGGCAGGTGCCAGGCCCAGGCCAAGGCACTCAGGCAGAGCGGCGTGACACCAGCGGCTTGAACACGCGCAGCCACTTGGTGGCCGGCAGGCCCCAGCGGCTCTGGATCAGTTCGGCGCGCTCCAGCAAGACTTCGCGCTTGGGGCGCGACGGCGTGCGCTGGGCCAGCACCACGGTGTTGCCTTCGCGGGTGGGCTTGAAGGCCCAGATGGCGTCAGCCCCAAAGGCCTCGACCATTTTCTCGACGCTGCGCTCGTAGCTGGAGGAGCGACCGAACAGGTTCACGGTCATGCAGGCGTCTTCGCTGAGCAACTGACGGCAATCGGCATAGAACTCGGCGCTGTCAAGGACCGGAGCGGCCGCCTCATGGTCATACAGGTCGACCTGAAGGGCATCGACCACGCCGTGCCACATGGGGTTGCGGATTTCCTCGGCGGCGTCGGCGATCACCACGCGCAGCTTGCTGTCGTCGGGCGGCAGCTTGAACCAGCCGCGGCAGGCATGCAACACCTGAGGGTTGAGTTCGATGGCCGTGGTGGTGACCTTGAGCTTTTTGCGGCAGAACTTGGTCAGCGTGCCGGCGCCCAGGCCCAGTTGCATGGCATGGAAGCGCGTCAGGCGGGCTGGGTCGGTGAACAGCAGCCAGGCCATCATGCGTTGCACGTACTCCAGTTCGATGTCGTACGGGGCGTCCATGAGCATGGTGCCCTGGATCCATTCGGTGCCCAGGTGCAGACTGCGCACACCGTCCCAGTCCGAGAAATTGACTTCGGGCAGTTCGACGGGGGTGGGGGTGGATTTGCTGCGGGCCATGGCTGTGCGGGTGAAAAACGGTGCAGCACTGTAGCAGGCCCGCCCAGCACATGAAGCGCCGGCAGCCGGCACTCAGAGCAGACCGGCCGACTCGAAGGCCTCGCGCCAGGCGGCCAGCTTGTGCGCCAGGGTCTGGGACGCATTGGCCGGGCTGGTGGACGGCAGGCGCCACACCGGCAGCCCCAGCGCCAGGGTGTGCCGGGCATGGCGGTAGCTTTCGCCGCCGTTGTGGGCGATGGCGCACAGGCAGGGGCAACGCTGACGCAGGCTGGCCAGGTCATTGACCAAGGGCTTGCGGATGGCGCTGTCCAGGCTGCCTTCGCGTTCACACGAGGCATAAACATCCCACAGCCCCAGGCCGCGCCGCTGCAGTTGCTGCAGCCGATCGGGGTAATCCAGTGCGACCAGGTCGCATTGCCACAAAGTGGACAGGATCTTCCAGAACTGGTTTTGCGGGTGCCCGTAATACTGCTGCTGGGCCAGTGAGCGGGCACCCGGAAAACTTCCCAGCACCAGCAGGCGGGTTTCTGGCCCCAGCACCGGGGGCAGGCCTGTGAGGCGCTCGCTCATGGCGTGGCCCCGGCCAGCAGGGCTTCGAGTCGGGGCAAGGCCGAGCAGGCATTGCGCGTGGTGGCCGCGGCCAGTTCGGCCAGGGGCAGGCCCCGCAGGCCGGCCAGCACCTCCGCGATGCGGGGCAGTTCGGCCGGCGTATTGCGGCCCTGCGGCAGGCCTGCCGCACGCTCGGCCGCCGTGCGGTACAGCCAGTGCGGCGGAATGTCGGGCGCGTCAGTCTCCAGCACCAGCGAATCCAGCGGCAGTTCGGTGGCCAGGCGTCTCAGTTGCAACGCCCGGTCGTAGGTGAGCGCCCCGCCGAAGCCCAGCTTGAAGCCCAGGTGAACAAAGGCCTCGGCTTGCTGGAAGCTGCCATTGAAGGCATGGGCAATGCCCCGCCAGGCCCCCGCACCGGGGCCCCCGATCGAGCGCAGGGCGGCCAGCAGTGCGTCTGCCGACCGGCGCACGTGCAGGATCACCGGCAGATCGAACTGCCGCGCCAGGCGCAACTGAGCCCGGTAGAAATGCTGCTGGCGCGCCATGTCCAGGCCCGGCACAAAGCCGTCCAGGCCGATCTCGCCCACGGCCACCAGGCGCGGGTCGGCCTGCGCGACCTGCAGGGCCTGGACCAGGCGGGCCAGGTCAGAGTCGGCCGCCCGTGGGGTGTAAAGGGGGTGGATGCCCAGGGCATAGCTGTCGCCGTGCCGGTGGGCCAGGCAGCGCACCGCCTCGAAATGGGCCACCTCGACCGCCGGCAGCACACAGTGCCCGACCCCGGCGGCCCGGGCCCGCTGGCGCACCTGGTCGACATCGGCGGCCAGTTCGGGGGCGTCAAGGTGGCAATGGGTGTCTAGCCAGAACAACATGGGCCCGATGATGCCTGAAGCGCCAGGGCTGCACGGCCTCCCCGGGCCGTGCAGCCGACGGCAAACCATGCTAAGGTTTTGCCCAGGCGTCGGCACCGTGCCCATGCCCCAGGACACAGGTGACCCCATGCGCAGGCCCGCCTTGTACATCCCACCCCGCCCTCCCGCCGCCGCCACGGCCCGGGAGCCCGTGCCGGTCGACGCGCCCCCCTCTCCACAAGAGCCTTTGAGCCAGGCCCCCCAGGCCACCGATACGACCGCACGACACCCCGCCAACCCAGCCACCCCATCCGCCCCTGCGCGACAAGCCCATTGGCGCGCCCGGGCGCCGGCCTGGATCAGCGCCGCCGCCCTGCTGTTTGCCGGCCTGTTGCTGGGCTGGCAACTGGCACCCCGGCCTCGCCCATTGACGCAGCAGGACATCGATGCCGCGGTGCGGCACAGCCTCGAAACCCAGCCGCTGCGTTCAGCCGTGGCACTGGCCGCAGAGCGGGTGGCGCCCTCGGTGGTTCGGGTCGTGGGTTTTGGCCACGAGCGGACCGAACGCCCCGCCCACCAAGGCAATACGCGAGGCCGTGAAGAACGCGAAGGACATGAGACCAGCGTCGGCACCGGCGTGGTGCTGGTGGACAGCGGCCTGATCCTGACCAACCTGCATGTGGTCAAAGGGGCCAAACGCATCGGCCTGGTATTCAGCGATGGCTTGCGCGCCAGCGCCACCCTGGTGGCCACCCGACCCGCGCAGGATCTGGCGGTGCTGCAGGCCAGCCGCGTGCCCGATGACCTGGTGGCCGCCACCCTGGCCAGCAGCGGCAGCCTGCACCCGGGCGACACCGTGGGGGTGATCGGCTTTCCGTACGGCATCGGGCCATCGGTGTCCGCAGGCGTGGTGTCGGGGCTGGACCGCGAATTTGATTCGCCTCAGGGACGCCAGACACTGAACCACATGATTCAGTTCGATGCGGCAGCCAACCCGGGCAACTCAGGTGGGCCCCTGTTCACGGCCCAAGGTGAGGTGGTGGGCATCGTGACGGCCATCCTCAACCCCGGTGCGGCCAAAACCTTCATCGGCATCGGCTTTGCCGTACCGATCGAGAGCGCCGCCACGGCGGCCGGCATGCCCCCTTTCTGAAGCCCCCTGCCAGAACAAGGAACCCGCCCATGGATGCCCCGCCCCCAACGCAGACCGCGCCCGGCGCCGACACCGCCGCCCTGATGGAGCAGATCCTCTACGAGATCAAGCGCGTGGTGGTCGGGCAGGACCGGTTTCTGGAGCGCGTGATGGTGGCGCTGCTGGCGCAGGGGCACTTGCTGGTGGAGGGCGTGCCCGGGCTGGCCAAGACCCTCACGGTGAAGACACTGGCGCAGACACTGCATGGCCAGTTCAAGCGCATCCAGTTCACGCCTGACCTGATGCCAGCCGACCTGGTGGGCACACGTCTGTTCAACCCGCGCAACGGGGAATTCAGCACCGCCCTGGGCCCCGTGTTCACCCACCTGCTGCTGGCCGATGAGATCAACCGCGCGCCGGCCAAGGTGCAAAGTGCACTGCTGGAGGTGATGCAAGAGCGCCAGGTGACCCTGGCCGGCGAAACCCACCGGGTGCCCAGCCCCTTTCTGGTGATGGCCACCCAGAACCCGATCGAGACCGAGGGCACTTACCCCCTGCCCGAGGCCCAGTTGGACCGGTTCATGATGAAGGTGCACATCGGCTATCCGAGCGACGAGGAGGAGCTGGCGATCGTTCAGCGGGCGATCGCCCCGCCGGTGGCCGTGCGGCCAGTCGCCAGCATGGAGGCCCTGGTCGCGTTGCAAGCCTGCTGCCGGCAGGTGTACCTGGACCCAGCTTTGCTGCAGTACGCCGTGCGACTGGTGTCGGCCACACGGCAGCCGGCCCAACACGGTCTGCCCGAGCTGCAGGGGTGGCTGAACGCCGGGGCCAGCCCCCGGGCCACGATCGCGCTGGCCGAGGGCGCACGGGCACTGGCGCTGATGCGTGGCCGGCGCTACGCACTGCCTGAAGACCTGACGGACCTGGCACCCGAAGTGCTGCGCCACCGGCTGACCTTGTCCTATGAAGCCCTGGCCGAGGGGCACAGCCCCGACAGCCTGATCAACCGGCTGATGGGCCGCATCAGCCCGCCACCCCGAGCCCTGCAGCATGACGACCCACGCCCTGGATCGATCTGACACGGCTGCGCCCTTCGGGCCCCGGCCAGCCCAGATGAAGCTGGACTGGCCTGCGCTCAAGCGGCTGCAGGGCTGGCGGCCCGGGCCGTATCTCAGCCTGCTGCGCGGCAGCGGCCTGGATCTGGCGGACCTGCGCGAATACCAGCCGCACGACGAGGTACGGCACATCGACTGGAACGCCACGGCCCGCCTGCACACCCCCCACGTGCGCCTGTTCCACGAAGAGCGCGACATGAGCGCGTGGTTTGTGCTGGACCAGAGCCGCTCCATGCATTTCGGCTCGGGCCGCCACAGCAAAGCCCGCCTGGCGCAAGAGCTGATCTGGGGTTTGGCCCTGACCTGGCTGGAGCACGGCCACCGGGTGGGCACACTGACTTTCAATGAGTTCGGCCCTCAGGGCCTGCGACAAAGCCCTCGCGCTCTGGGCGGACGCCAGGGGGCCGCGCAGTTGCGCCATGCCTTGGACCAGGGGCCAGACAGCCGCCGCCCTGCAGGCCCACCCGCCAGCGCTGCAACGCGCCCCCAGGCCCTGGCCCGAGCGCTGCACCGGGCCGGCGCCACGCTGCACCGGCGGAGCACGGTGCTGGTGCTGAGCGATTTCCAGGAGCAGATCGACTGGGAGCGCCCTCTGGGACGCCTGGCCCAAAAGCACGATGTGGTGGCCCTGCAGCTGCTGGACCCACTGGAGCAAGCGCTGCCGGATCTGGGCCTGCTGCACCTGCGGGATCCTGAAAGCGGCATGGCCTTGTGGGTGGACAGCCACGACCGTGCCCTGCGCGAGCGCTTTGCCCAGGCCGCGGCAGAACGCGGTGTGCGCCTGCGCGAGGCTTTTGGCCGCGCCGGGGTCGACGCCCTGGCGTTGAGCACGGCCGCTGATTGGGCGGCCGAGTTGCGGCGCTTTGTGCGCTTGCGCAGAGGCCTGCCTGCCGAGGCCCCCAGACCTCAGAACCGATGGCCTCAGGCGGAGGCCCCCACATGAGCTTTCTGTGGCCCCAGATGCTGTGGCTGCTGGCCTTGTGCCCGGTGGCCGTGGCGGCTTACGTGTTGCTGCTGCGCCGCCGGCGTGCAGCCACCCTCTACCCGGGGCTGGGCCTGCTGCAACAGGCCATGGGGCCGGGCCGGCGCTGGCGGCGGCACTTGCCACCCGCCCTGCTCTTGCTGGCCTGGGGTTTGTTGCTGCTGGCCGCCGCCCGTCCGGTGGCGCGGATCAGCCTGCCCAGCGAACAACAGACCCTGTTGCTGGTGATGGATGTGTCGGGCAGCATGCGCGCCACCGACGTCAAACCCAACCGGCTGGTGGCGGCCCAGGAGGCGGCCAAGGCCTTCATCCGCAGCCTGCCAAGGCCCGTGCGCGTGGGCATCGTGGCCTTTGCCGGCAGCGCCCAGCTGGCCCAGGCCCCGACCCGCAACCACGAGGACTTGTTTCAGGCGATCGATGGCTTTCAACTGCAACGGGGCACGGCCACCGGCAATGGCTTGGTGGTGGCGCTGGCCACTTTGTTTCCCCAGGCCGGCATCGATTTGGCCCATTGGGGGGCCGGCACCATCACCGCAGCCCCACTGGGCAGCCCGGAGGCCACCAGACCACAGCCCTGGCAGCCTGTACCCGCAGGCTCTTACACCACGGCGGCAATCATCATGTTGACGGACGGCCAGAGGACCACGGGGGTCGATCCCCTGGAGGCCGCCCGCCTGGCCGCAGAGCGCGGGGTGCGCGTATACACCGTGGGGGTGGGGACGGTGGATGGCGATACCGTGGGATTTGAAGGCTGGTCAATGCGGGTGCGACTGGACGAGGAGACGCTGAAGGCGGTGGCAGCGCGCACCCAGGGCGAGTACTTTCATGCGGCTTCGGCCGAGGCCCTGCATCAGGTCTACGAAACCCTGGGCTCACGGCTGGCCCTGGAAACCCACGAGACCGAGATCAGTGCCTTGCTGGCCCTGGCAGCGGCGGCACTGGTCTTGCTGGCCTCGGGTTTGTCCTTAAGCTGGTTCGGCCGCGTGGCTTGAAACCCACTGTTCCTGACTGAGGCAACGCAAGCCGCACTGCGAAACCGGTGCCAGGCCCCACTCTGACGCCCCATAGCGCGAAGTTGGGGCTAGACTGTGTTTTTCTTTGTCACAAGTGGAATCCGCCATGACCTCAGAAGCCCAACGAGAGATCGACGAGCGCACCAACCTGACCAGCACCAACAAATTTGAACTGCTGTTGTTCCGCCTGGGCAAGGATGCTCATGGGGACAGGTCTGAGCTGTTTGGCATCAACGTGTTCAAGGTCAGAGAGATCGTGGAGATGCCCAAGATCACCGCCATCATCGGGGCCGCCAAGGGTGTGCTCGGGGTGGTGAACCTGCGCGGCCAGGTGATCCAGGTGATCGACCTTCCGTTCATCGTGGGATGCCAGCCGGTGACCGGTTTGAACATCATGCTGGTGGCCGAGTTTGCACGCCACACCATCGCGTTTGCGGTGGAAGCGGTGGAAGAGATCGTGCGCCTGGACTGGACGCAGGTGCTGGCGGCCGAGGGCAACGCGGCCTCAGGCATGGTGACCAGCATTGCCCGCCTGGACGGCGATGTGGACAACACCCGCCTGGTGCAGGTGCTGGATGTGGAAGCCATCCAGCGTCGCGTCAGCCCCACCCCCGATCAGGAAGTGAACCCGGGCACCATTGGCCCCTCGCTCAACCTGCGCCCTGGCAGCGTGGTGCTGGCAGCCGACGACTCGCCCATGGCCCGCACGCTGATGGAAAAGAGCCTCGAAGCCATGGGAGCCCCCTTTGTGATGACCCGCAGCGGCAAAGAGGCCTGGGAGACGCTGCAACGCATCGAGGCCGATGCGCGCAAGGAAGGCCTGACGATCCGCGACAAGGTGGCCCTGGTGCTGACTGACCTGGAGATGCCCGAGATGGACGGCTTCACCCTGACGCGAAACATCAAGCAAGACGTGCGTTTCAGCGGGCTGCCGGTGGTGATCCACTCCTCGCTGTCAGGCACGACCAACGAGGATCACGTGAAGAGCGTGGGCGCCGATGCCTATGTGGCCAAGTTTGCCCCGGCCGAACTGGCCCAGGTGTTGCGCTCCGTGATGAGCCGCTGACCCTCACGAAAGGGCCAACGGTCGCACCCTTGCATCAGACTGTTTGAATCTTGCCGATCTGACCCAGGTTACCGGGGGTTGGTATCTACCTTGTCGCGGCTGCCACAACAGCCGCCCCACGCCCATCCTGGCGCGGGCTCTCACCGACACTGAGGACTTGGCCCATGCCCCCCGCAAAAAAAGCTGCAAAAAAACATGTCTGGCCCTTGTGGAGCCTTTGCCTTTTGAGCAGCGCTCTCTTGAGCGCCTGCAATGACCAGGGCTCCGACGCCCCGATTGGTGGCACGCTGAGCGGGCTGCCCAGTGGCCAGCAACTTGTGCTGCAAAACAATGCCGACGACGATCTGACGCTGACGCGCAACGGTGAATTCCGCTTTGACACGCGACTGAAGGCTGACGAACGCTACAACGTCAGCGTTCTCACCCAGCCTGCCGGCGTGAACTGCAGTGTGAGCAGTGGCAGTGGCAAGGTGAACAGCCGAGGCGATGGGGTATTTGCCGTGAAAGTGGCCTGCGATACCGGCCTTTCGCTGGGCGGCACCCTGGCCGGGCTGCAAGCGGGCACCAGCGTGACGCTGAGCACCAACGGTCTGTCGCTGTTGCTGGCGCAGAACGGCTTCTTCCAATTCAAGAACTCACTGCCCGCGGGGACACCTTATCAGGTGGTGGTGGCTCAGCAACCGCTGCAAGGCAAGTGCAGCGTGAGCAATGGCAGCGGCAACATTGTCGCGGGCAAGCTGTCGCTGGTGAATGTGGATTGCCAGTGACGGTCTGAGAAAAAGAGGTCAAGCCCCACGTTCAACGGTCGATAACCGTGACAGGCGCCAAGCCGGTCGGCAGCTTTGATGCCCCGAAATGCGGGGTGATTGCCCCTCTTTTCAGAAGATCCCGCGGAGGCGAAGAGCAGACCATGGAGGCACGTGTTTCTGCGTCATGACCGCGCTCACCCGGGGGTGACGGGTGAAGCAGACCCCACGGTCAATGCCATGAATATTCTGAGACTTCGTATCCGGCCTGATGCTCCTATCAACCTACATGCCCCACTGATCCGACAGGCACCCTCCGTGGTCACGGTCAGCCACCGCGTTCAAGCCTCAGCCAACCAGGTTCAAGGCCAAGAGGTGAGCGAACCGTCGCCAGCAGCGCCGTCTGTGAGCGCCCATGGCGGGCCCGACGCCCTGTCCGCAGCCGCCTGAGGCCCCGTACCGGACCGGGTCAAACTCACCCTGGCCCACGGCGCTCGCACCCATGACCCGTGACCAGCGGCAGTTGCGATGCGACTTAAAGTGCGAATCGCTCGCGCATGGCCTCAGCGAAGGTGACGCTGCCACAGAGTGAAAGGGTGACGGTGCGACGCACCCGCTCTTCGCCGGGGGCCTCTTCTGAAACCACCAGTCCTGGGGTGTGAAGGTTCACGGTCAGGCTGTGCACGGGCTGGGTCTCGCACCAGGCCTGCAGATCCACGTCCCAGTCACCGCCATGGTCCAGAGGCCTTTCAGGGCCAAAGTGGTCTCGCGCCCATTTCAGCACCGCGGCGATCTCGGCCAGTACCAGGGGCAGTTGCTCGGGCCAGACCGATGCCATGGCGTCGAAGGTGCCCCCTTCATCGGTGTCTTCGCTGCAATCGAAATCCAACCAGTCCAGCGTCATGCGGGCACCTTGGTGGCCTGGTCCGTGCGCTCCTCGGCCAGGCAACCCCGAACCAGGCGCATTTGGCGGGCACAGCGTGCCGCCAGGGTTTCGTCGTGGGTGACCATGACAAAGGCGGTGCCCTGATCGCGGGCCAATTGCAGCATCAGCTGGAACACCTGCTCGGCCGTACCCCGGTCAAGGTTGCCTGTAGGTTCGTCCGCCAGCACGCAGGCGGGTTGGGCTACGAGGGCGCGGGCGATGGCCACGCGCTGTCTCTCGCCGCCAGAAAGCTCCGCCGGTCGGTGGTGCAAGCGATCGGCCAACCCCACCGCCTCAAGCATGCGGCGCGCCGCCTCGGAGGAGACGGCTGCGGCTTCACGGCGGATGCGCAGAGGCATGGCCACGTTGTCCAGCGCGCTGAACTCGGGCAGCAAGTGGTGGAACTGGTAAACAAAGCCCAGGTGCCGGTTACGCAATCGCCCCTGGGTGGCAGGGTCGAGTTGCGACAGGGGTTGGCCCATGAGGCTGACCTCACCGGCGCTGGGCGCATCGAGCCCGCCCAGCAAGTGCAACAGCGTGCTTTTGCCCGAACCGGACGCGCCGACGATGGCCACGGTGTCGCCAGCGCGGATGCTGAGGTCCACGCCCTGCAGCACCGACACATCCAGCCGGCCTTCGGTGAAACGCTTGCTCAGGCCCCGGGCTTGCAGCACGGTGTTGGAGAGGGTTGGATCACTCATATCGCAGGGCCTCGGCAGGGTTGACCCGGCTGGCACGCCAACTGGGATAGAGAGTGGCCACAAATGCCAGCAGCAGTGAGATCAGGGTAATGGGCAGGATGTCGCCCTGCTGCGGGTCACTGGGCATGCGGCTGATGAGATAGATGTCCTTGGGCAAAAAGCTGGCGTGGAAGGCTTGCTCGATGGCCGGTACGATCACATCGATGTTGCAGGCAATGGCCAGGCCCAGCACCAGCCCCGCCAAGGTGCCGATCACACCCACCATCGCGCCCTGCACGACAAAGATGCCCATGATGCTGGCCGGACTGGCGCCCAGCGTGCGCAAGATGGCGATGTCGGCGCGCTTGTCGGTGACGGTCATGACCAGGGTGCTGACCAGGTTGAAGGCGGCCACGGCCACGATCAGGGTCAGGATGATGAACATCATGCGTTTTTCAAGCTGAACGGCCGCGAACCAGCTCTTGTTCTGGCGCGTCCAATCGCTGATCAGCAGATCCCCACTCAGGCTGCCGGCCAGTTGCTGGGCCACCTCGCGGGCCTGGTGAAGATCGCGAATGCGAAGGCGAATGCCGGTGGGCCCCTCCAGGCGAAAGATGCGCTGGGCATCTTCCATGTGCAACATGGCCAGGGTGGAGTCGTACTCATAGTGACCGGAGTCGAAGGTGCCGACCACGGTCATCTGTTTGAGGCGGGGCACCACCCCCGCGGGCGTGACCTGGCCTGAGGGGGCGATCAAGGTCACCGGATCGCCTGTGCGCACGCCCAGGCTGCGGGCCAGGTCGGCGCCAAGCACGATGCCGAATTGCCCAGGCACCAGGCGTTGCAGCACGTCTTGCTTGAGGGCGGAGTCCATGTCCGCGACTTCCGGTTCACGCGCGGGGTCGATGCCGCGCACGATGGCCCCTTTCATGGTGTCGCCCCGGGCGAGCAAGGCCTGCACAGCGATGAAGGGTGCTGCGCCCAGCACCTCAGATTGGCGTCTCGCCTCCTGGAGCGTCAGCGACGGATCGGGCAACGCGTCACCCTGGGGGGTGAAGATCTCGATGTGTGCCACCACGCTGAGCATGCGGTCACGGACTTCCTTCTGGAAACCGTTCATGACCGACAGGACAATGATCAGGGCCGCCACGCCCAGCGCAATGCCCAGCATGGAGACCCCGGAGATGAATGAGATGAAGCCGTTGCGCCGTGTGGCACGGCCGGCGCGGGTGTATCGCCAGCCCAAGGCCAATTCGTAAGGGATTTGCATGGAGCCGAGATTGTGGCATCCCGGACAATACACCCCATGTCAGAACAGAATATCGCTAGCCGTATGGTGCGGCTCATCGTGCCCTATGCGCATTGCTCCGCCGAAGGCGCCCAACAGGCGCTTGGCCCCAGGGAGTTACCCAACCTCTATCAGTTGAGCCGACTGCTGAGCCCAGGCACCCGCCACGCTCCAAGTGAAGACAGCCCCACACTGCCTCATGAATGGGCCTTGGCCCAGGCGATGGGCTTGCCCGAAGGCTCCTCGCTGGATGCAGCGCCCACACCGTGGGCCGCCTGGGACGCCCTGCAGTGGCTGGGGCCAGCCACCATGGAACATGCCTGGAGCTGGATCACCCCTTGTCATTGGCAGGTTGGGAGCAGCCACATCGCCATGAGCGACCCGCAGGCCTTGGGGCTGGGCGAGGCCGAGTCGCGTGCCCTGCTTGACATCTTGGCACCGTTTTTCAAAGACGACGGCATCGAACTGCACTACCAGAGCCCAGAGCGGTGGTTGGCCTGTGGTGAAGTTTTTCGAAAGTTGCATGCGCCCAGCCTGGATCGGGTGATCGGACGCTCGATTGACGCATGGATGCCTCAGGGCCCCTCTGCAAACCTGCTGAGGCGCTTGCAAACAGAAACCCAGATGCTGCTGTACACGCACGCGTTCAGCGAGGCACGCCAGGCGCAAGGTGCGCCAAGCATCAACTCCTTCTGGATCAGTGGCTGTGGCGCCCTGCCCCAGGGATGGCAGGCGCCGCAGGCTGCGCCACAGGTATTGGATGACTTGCGCAGGCCCGCGCTGGCAGGGGACTGGAACGCCTGGACAGACGCCTGGAGGCAATTGGACGCCGGACCGATGGCCCAATGCCTCCGCATCGCAAGCCAGGGTATACCGATAGAACTGACGCTGTGCGGCGAGCTGGCTCTGCAAAGCTGGCATGGCCCGCGCAATGGTCTGCTGTCCAGGTTGGCAGCTCGCTGGCAAGGCACAACTGCATTCAGGCAGGCGCTGGAGTCACTATGAAAATACTCGAACGAGATATCCCTCCTCGCGCCTGCTGGGCCCTGGAGCAAGCCGGCATCCACCCACTTTTGGCACGCCTTTATGCGGCCCGGGGTGTGCAGAACAAGGAAGAACTGGACGATGGGCTGGCCCATCTGCTGCCGCCGCATACCCTCAAAGGGGCTCAAAAGGCCGCACAACTTCTGGCTGACGCCTTCGCAGCGAACATGAGCCTGTGCATCGTGGCCGATTACGACTGTGACGGCGCCACGGCTTGTGCGGTAGCCCTGCGTGGCTTGCGTGCTTTGGGGGCGCAACGCGTGGATTACCTGGTGCCCGACCGGGTCATTGATGGTTATGGCCTGACCGCGCCGATTGCGGAGCGGGTGAAGGCCATGGGCGCCGATGTGCTGATCACGGTCGACAACGGGATTGCCAGCATGGAAGGGGTCGCCCGCGCCCGAGAACTAGGGCTTCAGGTCTTGATCACCGACCATCACCTGCCGGCCGCCGAAACGCCGGATGCCCATGTCATCGTCAATCCAAACCAGCCCGGATGCGACTTCGGCAGCAAATCCATGGCGGGTGTTGGCGTCATGCTTTATGTGCTATTGGCCTTGCGAGCTGAACTCCGCCGCCGTGGCGCGTATGTGGAGCATCCTCAACCCAAACTGGATGACCTGCTCCCCCTTGTGGCGCTCGGCACCGTGGCCGATGTGGTCAAGTTGGACGAAAACAACCGGCGATTGGTCGCCCAAGGTCTCAAGCGGATTCGTGCAGGGGTCATGCCAGCGGGCATCGAGGCCTTGTTTCGCGCCGCAGTGCGTGATGCGCGCAAAGCAACAACCTTTGATTTCGGATTTGCACTGGGCCCCCGCATCAATGCGGCGGGCAGGCTGTCCGACATGACGGTTGGCATCGAATGCCTGGTGACAGACAACGCCGGTCGAGCCGACGAACTGGCAAAATTGCTCGATAGCATCAACCGCGAGAGGCGTGACATCGAGGGCGGCATGCGTGAACAGGCCTTCGCAATCGCTGAAACTCTTTTTGAAGAAGGCCAGGCCGCCCCTTCAGCCATCAGCGTGTTCGACCCCGACTTCCACGAAGGCGTGGTGGGCATCGTGGCCTCTCGCATCAAAGACAAACTGCATCGCCCAACGTTCGTGTTTGCGGCGAGCGCGGCGCCAGGCCGGGAGCACGAACTCAAGGGATCAGGGCGGTCGATCCCCGGCTTTCACTTGCGCGATGCACTGGATTTGGTGGCCAAACGTCACCCTGGTGTCTTGTTGAAATTTGGCGGTCATGCAATGGCGGCCGGGTGCTCAATCCCCCGATCCCACTTCGACACCTTTTCACAGGCGCTGGCCCAAGTGGCAGATGAGTGGCTTGACGCAGCCACCTTGACCCGCCGTCTGGATACCGATGGCCCGTTGGCGCCGGAATACCGACGCACCGATGTCGTCGACACCTTGCACCGTGAAGTATGGGGTCAAGGATTTGCACCCCCTACTTTCAGCGAAGAACTGGAGGTGGTGTCACAAAGGCTGGTGGGGGAGAAGCACCTGGCCCTGAAATTGAAGCACCAGGGTGATGCCGTGGATGGCATTTGGTTTGGGCATACCGAGCCATTGCCCAAACGAGTCAAGCTCGCGTTTCGGCTGGACGCCGATGAATGGCAAGGCGTTCGCAGGGTTCGCTTTCTGGTCGAAGGCGCGGAGTTCTGACTGCGCCGCGTCTCGGGCTCATTCAGCCTCAACAGGCCTGCGCCATAGCTGGGTGGCCTGCATGGAGCGAGATCAGCGCTCCACATCACAGGCAGGATAAAGAGGCCACACCAGTTGCATTGGCCATGAATACCTAATGGCACCAGGATCGGCTGCGGGGCGAGCCAATGTAAGCGTCCTGGCAAGTCATCTACCCAACCCTGCGCCGCCGCCTGAGGATCCAACCCACCAATCACTCCCCTTGGT